>DHJA01000150.1:41230-56628 GCA_002404095.1 Planctomycetaceae bacterium UBA4732 | reverse complement strand
GCCGGCTCACGCCGGCCGCTCGCCCTGTTTGGACACAACGCTTAACGGTGTGGATTTAGAACCTTAACGTTGCGCGTGTGATCGACCGTACTGTTGCCAGCGGCGCCGTCGATGGTCGCGTCCAATTTTTGAAGATGACTGCCGCTGTCACGGACGCTCAGGATCAGCGGGTCGCTCCTGGAGCCGCCATGTATATGCGCCACGAGTGATCCCGTGCTGTGCGGCGTCAGGTTGACATGCGTCTCAAGCCAGTCCCAGCCGGAACCGACGTGATCCTCGATCGTGAGGCTGCCGTCCAGCTTGCCCGAGTAATCGACGTGGACGGTGTTGTCGTTGTTGCCCACGGTTGTGTTGACGGTCATCCGCGCGTGCTTGCCGATGTCGCCGTTGACCTTCACGTTGATGCCGCTCACGCCATCGCCGCCCTGAATGTTCAATTTCACGTTCGCGTTGCCGGTCTCGTTGCCGTTGAACTTGGCGTAGAAATGGCCGCCGCCGCCCCATTTGCTATCGAAATGGTTCCAGGAGTTGCCCAAGCGGGCCGCCAGCTGAAGGTCTGTGCCGTCGATGTTGCCGAAGGTGGCCAGGATGTCCGGGTTGCCGCCGCCGCCGTCCACGTTGATTTTCAAGGTCCGGGCCGAAATCTTTTGATCGAAGTTTAGACGAACCTGGTCGTTCCCTTTGCCAAGGTTCAGGTTCAGCGTCTCGGAATTGGTCAGGGTGTGAGTAAGGTCGTATTCAATGCGATCGTTGCCGCCGTGCGAGTCGATGTCGATCGTGCTGACGCCGTTGGCCGTAAGGCTGTGCCAGTGGCCGTGGCCGTCCTCGACCTCGGCGCTGACGTTGCCGTGTCCGCCGTCTCGAACAATGATGGTGCTGTTGGAAGAGTCGCCGGTAAGCGACAGAACGTGATTGTGGAGGGAAACGCCGCTCGGACAGCAGCGGTCTTCAAGGATTTCCAGCTGCGGCCGAACTCGTCCCGCACGGCCCAGACCGGGATTCAGTTCACGTGAGAACATCGGTTTTCTCTCTTTCGCGATTGCCAGATTGACCTATCTTTACATGCTCCTTTCCAGGCGCCGCCCGTTATGGCCGGCGCCTGAACCCATTGGCGTTCGATTCGCCCCCGTTCGCGGTTGCCCGCGACGGACGAACCTCGGCCCCCTAGTATCGGCCATTGCCGCCGCCTCCTTGAGCCTCTTGGGATTATTTTTCCAAACGGCTCTGTTGAACCGGGAAACGTCGCTCGCCGATCCATATGACAAGGGCAGTGTTTGGTTGCGATCCTAAGGGGAGCGCGCAGGTCCCATTCCGCGAGGCGGCCTTGAATCAACCGTTTTTCCGAAGGGTCTGGGGCGGCGCCATCGGCTGGATGAACCGTTCGCGCAAGCTGGGTTGGACCGACCTGATCTTCGTCCTCATTATCGTCGCCTTGGTCGTGGGGTTGTGGCATCTCGCCGTCCACTGGGAGGCGCCCCCACCCAAGTCCAGTCAGGAGGCCGTCGACTCCATCAGTCTGTCGCCCCTCGCCCTGCCGCTGTACACCTTCTACTCGCTGATGCGCGGCGTTATCGCCTACGCCCTGTCGCTGTTGTTTACGCTGGTTTACGGCTACTGGGCGGCTAAGGATAAGGTGGCGCAGCGCGTCCTCATCCCGATGCTGGACATCTTGCAGAGCATTCCCGTGCTGGGCTTCGCGCCGCTTTTGCTACTGGTCTTCGTGAAGGCGTTCCCCAACCACAACGTCGGCCTGGAACTGGCCGTCATCATTTCCATCTTCACCGGCCAGGCATGGAACATGACGTTCAGCTTCTACCAGTCGGTGCGGGCCGTTCCGAGCGACATGCACGAAGCGGCCACCGTTTATCGCTTCAATTGGTGGCAGCGCTTCAAGTGGGTGGAACTGCCGTTCTCGGCCATTGGGCTAATCTGGAACAGCATGATGAGTTTCGCGGGCGGCTGGTTCGTCCTGTCCGTGGTCGAGGCGCTCGACATCGGCAAAGACGAGGCCGGGAATCCCGTCCATTACTGGTCTCCGGGCATCGGCTCCTACCTCGCGAAAGCGTCGCTGAGCGACCCCTGGGACTGGCAGGCCATGGTCCTGGGCGTACTCGCGATGACCGTCATGATCGTCGCCCTGGATCAGCTCTTGTGGCGCCCGGTCGTGGCCTGGGCCCAAAAGTTTCGCGTTGAGGAAGGAGGCGCCCAGGAGGCGACGACTTCGTGGTTCCTCAACTTGCTGCGCCGGTCCCGGCTGGTGAGCGCCACGCTGGAATGGCTGGGCGAATTGCTGGCGCCCCGGTCGGGCCGGAAGGCCCGCGCAGGGGCGGCCGCTCCGGTGGACCCGACGCAAGGATCGCCAGCGATGGCTTGGGTTTCCCGAGGGCTGTTCGTCGTGCTGGTGGGCGTTATGATCTATGGCGCCTGGTGCCTGGTCCAGCTCATCCTTCAGCTGCAGGCAGCCACCTGGGGCGTTCTGCTAGTGGACGCCTTTTGGACCCTTCTGCGGGTGCTAGCCTCCTTGGTGATCGGCACACTCTGGGCGCTCCCGGCGGGTCTGGCAATCGGCCTTTCACCACGGCTGTCGCGCGTATTGCAGCCGGTGGTGCAGGTGCTGGCGTCGTTTCCGGCGCCGCTCTTCTTTCCGTTCGTGATCATCGGCCTCCAGGCCGTGGGCGTCAATCTCGATTGGGGAAGCATCCTGTTGATGCTCCTGGGTACGCAGTGGTATATCTTGTTTAACGTGATCGCCGGGGCCATGGCCGTGCCGGCCGACCTTAAAGAAGCGGCCCGCAGCTATAACATCAAGGGGTGGCAGCGCTTCAAGATCCTCTATTTCCCGGCCTTGTTCCCGTTCCTCGTCACCGGCTGGGTGACGGCCGCCGGCGGCGCTTGGAACGCCAGCATTGTGGCCGAGTTCGGCCACGACAGTCATAGCCAGGTTCTGGCGGCCCGGGGACTCGGCGCTGACATCATGAAGGCGGCGGACGGCGAGCCGGAGCCGGGCGCCCCCGGCGCCAAGGGGGCGGCGGCGTCCAAAGATGCCAACTACCCCTACCTGGCGGCCAGCGTCTTGGTCTTGTCGCTGGTCGTGATCGTGTTCAACCGTCTCGTTTGGCGGAGATGTTACCTCCTGGCCGAGACGCGATTTTCCATCACGCGCTAGAGGGCTGAACCGATGCCTGCGACGACGGAACCCCGCGCGGATCGCCTCCGCACGTCTAATCTGTGCGAAGTGAAGGGCGTTTCGCATGAATTTCCTCAGCCCAACGGCCAGAAACTGCGCGTACTCGATGACGTTACTCTCGCCGTCCGACCCGGCGAGGTCGTGGCCCTGCTCGGCCCGTCCGGGTGCGGCAAATCGACTATCCTGCGCATCATCGCCGGCCTCATCAAGCCGACGCGCGGCGAAGTTTTCTACCACGGTCAGCCTCTGCCCGGCCTCAACCCCGGCGTGGCCATCGTCTTCCAGAGTTTCGCCCTCTACCCGTGGATGACGGTGCAGCAGAACGTGGAGACAGTGTTGCGCGCGGCGGGCCGGCCGGGCGGCGAGTTGAAGGGGCGGGCCGAGGGATCGATCCGCATGGTCGGTCTGAGCGGTTTCGAGGAGGCGTATCCACGCGAATTGTCCGGCGGCATGAAGCAGCGCGTCGGCATGGCGCGCGGCCTGTCGGTGGACCCGGAAATCCTGCTCATGGACGAGCCGTTTAGCCATGTGGACGCGCTGACGGCCGAAAGTCTACGGGCCGAAGTGCTGGACATCTGGGGAGCGCAAAAACAACGGCTATCGTCGATCCTTTTAGTCAGCCATGACATTACCGAAGTGGCATACATGGCCGACCGCATTGTGATATTGGCGGCCAACCCCGGCCGAGTGCGCACGGTGGTCGAGAACAAGCTGCCGCGGCCGCGTGACTACCGTTCGCAGCAATTACTCAGCCTGGTCGATTACCTGCACGAAATCATCACGCACAGCGAAATGCCCGACGTGCCGACGCCGGCCGGGCCGCAAGCGCCGTCGAAGACTTACGAGCCGCTGCCGGCGGCGCTGCCGAGCGAGATCTCCGGCCTACTGGAATACCTGGACGCGCGCGGCGGCAAGGAAGACGTCTACCGCATCGCCGGCGACACGAACCGCGAATTCGGCCAGGTCATCAACGTGGTGAAGGCGGCGGAGATGCTGGATCTGGTGGACACGCCGAAACGCATGGTGGTGCTAGAGCCGGACGGCAAGCGGTTCGTGGCGGCCAGCCCGCAGGATCGGCAATCGTTGTGGCGGCAACATCTGCTGAGATTACGGCTGTTCAAGGACGTATTCGAGGCGCTCAAGAAGCAACCGCGCTATGAGATCGACCGTGATTTTGTGCTGGAACTGATCGTGATGAACATGCCGCAGGAGAACTATGAGCGGATGTTCGAGACGTTTTCGCACTGGTCGCGCTTCGGCGATCTATTTGTATACGATGAGGATACAGAGAAAATCTCTATCGCGGATGGGTTGATTGAAGAAGGGACGAAGGGGTAAGCCTGCCTCCAGATGAAGGCGGTCTTCGCACCCCGGACTCACGAGTACGTTCGCCCGGGGCTTTATTGCAATCGCCCTAAACCGGGCTCCAAGACAAGAGCGCGTTCCGCGATTGAAGCCCCTTCGGGCGACAGTAATAAAGCCCCGGGCGAACGTACTCGTGAGTCCGGGGTGCGGCTGCGCACGTTTGTCGCATTCACGCCTTTCTTGCTAAACTGGATTTGGTGCATCTTTAACCTTGTTAGCCGTAATGACCATCCAGTTCGCCAATCCCGTTTTTTTGCTGCTCACGCTCTTAGCTCCGCTGCTAGTGTGGCGCCTGCTGGTTGGCAAACGTACGGCCCTCCGCTTTCCCGTCGGCCGGTTCTTGTACAGGCTGCCCGTTGGCCGAGCGCGCATAGCACACTGGGGCGGCGCTCTCCTGCGAACGCTTGCCTTTGTGCTGTTGGCGATTGCCCTGGCCGGGCCGCGCAGTCCCGACTTGCACACTCGCATCGACGCCGAGGGAGTGGCCATCGTCATGTTGGTGGACGTCAGCGGCAGCATGGCCACGCGCGATTTCGACTGGCATGGCGATTCAATCGGCCGGCTCGACGCCGTGAAGCGCGTCTTTCGCTTGTTCATCGCCGGCGGCGCCGGTCCTGACGCCACGCCGGACGGCGGCGACGCCCGTCCATTTCAGGGCCGTCCCACCGACGCGATTGGCTTGGTCGTGTTCGCCACGCGGCCGGTGACGGCATGCCCTTTGACTCTTAGCCATTCGGTGCTGTTGCGCCTGCTTGACGACGAGAAGCCGCGCAGCGTCCCCGGCGAATCGGAAACGAACATTAGCGATGCCGTTACTCTTGGGTTACGCCGGCTCCAGGGCGCCGGCTCGCGCCACAAGATCCTCGTGTTGTTGACGGACGGCGAACACAACGTCCCCAATCCGCGCTCGGACTGGACGCCTCGACAGGCGGCCCAGATTGCGGCCAGCTTGGACGTGGCGATCTACACCATCGACGCCGGCGGTGGGATTGGCGCCGCCTCTGAGGAAGGCGACGACAGTTCGCCGCTGGTGCGTCAGCGCGCTGTTGAGACGTTGGAGGACATGGCGAAAATCACGCACGGTCAGTATTACCGGGCCGGCGACACCGCCGAGTTGCTCGACGCCTGCCGGGCCATCGACCGTCTTGAACGAACCGACGTGGAGAGTTATCAGTATCGTCGTTACCATGAAGGCTACCCTTGGTTTGCGGGGGCGGCGTTGCTGTTGTTCACCGCGGCCATCGGTCTGGACTTCACGCTCTGGCGGCGACTCCCTTGACCGGACGCTAATCTCGATGTTACGTCATTGGTTCGCACAACCCTGGGCTATTTATCTGCTGACGATACCGCCGGCATTAGGGATGCTCTATCTCTGGAATATCTGGCGGAAGCGGCGGGCGTTCGCCCGGCTGGGTAACCCGGCAAGTATGCAAGGCTTGGTGAAAGCGCCGCGCGGCGGGTGGTTCTGGCGCGGCCTGTGCCTGACGCTGGGATTGTTTGCGATCGTGTTGGGGACGGCCGGGCCGCAATGGGGCCGCGATTATACGCAGTCAGCGGCGCCGGGCCGCGATCTGGTTGTCGTCCTCGATTGCAGCCGCAGCATGTTCGCCGAGACGCCGAGCCGACTGCAACGTGCAAAGACCGCCTTGCTCGATCTTGGTGAGACCATAAAGCAACACGGCGGCCATCGGCTGGCCCTCGTAGTGTTCGGGGGCCGGGCCAAGCTGGTATGCCCTCTGACCCATGACTACGATCACTTTCGTGATGCGGTCGAGGCGGTGGATGCGGACGCGCCAGACCCAGAACTTGAACCCGGCGCCGGCGCCGTCTCGGGCACGCGCATCGGCGCCGCCCTTCATGCCGCGGTGTTGGCGCATGACCCACGCCCCGAGTTCCACGGCGCCCGCGACATCCTGCTGCTGTCCGATGGCGACGACCCAGCCCACGACGGCGAATGGCGCGAAGGAGCGGCCGAGGCGCGTGAACAGGGGGTACCGATTTACACCGTCGGCCTGGGCGATCCTGATGCCGCATCCGTGATCCGCGTCGACGGCGAAGCGTTGAAGCATGACGGCAACGAAGTGCACACCCGTCTCGAAGAGACGCCGTTGCGCGACATCGCCGAAACGACGCACGGCTTCTATTTTTCCGCGCGTACGCGGACATTAGCGCTCGGACAAGTATACCTCAACGCCATTGCGGGTCAGACGCAACGCGAGGAAACCGAAGACGCGCTGCCCGTGTACGGCCAACAGTACCCGTGGTTTCTGGCGACAGGCTTCTTGTTTATGGCGTTGGCTGTGCTGGTCGGCGACCGTCGCCGCGGCGCCGTCGCGACCACCGTAAGTGCCACCTCGTCCGCTTTCATCATACCCGCGAGGGCGCCGTGAAAATACGCCTAATACGGATCGCCTTCATCCTGATCACGTCGTCGTGTGTGTCGGCCGCATCGCCGCCGGATTGGCAGACGCTGTTGCGACAGGGAGACGCCGCCTATGGGCGTGGCGACTACACCACGGCGGCGGCGCTGTATGAGCAAGCCGGAGATCGCACGACCGATCCGGGACTTGTCGCGTTCGACTTGGCGGCGGCACAATATCGTCTGGCCCTGGCGTCGGACGCCAACCGTGTGCGGTTGGCGCGGGAAGCGGAACAGTCGTATCGCTGCTGCATCAAACCGCGCGACCCACGGCGAGCGCGAGGATTGTACGGCCTCGGCAATGCACTCATGCTACGGGCGGGCGACCGGGACGTCGAAGCCCTGAAGGCGGCCGTGGAGTCGTACCAGCAATGCCTGGCGGAAACGAATGTCGATGAGGAGCTGACGGACGACGCCCAGCACAACCTGGAGCGAGCACGGCTATTGCTTCTGCAAATCCCGCCGCCGTCAGCGGCTCATAGCAAGGACGAGTCGGCAGGAGATGTCCCGCCCAAGCCGCAGACCACGCCGCGAGAGACGCCGGGCGCGCGGAAGAATCCGACGCACGACCCGTCCACCGGCGTGGGCAAGCCAGACAAGAGCGGCGACCCGACCAAGCTGGAGAAGGGAACAATGCCGGCCGAGACAGACGCACCGCCGCAGCCTGGTTCGGGCAACCTGCCGCCGGTGCCGGATCGCGCCGACTTGCCGCCGCTGTCAGCTGAGGACGCGGCGCGGCATCTGGAGTTGGCGTCGCTACGCATTGAGGAAGATTACAAAGTGCATCGGCGGTCGAAGGCGCCGGCTCCGATGGCGAACGTGCGGGATTGGTAGCAGCGTGTCGATCCCATGTTTATGTAGGGAGGAAAGGATTGCCGTTTGGTGATCCGGACGTTCCGTTACACCGGCTCGCAGGGCAAGGGTGCGTCTGGTCGAAGTCCGCCATGTAGAGTTCACCGGGATGGATCATGTTAGTAAGGGTTGTCCTGGACCCAAGCTCTCCGCGCCTTGGTCGCGGCTTCCAGCCACGTTTTCTGTTGAGCGTTCTCTTGTTCCTCTCCTAGAAATCCCTTTAAACGCGCATACAAATCGGCCCGCAGAAGTACATATTCCTGCTGAGTGCGCGGGTCAACGACTTGAACGGGTTCGTCCGGCTGGGCGTCAAGAGCCTGCCGCTGATCGTCGGTGAGTTCGATAGTCATCATTCCCTCCTTATAGTGCATCGTAACACGGCGACGCACACCCCCGCAAGCTGCGACCGATTGCCGTCGGCCCGCGCCGCCCCTACAGTGACGGAACCACCACACCGACTTGAGGAATTCCGCCATGCCGTCCGAAAGCAACCCGACCAGCCGTCTCACCACCGAAGGCCCCGGCCGCGCTCCCAATCGCGCCATGCTCCGGGGAGTCGGCTTTCAAGATGACGATTTCGGCAAACCCATCATCGGCGTCGCTTCCCTTTTTAGCGAAATTACGCCCTGCAACGCCCACCTCGACCGCCTCGCCCGCAAGGGTTGCGAAGGCGTTTTCGCGGCCGGCGGCGTACCCCAGATCTTCGGCGCGCCCACCGCTTCGGACGGCATCATGATGGGTCATCAGGGGATGCGCTACAGCCTCGTCTCGCGCGAGGTCATCGCCGACAGCCTCGAAGTCGTGGCCGGCGGCATGAACCACGACGGCCTGCTCGCCTTCGGCGGTTGCGATAAGAACATGCCCGGCTGCGTCATGGCAATGGCCCGTCTCAATATCCCAAGTATCTTCGTTTACGGCGGCAGCATCCTTCCCGGCCTCGGGCCGGACGGCGAGGACGTAGACATTGTCTCCATTTTCGAGGCGGTTGGTCGCCGACAGGCCGGCAAGTGCGACGACAAGACCGTTCACAAGATCGAGTGCGAGGCGTGTCCGGGGGCAGGCTCCTGCGGCGGCATGTACACGGCCAACACCATGAGTTCGGCCATTGAGGCGATGGGCATGTCGCTGCCCTACGACGCCAGCCTGCCAGCGGTGTCGGCCGCCAAGGAGCGCGAGTCGTTCCTCGCTGGCCGAGCGCTCATCAATCTCATCGAGAAAAACATCCGTCCGCGCGATATTATCACGCGCAAATCGCTGGAAAACGCCTACACGATGGTGCTGGCGCTGGGCGGCTCGACCAACGCGGTGCTGCATCTGAAAGCCATTGCCCACGAAGCCGGCGTCGAGTGGACGTTGGCCGACTTCGACCGCCTTGGTTCCAAAGTGCCGCACTTGGCGGACCTCAAACCGGGCGGACGATTTGTGATGAACGACCTGCACCGCGCCGGTGGCTCGGCGGCGGTGTTGCGCGGCCTCCTCGACGCCGGCATGTTGCACGGCGACTGCATGACGGTCACAGGGGCGACGCTGGCCGAAAACCTTGGGGATGTGGAGAGCATTTTCAAACGCAAGCAGGACGTGGTACGACCGCTGAACCGGCCGCTGCACGGCACCGGCCATCTCGTGATCCTTCACGGCAATCTAGCGCCAGACGGCGCGGTGGCCAAGGTGGCGGGGCTAAAGACGACGCGCATCACCGGCCCGGCGCGCGTCTTCGACGGCGAGGAGGTGTGTTTCGAGGCGATCCAAAAGCGCGAAATCAAAGCCGGCGACGTGGTGGTGATTCGCGGCGAAGGTCCGGTAGGCGGGCCGGGTATGCGCGAAATGCTATCCGTGACGGCGGCTTTATCGGGTCAAGGCTTGGGCGAAAGCATCGGCCTCATTACGGACGGCCGCTTCTCCGGCGGCACACACGGCCTGGTGGTGGGCCACATTTCCCCGGAGGCGTGGGTGGGCGGACCCATCGCCTTCCTGCGCGATGGCGACCGCGTGACCATCGACGCCGAAAAGAAGGTGGTGTCCGTGGACCTGAGTGACGCCGAACTGGCGAAGCGGAAAGTAGGTTGGACGGCGCCGGCGATCCGGGCGAAGGGCGGTGTGCTGGCCAAGTTCGCGCGTACCGTGCGCTCGGCATCGGAAGGGGCGGTCACGACGTGAAAGGCGAGCCGGGAGCGTAAGCGACCGAAGGAAAGGTGCAATCGCTGACACCATACTCCGGTCGCTTACGCACCCGGCTCGCCACGTCTGAAAGGGGAAATGTACGAGGTTAACGCCCCCGGCTCGCCGGCGTGACGACCAGCCAGAGGGGTTGTCGTTTCTTACGCCGCAGTACGACGCCCGCGCCTATCAACCCGATCCCAAATAGCCCAAGGCTCACCGACCCTGGCAGTTTCAGGGATTGCGGCGTGTCAACGGCGTTGGTCGCCGTAGCCACAACCGACGGCAGTGCAGACGCAACGCGAGCCGATTTCGCCAGGACGAAGCGCGGCTCCGCCGCCTGGAAACTATCGTCGGCGAACGGCATCAGCGTGAACACGATATCCAGGACGGCATGCGGCGCGAGGGAGCCGTCGTTCGGCGGTAAAGTGGGTTCGCCGGCCGTATCGAAGGCGGCGTCCGGCGCCAAACCTTGCGTCGTCGGAAAGGCAAACGGGTCCGTTGACCCGTCCCCAGGGATCTGCGACCCGCCGCCCCCGGAAATCCGTGTAGCGAAGGGGTCGCCGGTAGCCGTGGGCACGGGGGCGGAAACCGCGGTCGGCGATTCGGTCCCGCCGACGACGCCAACAGGGGCGTTCTGGATAGGGCCGGGCAACGGCAGGGCCGATACTACTGACGTATTCTGCAAAAACGACAGAATCATTGGGTCGGTCGGCGTGGCGCCCGGCGCGGCCGCGGAAGGCGTTGCGCTGACTACCACCGTCGCTGGAGGCGCGGTTGAGTCTTGAGCGGAACCGGCGTCAGCGGCTTGCGGCGCCGAAACGGGCGTTGCGGCCGACGGCGCGGCGGGTGGGCCGTTCGGGCTGGCTGGCTGCGAAACGGCGCCACGAGGCGGCGTTAAGGGGCCGAACAGTATTCCGCCGACGCCGAAGCTGGCGTCCAACGTGCCGTCCGGGTTGTACTGAATCGTGACGGGGCCGGTGGTATATAGAAGATTTGCCGAGATAGCGACGAACCCCGGCTCTTGTAAATAAGAGTTCGCGGAGCCTGTAACCAGTATCTTGCCGTCAGCTTGAATCGTCACTCCGTCTGCGTGTTCCTGATCGAGAAAATCTCCAGGAAAATTGAGGTTGGAGACGCCGCCCTGGGCGAAGGTCGTGTCGAGGCTGCCGTCCTGGTTGTAGCGCGCGACGGTAAAAAACGAGGCGATTTGAGTAGTAGAGGTGGATTGCGTTGTTTCTGTCGAACTGCCTACGACGACAAGTTTGCCATCAGGCTGTATTGCAACGGAGTTGGCGACAGCGCCAGGATCCCCAAATGAGAAGATTACCTCTCCCCCGGTGCCGAAGGACTGGTCGAGACTTCCGTCCGCGTTGTAACGTACCACCCCGGTGCGCGTGATTGTGAATCGATAAGCCGATCCGTCCGGCGCCTGGACTGGCATCTGAACGGTATCAACTACGCCGGCCACAAGAATTTTGCCGTCGGGCTGTAGAACCACATTTTGAGAACCGGGATCCGAGACGGAAATGGCAGTGATGAGCCTGCCGCCATTACCGAATGAGGTATCGAGACTCCCGTCCGCATTGAAACGCACCAAAGAGAAGCTCCCAGAGCCGTAGCCGGGGTTGTATCCAGCAGGTGGTTCATAGACGACGTGACTTGGCGAGAGAGCCAAGTACGGCTGGACCTGGATGACGCCGTTGTTGGATCCACCAGCGCCAGGTCCAGATGCTTGAGGTATTTCCACCCCAGCTACAAGAATTTTACCGTCCGGCTGAACGAGGGCATAAAGAGCCTGGTCCGACCCATTACTCAGGCGCGTTTCAGCTATCCCGCTGTTTCCGAAGCTTGTATCAATGCTGCCATCAGAGTGGAAGCGGGCGACCGCGAACTCCGCCAAGGGTGTGCCAGGTACCCCGACTTCCCCTATTTCCACGATGTCGCCGTTCGGTTCGACCAATTGCTGCTGGGTAGGGTAAAAGCCGGGGATTGACTGCAAACTGAGCGGGGTAGCGGCTAGGCCAACCGTGCCGCTCAACAAATTTCGCTCTTCCAGCAGCTCCAGTATCAATCGGGGTCGCCGCACCGGGCCGCACTTAGCCGAAAGCGCGCCACGCCGCCAAGCCTTCAAGGGCGGTAAGAAACTTGAGATTCGCATGACAGGCACCCTCGTAAGAAGCACCGTAAAATGCAGGCCGGTCTGTCGAGATCAGCTTACCAGCACGATACGGAATTTCGCAGTAGAAGAATGCAGCCAAAGGGAGGGCAAGTCAAGGATTAAACCTTTCATTTTCTTGCCGTCCCTTACTTTGGGGGCTTGCCGGCGAAGACTTCGTCGTCTTTGCCGCTATTTAGCTCATTTGCCAGTCGCCCGCCGATCACGCTGACGGCGGCGCGGCCAGAGCAAAGAAACTGCCTGGCCCATTCAACGTCTAATGCGGTCTCCAGCGCCTGATCCCCTATTGCGGTCGGGATACTACTCTCCCCCGTTGTCAGATGTATGCTTTTGGTGAAGCTGGGCGGGCCTGGAGGATGGAAGTTGGCGTCGAAATTGTGCAGGTCGCTGGCGATGTAAGGGTCGTCGAAGAGGCCGACCAAGAGGCGTACGGCGCGCCCTGCTTGAGGAGAATCGCGGGTTGAACCACTGAAGCCGCTGGACTCACGTTGTGAGAGACATCCGGTTTCTCCAAGAGCTGTCGATTGAAAAAGCAGCTTTGCGACGCCGCAACCTGCCGTAACGGTTTCCCCGATACGCCATGACAAAGGATTATGACCGAGACTCGCTTCTCTGCTTAACAATGTTCCATAATAGACACGCTTTATACTATAGTCGATAGGCAAATTCGCAAAAATCGTGCAAACTCGCCCGAACCCCCTGGAGCTGATTTTCGTACACTTGGTGAGCGTTCAGCCCGTCGTCATCGGATAGCCCTTGTCGCGCCAGTCGCGGACGCCGCCGTCCATCGAAATCACGTTGGTGTAGCCCATTTTTTGCAGATTGTCGGCCGCCAGCGCCGAGCGGAAGCCTCCGCCGCAGTAGAGTACGATCTCCGCGCCGGCGTCCGGTAAGTGCTGCTCTACGTCGCGCTCGATTACCCCCTTGCCGAGATGGATGGCGCGGGGCAAGTGGTCCTTGGCGTACTCGCTCTCTTCGCGGACATCGACGAGATGAAAGGTGTCACCGCGGTCGAGCCGGCACTTGATCTGATCGACCGTCGTTTCGTTGACGCGATTCTTGGCGTCCTCGACGAGTTGAAGGAAGCGAGGGGAATGATGGTGTGCCATGTGAGTTCTCGCAGTCAAGCCGAAGGTTCAGGTCCGTTGGTAGCGCCAGGCGAAACCGTCCCTACGGGTGGAGTAAGGAATTCGTATTGAACGATGTGAAGCAAGCCGACGCCCACGTGCCTTTCCGCCGTCTCGCCCTCGGCCGACGGGAACCCGATCTGTAATAGCGAGCGTGAAACCTGAGCCATTTCCGGGTGACGGATCTCGTAGACGAGGTTGTTCGTAAGCATTAGGCGGAACGCACGGAACGGCTGCCGCCGGAGCAATTTGCGGATGTCATCGGGAAACATAGCTAAACCCTTCACCAGCGAAATCAGGTTCCCGTCGCCACTGGCGCGGTGAGCGATTCGAGCTTGCAAATCATCGAAAGATCTACGTCCACGAAGTGTTCCGCGAACGGGTCCGGCTTTCCGGGTTCGGGAACGCCGATGGAAAACCACGTCGTCCCGACCATGTTCAATTCGGGGTAAAGGATGTCAAAATAGCGGCCGTCCGTCAGGTGAACGCGAAAGCCCTCGAAAGGTCTCCGCCGCAGTCTTGTCAACAGATCGCGTGTGGTTATCATTGGTTTTTTCTCCGCCGTCCAGCCTCAACCAGACCTTCAGCTTATCCCCGCATCGTAGCAAGTGGCGGGGCGATATTGCAAGCGGCGGGCCACGTCTAAAACTCCGCGCTCCCCGGCGTCCGTGGAAACGGGATCACGTCACGGATGTTGGCCATACCCGTTACGAACTGGACCGTCCGTTCCAGCCCCAGGCCGAAGCCCGCATGTGGCACGGTACCGTAGCGGCGTAGGTCGAGATACCACCAATACGATTCCGGGTCTAAACCTTGCTCCCTCATGCGTCGTTCCAGCACGTCCAATCGCTCCTCGCGCTGGCTGCCGCCGATGATTTCGCCGACGCGCGGCACCAGCACGTCCATCGCCCGCACCGTCTTGTCGTCGTCGTTCAGGCGCATGTAGAACGCCTTGATGCCGCGCGGGTAATCGTAGAGAATCACCGGCTTTTGGAAGTGCTTTTCGGTCAAATAGCGCTCGTGTTCGGCTTGTAAGTCGGCGCCCCACGTCGTCGGGAACTCGAATTTCTCGCCCGATTTCGACAACACATCCACCGCTTCGGTGTACGTCAGGCGCACGAACTCATTCGTCACAATGCCCTCCAGCGTCGTCTTGACCGTTGGGTCGATGCGCTCCTGGAAAAACTGCACGTCCTCGGCGCAGCGCTCCAGCACGTCGCGGCAAATGCGCTTGAGGAACGCT
The DNA here is from genome assembly GCA_002404095.1 of Planctomycetaceae bacterium UBA4732. Classification (GTDB taxonomy): domain Bacteria; phylum Planctomycetota; class Planctomycetia; order Gemmatales; family Gemmataceae; genus UBA4732. The sequence goes on along the minus strand of DHJA01000150.1, from coordinate 42,099 downwards.
TCCGCGAGGTCCATATCGTCGGTTAGCTCGAAGAAAGCCATCTCCGGTTCGATCATCCAAAACTCGGCCAGGTGACGCGACGTATTCGAGTTCTCCGCCCGAAACGTGGGGCCGAAGGTGTAGACTTTGCCGAGTGCGCAGGCGAAGATTTCCGCCTCAAGTTGTCCGCTCACGGTCAGATAGGCCGGCCTGCCGAAGAAATCTTGTTTGTAATCAACGCCATTGGCGTCGCGCGGCGGCTTGGCCGGGTCGAGCGTGGTGACGCGGAACATCTGGCCGGCGCCCTCGCAATCGCTGGCCGTGATAAGTGGCGTGTTGACGTAAAGGAAACCTTGCTCCTGAAAGAATTGATGGATGGACATACACACTTGATTCCGCACGCGCGCCACAGCGCCGAAAGTGTTGCTGCGCGGTCGAAGGTGAGCCTTCTCCCGCAAAAACTCCAGCGAATGACCCTTCTTCTGCAAGGGGTACGTCTGCGGATCGGCCCAGCCGTGGACGATGATTTCCTTCGCCAGCACTTCGGTCGGCTGCCCCTTGGACGGCGACGCACGCACCACGCCTCGGATGGTGACGCTGGCCCCGGCGGAGAGTTTTAAGACCTCATTTTGGTAATTGGACAACGCGGCCTCGGCGATCACCTGGACGTTGCCGAGGCAAGAGCCGTCGTTGATTTCCAGGAAGCTGAAACCGCCCTTGGAGTCGCGGCGCGTGCGCACCCAGCCCTGCAATGTCGCTTCCCGGCCGACGGCCTCCACGCGCCGGGCCTCTTTCACGGTGATCTTCTCCATCGTGGTCTCCTGCCAAGGGTCGATACGCCCTATTGAATCAAATGGGGGTACATTCAGCAATTTAGGCGAACGGCCGGC
>DHJA01000150.1:37843-41056 GCA_002404095.1 Planctomycetaceae bacterium UBA4732 | reverse complement strand
CTTGTCCGCCGCCGTCGCGGGCCGTTACCATGTGGGAAAGGGAATGCGTGCGCCCGTGCCTACGAAGGAGATCCGTCGTGTCTTTTTTGCACCGATTGAGCTTGCTCGTCTCAATGATCGCGGCGTTACCTTTTTTACTATCCGCGGCGGCCGAACCGCCTGCCCGGCCATCCCAAAAGCAAATCGCCCAATGGGTTGGTCAGCTCGGCGACGACGACTTCTCCACGCGCGAGGAAGCGTCCAAGAAGCTCTATGAAGCCGGAGAGGTTGCGGAGGCCGCACTCCGAGAGGCGATGGCAGGCGACGACGCCGAAGTGGCGCGACGGGCCGCCGACATCATCGACAAATTCAAATGGGGTCTCTACCCGGACGCACCCAAGGAAATTGTTGATCTAGTAACACGGTATCGGGCATCCAACCCGCAAGGCAAAAACGACGTGATCCGCGAGTTGATGAAGGCCGGACCGTCCGCATCGCGCACTCTTCTCAAAATTGTCCGCTCCGAAGAGGATCCGACGATTCGCGGCGGCGTTTTTAATCTCATACACGCCGAATTGGCGCTTCAGGCGCCACAAGGGATTGCGGACGAGAAATATGACGCCTTGGAACCACTCATAGAACTCCTCGTTGCCGCCGATGTGGAGCGAGGGTCCGGATATTACGCGGCCTATTGGCAAATGCGCGGCAAACTCGACGAGCGCATCGCCGAACTCAAGGCGATGAGCGGCAAGCTCCTGGACGTTAAAAGAACATGGGAGATTGTCGCCTATCTGTATCACGCCAAAGGCGATCTCGTCGCGGCGCGCGACGCGGCCGAGAAAGCGGACAAGCCCGCGCTTGTCGAAGCGCTGCTCGCCGAGGGCGGGGAATGGAAGGAGTTAGCCAAGCGCGCGACAAACATTGAAGCCAGCCCTTTCGAGCAGCTGGGCTTTCGCGCCGCCTATTACCGTCTTGCCGGAGACGCCAAGGGGTTCGAGGACGCCCTCGCCGGACTTCGCAAACTAGCCGACGCCGAGCGGATTCTTGGTCATGAGAATATTCATCTCGCCAAAGTCCTATTTCTCAACGACCGCCCTACGGAGGCCGTCGATATACTTGTTCACTCTCCGAATTCGGAGGTAATGGCGTTCGAGGTGCTGGTCGCGCAGACGAAGTACAAGGAAGCCTTTGAATTGGTGGATAAGACGAAGACGCTGCAATCGATGGAACTGGAAATCCTCAAGGCACGGACGCTGTACTTGTTAGGGGAGAAGGAAAAGGCGCAGGCGATCTTCGCGCGTTACGGCGACGAGATAAGAGCCGATGTTCACCCCTGGCTTGAACCGCTTATCGACGCCGAGGTGCGCGTGGGCCTCAAGGACCAGGCGGCCGAACACGTAGCTAAGGTGCTGTCGCTGAGCGGTCCAAACAACCGCGAGTTACGAAACCAACTGTTTCTTACTCTGTTCCCCAAAAATGGCGAGACGGCCGACGCCTTATGGGTAATCCCGGGAGCGGGTCGCACCACCGTATTGCCCGAACCAGCGGAGTCCGGCGCTGCGGAGATGAAGCTTGTGCGCGACCTCATCGCAGGCAAAGCCAACCCGCGCGATCTGTCCGAGCTTGTCAAACAGGCGGAAGACAAGATACAGGCGGCGTTTCCCGCAGAAGGCGCTAAATGGCGGTTGGCGCTCGCGGAGGCCGCCTTGAAGGCGAACGATAAGACTTTGGCGCGCACCCTTCTTGCGAAGGCGGGTTCAGTCGCCGCCCTGGTCCGGCTGGGCGACCTGGATGCTGAACGGAAGGAATGGAACAAAGCGGCCGAGGCCTATGAACAGGCATGGAAAAAGGATCCCAGTAAGCCGCTGGCGCATTACCTCAACGGCTGGGCGCTAACGCAAGCCGGTCAGGAGAAAGAAGGCAAGAAACGCATGGAGCAGGCCCACTGGATGCCGCTTGGCGACGGCGCTGCGAGGTTCGCTTTTCTGGGGAGTCTGCTGGAGCGCGGCCAACAGGAAGCGGCCGAGCGCGAAGGCGAACTTATGCTGCGTTTGAATTCGCCAGGGTCGCAACTTGCTTCCGAAGGGATGCGCCAAGTCGCTCTGGCCGCCATGCGCCGCAAGGATTATCTCACGGCCGCTCAAGGGCAAGAACGGTCGATGCTGGTCTGTCTGAAATCCGGCGTTGGTTACGCTCGCCCCGCTGCCTACTTGTGGGTTCCCGCCTTGGTCCATCGGCTGCGCGCCGAAGGGTACGCGGCGGCAGGCAAGTTCGACGAAGTGCGACGCGAGACCGATCTGTGTTGGGCGGCGTTGCCCGGCGATCCTTTCGTCCCCATCGAGTTAGTCCCCATGTGGGACAAAGCAGGCCGCAAGAAAGAAGCGACGGAACTATTCGAGAAGTACCTATCCGTACAGGAGAAATTGTGCGCCGCCTATCCGAACTTTTCGGGCGGCCACAACGCGGTAGCATGGCTGTCGGCGTGTTGCCGCCGCAACCTGAAATCGGCCCAAGAACACGCCGAACTTGCGGTCCGGCTGGCGCCGGACAACGCGGGCGTCCTCGACACCTTGGCCGAGGTCTATTTCCAGCGCGGCGATAAGGACAAGGCGGTCGCCGCGCAAAAGAAGGCCGTCGAATTGGAACCAAACCGCGCCTACTTCCGCAAACAGCTCAAGCGCATCGAGGCTGGCGATCCTGCCGCCGAGCGGCCGCCGGAAAACGACGAAGAAGAATAAATCGAATGCGAAATGTGGAATGACGATAGACTTGCCCGATTTAGCGGCGACCGAGGCGTTCGGCCGACGACTCGCCGGACTGCTTTTTCCCGGCGCCGTCGTCGCCCTAATCGGCCCGCTCGGGGCCGGCAAGACGCATCTCGTTCGCGCCGTCGCCTTGGGCCTTGGCGTTGCGGACAGCCGCGTGGTCACCAGTCCCACTTTCGTACTCATCCAGGAATATATGGGACGGATGCCCATCTACCATTTCGACGCCTACCGTCTGCGCGGCGAAAGCGACTTCAGCGATCTCGGAGTTCATGAATACTTTGACGGGGATGGCGTTTGTCTTGTGGAGTGGGCTGACCGCGCGGCAGGCGTCATGCCTGCGGAGCATTTGCGCGTGGAGTTGGCGGTCATTGGCGAGACGGCAAGGAAAGCCAAGGTGGATGGATTCGGCGATCGGTATGAGGCGGTGGTTCGTGCCTTGTCTCCATAGGTCCTATAGGACTTATAA
>DHJA01000150.1:9898-37822 GCA_002404095.1 Planctomycetaceae bacterium UBA4732 | reverse complement strand
TATAAGTCCTATAGGACCTATGGGACTCATAGGGCAAACACGGACGCGAGTCAAAGGTCGATTTCCACGCCGTTGAGGACGCTCTGCGCCAAATCGACCATCGTGGTGCGACGATTCATGGCGGCGCGCTGAAGGCGGCGAAAGGCTTCCGCTTCGCTCCAACGGTGCCGCTTCATCAACACGCCCTTAGCCCGCTCGATGGTCTTGCGGTTCTCCAAGGTCTTGCGCAGATTCTCGTTTTCCTCCTGTAAACTGCGCCATTCGCCGAAACGCGCCTTGGCGACCATGAGAGCCGGGCCGATCTGGTGCGCTTCAATCGGCTTAACCAAGTAGGCTAAGACGTGCTCTTCCAGAGCGCGGCGGACCAGATCCTGGTCGCGGTCGGCGGTGATGGCGACCGCGGCGACGACGCGCTCCTGGTAGATTTGCCGCAAGGCGTCGAGGCCGTTGAGACCGGGCAGGTGAATGTCGAATAGGACAATGTCCGGTTCGGCGTCGAGTACGGTTCGCACCATGTCGGCCCCGGTCGCGGCTTCGCCGACGACGTGATGGCCCAATTGTTCCAGGGTGTCTTTCAGGAATTGACGAACAACGGCGTCGTCTTCGACGACCACGACGTTCAGAGCGGCCGTTGCTGGCGCCGCGCGTTCCATAACCGATTCCTCCTCATGCCTGCCAGCCTAGAACAGGAAAGGCTCTGCCGGCTAATTGAAGCAAACCCGGCGCCGAGGGGGGACGGCGACTCTACGTTGGAATAAACCCATTCCTCTTTAACTAAGGTAGCAGGTTCGCCCCGACACGCCACCACAAAGATTGCCGGAATGAGAGGAAAAATGGTCGGACGGTCGGATGAGACGGATCGTTCATTTTAGAACAGTTATCGGAGTGAGTGGCAGTATGAGAACGACTTGAAAGCCGCCGCCGGGAAGGTTGCCAGCGGTCACGCTGCCGCCGTGAAGCTCCGCCACGCGCCGCGCGACGGCGAGGCCCAAGCCAAACTGGGCGAAATGCGTTGTACGAAACGGTTCAGTCAGCCAACTCAGCTGCTCCGTGTTCGCGCCGGGGCCGTCGTCGGCGATGCTCCACTTCACGTCCGCGTCTCCGACCGGACCCAGGCACATGCGCACCTCGCGCTGAGCGGCTTGAAAGGCGTTAAGGAGCAGGAGATGCCCGATCTGAGCCAGCCGTTGGCCGTCCGCGACGACCGATAGGTTCCGCGGCCCTTCCACTTGGAGCGCTACTTCCGGGAAGCGCGGGCCAAGGCGGGCGGCCAAACCGGCGGCCACGTCGGCCAGATTCGTCGGCCCGCAATTCAGCCTCAACGGACAATTCAGATCCTGAACCGCGTCGAGCTTGAACTTGCACGTTTCCGCCTGCGAGTGCAGTTCGGTGAGCAATCTGCGTTCCGATTCCGCATCGGCAGGCAGCCGAGCGCGAAGGATGGCGATTGCGGAGTAAACCGTCTGGAGCATATCGCCAACCTCGTGGCGGAGGGTGCGCGCCACCATTTGCGCCAATTGCGGTGAAGGGGTCGAAAGCGGTTCGCCGGTGTGTTCCATGGTCGGTCCTTTGACTTGACACTCGCTTCAAACCCCGTTACCTTCCGTTAGGTCGCGGCCCAAGATGGATGGTCCGCGCCTAACGAAAAGCGAGCGGCGAGGTTTATCCCCGCCGGGACAAGCCCGGTGGCTCGCCATTATTGTAGTGTTCCTTCAAACGGTCGGGGGGCGAGAAAATGAATGTGGTTTCCCCCGAAATCCTAGAAGAAGTGCGACAGCTGCCGCCGTTCTTGCTTGTGTCCGGTCTGGTACTCGGCCTGTTACTGTGGCTGTTTGGCGGCCGCGGACATCGCTTCTGGCTTGTCCTCGCCATGACGGTGGCCGGCGGCGTCTTTGGTCTCCATTTCGGCGCCGCCTACTCGCTGCAGCCTCTTGTGGCGGGTCTGCTCCTGGCCGTCACGGCCGGGGCGCTGGCCTTGGCGCTGGCGCGTGTGATCCTCTTCGTGGCTGGCGGTGCGGCCTGCATTTGGTTGGCTCGCGCCGTCGCCCCTTCCTGGGATGAACCCGCGCTCTGTTTCCTTATCGGCGGACTTTTAGGCGTTTTGCTCTATAAGGTTTGGGTTACGGCTCTTTCCAGTCTGGCCGGCGCGCTCCTAATCGCCTATTCCATCCTTGGGCTATTAAGCCACCTCGGCATGGACGGTCTGCCAACCTGGGCCGATCAGCAGGCTCCTTTGCTAAACTGGATATGCGCGGCGTCCGCGGTGCTGGGTCTGCTGACGCAGCTTCTGATGGAGCGCCGGCGCCGTCGCCGAATACGTCAGAAGGATGCGGACGAGAAAGCGGCCGAGGACTTTGCTCGCGACTATCCGCCGCCGACGCCGCGACCGTGGTGGAGTTGGAAACCTGCGAAAACCGGCGGCAGATGGGCGGCATGAAAAGAGAGGGCGGCATGCGACGCATTCCTGGGATTTGGTTCGCCGCGCTTGTGCTAGCGCTGAGTTGTTGGATGCCTCTTGCCTTCGCCCAGAATTCGGACTTCCAGGACCTCCATCCAAACGCCAAAAGCGGCATCGTACAGCCGACCGCGCAGCCGGCCACGGCGGACGCCAGCGACAAGCCTGAAAAGCCGGCCCCTACATTGTCTTATGCCGCGGCCGTGCTGGCCGCCGTCGTCGTTTTGTGCATCATTTGCGTACCGACCCGTAAGCCGGAGTCCATGACTTCGCGCTGAGCCGGCTCCGATCATCATCCTGGAGAACCTTCATGCCGGCCGCCGACCTTCTGGACCCCGTGTCGTTGAGCCGTCGGATCATTAACGGCGGCGAGCTAACGCGCGACGAGGCCCGCGACTTGTTCGCCCTGAGCGGCGAAGCGGTTTATGATCTTTTTTACGCGGCCCACAAGGTGCGGCGTCACTTTCACGGCAACCGCGTCACCTTTTGCAGCATTTTGCCTACAAAATTCGGCAATTGCGGCGAGGATTGCAAGTTCTGCGCCCAGAGCGGCCATTTCGACACCGGCATTGAAGCGCACACGATGATGGACGGCGCCGAGGTGGCGGAGGCGTGTACCGACGCCCGCAACCGCGGCGCCAGCGCGTTCGGCATCGTCAACAGCGGCCGCGGCCCGACCAAGCGCGAATGGCCGAAAATCATGGAAGCCGTCCACGCCATGAAGGAAGTGGACGGCATCTGTCACTGCGCGACGTTGGGAACGCTGAACGAGGAACAGGCTCGCGACCTAAAACACGCCGGCGTCCGCCGCATCAATCACAACCTGGAAACCTCGCGCGAGTTCTACCCACAGATCGTGACGACGCACGCCTGGCAAGAGCGCGTGGACACGGTGCGCTTGGCGCAGCGGGTCGGCTTGGAGACGTGCTGCGGCAGCATCTTCGGCATGGGCGAGACCATTGAGGATCGCGTTAGTCTGGCATTCAGTCTCAAGGAACTGAATCCCAACGTCGTGCCGCTGAACTTCCTGTTCCCGATCACGGGGACGCCGCTGGCGGACGTGCCGCGATTGAAACCAATGGAGATCCTGAAAATCGTCGCCGTGATGAGGCTGATCCTGCCGCATCAGGACCTGAAGGTGGCGGGCGGCCGTGAGAAGAACCTGCGCGACCTGCAAAGCTGGATTTTCTACGTCGGCGCTACCAGCGGTCTGATCGGCAATTACCTTGCCACGTCCGGCCGCGCCAACGAAGAAGATTTGCAGATGATCGAGGATCTGGAACTGACCTGGAACGACGACCGCGTCGGCGACGCCGACCCGGCCGTGNNCCGTGCCACATTGGTCGCTCGTCGGGAGCTGCCGGTGCTGTCGTGACGCTGGACTGGCTCGAAGACGACCTGAACGAGCGCCGCCGCCACGGCCTTTACCGCGTGCGGCGGCGTTTGCAGTCCGCCCAGGGACCGCACGTCCGCTTTCATGGCCGCGATTTCGTCAATTTTTCCTCCAACGATTATCTCAATTACGCCGCCGATCCGCGCCTCGCCAACGCCGCCGCTCGCGCCGCCCGGCGCTACGGTTGCGGCGCCGGCGCCTCGGCGTTGGTGTCAGGCCGGCTGCCGCCGTTGCGCGCCCTGGAACGCGACCTGGCGCGCTGGGAAGGGACCGAAGCGGCACTCGTCTTCAACAGTGGTTACGTCGCCAATCTCGCCGTAGTTGGCGCGCTGGCCCAGTCCAATGACGCCGTATTCAGCGACGCCTTGAACCATGCCAGCCTGATCGACGGTTGCCGTTTATCGCGAGCCAGCGTTCACGTCTACCGCCACGCCGACCTTGACCACCTCGCGGACTTGCTCAAGCACGAGACCGCGCGGCGCCGTTTCATCGTTTGCGACTCCGTATTTAGCATGGACGGCGATCTGGCGCCATTGGCGGGATTATTGGAACTCGCCGAGCGCTTCGATTGCGTCGTGTTGCTCGATGAGGCACATGCCACGGGCGTACTGGGCGAACACGGCCGCGGCCTGACGGATTTATTGCCGGCTGGAGCTTTCCCTTCGGAGAGGGTCGTAAAAGTGGGGACGCTGAGCAAGGCGCTCGGCTCGCAAGGCGGCTTCGTGTGCGGTTCACGGCGGCTCATCGCTTGGCTCGTCAATCACGCGCGGCCGTATATCTTTTCGACGGCATTGGCCCCGCCGGCCGCCGCCGCCGCCCGATGCGCGGTCGATTTGGTCCAAACCGAGCCGGAACGGAGACGCCATGTTCTCAGCTTGGCCGAACACCTGCGCACCGCGCTGTGCGCCTTTGGGAAGCCGGTCGGTGCGTCGTGCTGTCAGATTGTGCCGGTGATCGTCGGCGACGCCCGCGCCGCCACAGCGTTGGCGCATCGGCTGGAGGAACAAGGACTGCTGGCGCCCGCGATCCGGCCTCCGTCAGTGCCGGAAGGGACGGCCAGGCTGCGAATCAGCTTGAGCGCGGGGCATAGTACGGAAGACGTGGACCGCCTCATCGCCGCCTTGAGCTAGCGGCGCGTCAGAGATTTACCGCACGTTGGTACTCTCTTCCTTGACCAACGGTTCACGCATTGTCCCAGTGGTCAGTTCGGCGCGAAAGCGGGCCTCCCCAGGCTTTAACGCCCCAACCTCGACCATGTACGTCAACGTCTGCCCCGGTGCCAGCGAGGCCACAGGCGCGAACAACACACGCCCGGCCTCGACCCGATACGCCGTCGGGCCGTAAGCCGTCAGCACGCGCATCTGAGCCGGAACCGCCGCCGTCACCTGAACGCGGTCGCCGGGCAATGATCCTGTGTTGGTCACTCGAATGCGATACGCCGTCCGGCCGCCTACTGCGACCGGGTCGTCGTGGTCCTCCACCGTCATCTTGTACGCGGGCAAACCCAACACCGCGATGGATGCGTCCGCCTGGACGCGCACGTCCGCCATCGCCTGGCCGCCGCTGGCCCTTGCAACTGCCGTCGCCGTGTTCAAGGTCTGCGGCGTCGGTCTCGGCGAGGCCGTCGTTAGCTGTAATAGCTTTTGTTGGTTCGGCGCCAGGTCGCCAACCTGCCAGACCACTTCACGGCCCTGCAATCGGCCGCCTTCCGTCGCCTCGACAAAAACCAATTCGGGAGGCAAAATATCGCTTACAGTCGCTTGAGTTACGCCTTCATCGCCGACGTTGCTGATTTTCAGGGTCCATACCGTCGGTTGACCGACGTAGCCGTGCTTCGGCCCGATCACTTGCAACGTCAGGCGGGCGTCGTGTACTTTCATCGACCGCTCGGCCGGCGCGGTCAGACCGCCGTCGCCGAACGCCGTCACGCTCATTCGCGCATCGCCGACGTGCTTCGCTCGCGCTGGCAGGCTGACCGTCCGGCTCTCGCCCGCAGCCAGCGTTCCCACCGACGTTTCCGCCTTGGTTTGGCCGTCGGCGTATTCTAGGCCACCGTCGAAAGCCGCCTTTAACGTCACATTCGTCGCCGGTGCTGTGCCTTCGTTTTGCACCGTGACCTGGTAAGCGACCGGCGCTCCCACCAGGCCCGTCTCCGGCCCAGTCGGCGTCACCTTCAGCTTAGGCATAGGCGGCAACGACACGGCGCAAACAGCCGTTTTGTTGTCATGCTGGCCGTCCTCGGTCGTCATGTTGGCCTGCGTCGTAATCGTGCCGGGGCGATCTGGCTGGAACACCGCTTGAAGCGACCGCCGACTGCGGCCGGCCACCGCGCCGAGCGTCCAAATCAACTCTTGGCCTTGTTGATAAGCCTGCGGTTCGGAGCGGACGAACTTGCATCCCTCTGGAATGGTAGTGCGAATAGTCAGTAACCGAGCGTCCACTGGTCCGGCGTTGTTGACGACAAGCGTACAAGGCGTCTCCTGGCCGGTTGTCGCGGTGAGCGGCAATGCGGCGGACAACGATACGTCCGGCTTCTGCCAGTCCGCGAAGGTTTCGCCGTGGCCGATTACCACGCCGCTCTTGCCTAGCACCTCGAAGCCGATGCGCGTGCGTCCCACTTGCGGCGCCGTTTGCGACACCACGACCGGCGCCACGCCGGTAGCGTTTGAGACGACGACGGTTTCTGTGGTCTGCACCGGAAGAAAAACGGCGGCAGGGCCGTCGAGAATGCGATAGCGCACCGCATAGCCGGCGAGCGGTTGGCGGTCGTCGCGGCGGAAGACGCTCGCACTGAGGAACTGGTCCGTGCCCGGACGGCCGGCCGACGGCGGAGGCGCCTTCCAGTCGGCTTCGCCCCAATGCTGGACGACGATCGCGCGGTTGCCGGCGGCGTTAGCTATTTCCGGAGCGTAGGCGGTCACATGCGTATCGCCGTCCGCCGTGCCGGCGACGACGCACCAACTTTGACCGGGTTCGATGGTGAAAGGGCTGGAAGAATTCGTCCGAACGACGCGGCGCTCGAAATGTTCGGTATAACCCACGGCGCGTTGGTTGTCGATTTTGCCGCCGCGGGCCAGCAGCCGGCCGCGCTCATCCACCTCGACGATGACGCCGGAGCCTTCCAATGTCCATTCGACGCGGCGGCCCGGAAGCGGCCGACCCGCCGAGTCTACAATCGAAGCGATCAGGACTTGCTCCGCACGCAGCGGCGCTACCACGTCCGTGGGGCGCACGTCCACGCGCGCCGCCCGCGGGTCGAGGCCGGAGAAAAAGCTTGAGGTGCGCGGTTTGGCCTCAATGGGCAAGGGTGCGGCGGCCGGCGGCGCCCCGACGAGAGGGTCGGGCGCGCGAGCGGCGCGTGTGCAACCGGACAAACCTGTCAGGCACGCCGCCAGCAGTATTAGGGGCGCCAGGGACCGTCCGGGCTGCGCCATCGGCACACATTCCCCCGCTTCGAGGGTCGAAGGAAATAGATTGAGGATCGGGAAGGCGTATACCGTAATATGGTCCTTGCTGGCAAGAGAGAAGTTTCGCCGCGAAATGTAAACTAATAAGGAGACGACAATGCCTGACGCCGTGCCGGCGCCGCAAGATGTGAAATCCGCCTTCAAAGCGTTCAAAAAGCGCCTAAAACTGACGCAACTCGACGCCGAATCAAAGATCGCTGGCGGCCCGCTGAGCAGCGGGCGCGGCTCCGGCATCGTCGCCATCGGGCCGCCGAGCCAGTTTCCGCCGGCCGTGTGGGATGAGCTGGTCAAGCTAGGCAAGCTTAAGAAGGCGGGTGGCGGCACTTATGAACTGGTGAAAGAGTGAAGCGCTTGCGAGGGATAGGGTTCGTTTAGCCGCGACCCGAAAGGAAGCGCTTTAATAGAGCGCTCCCCTTTCCGGTTCGCGGCTAACGATCTTTTGTTCGCGCTTCTTTCGGCGTTCAGGAATTGCGATAGCCAGTCCGGCCAAGAACACCGCGCGGCCTGTTTTGGTAGCCGAAACCAGGCTCTGAGGTACCGAAGGGTGACGGCCAGCGTTTCGTACACTCGCAGGCGGCTCGGCCGCCTTCGCCGCGTCATTTACAGGTAGATTCACGAATGACGCGAGTTCGCGGAAGAGGAACTCCGACGCGTCCCGGAGGGATTCATCTTCCTTTGGAACGGTGGAGCTTCCAGGGACGGCCGATCCCGGCTCGGCCGACGACGATGGAGTCAAATGGGGAGGAGTATGTCCGGTTTGCTGAATCCAAACCCGCAAGGCCGCGTCGGCGCCGAACGGCAAAATCGCTTGCATTCGGTTGCCGACCTCTTCCATCAAAAACGAAACCAAAGCGGCGGCGTCTTCGGGCGTAGGCTCGCCGCCGCCGCCCGAGTTGGTCGTGTTGAAGGACGATAAGCCCGCGCTCACCTGGCTGGCCTGCGTCGGCTCCAGCGTTAGGGTCAACTGGCTCGTGGTACGGAACGTCGCCGTGCTTACCGGGGAGGTCGCGCCGGGATCGGCAGAGGCCACGGACGCGCTGACGGCGGCCGTCGCCGCGGCGCCGGGGACGCTGACGGAAATCGTGAATACCGTGTGCGTCAATTGCAGCAACGTCGGCGTGGAGGTGTTGTCCAGAAGCACCCTTCCCACGATAAAGTCTCCCTGCCTGGTCAGCACAAAGGATCCGGGCTTGCCGCTAGGGACGAAGTTTTGCAACGTCCCGGTCGCCGGGTTCAGAAACTGAAGCACGATCGTCTGGCCAGAATCGGCACCGGCAAAGAAGCGGAACCTCACGAGCGCCGAATCGCCGACTTCCGGGGTGGTGGAGCGGATGTCATAGATGCTCAGGATTGTTGCCTGATTCGTCGTCGAGGGCAGAACCGCGTCGCCGAGTTTGGCTACTAGAATACCGCCCCCGGTCAGGTCCAGAGGCGAAAGAAACAGCGTGGCGCTGATTGTGTTCGATTGCGCATCGGTGGCGAACGAAGAAACTGTTTGACCCGGTTGGCCCACGGCGTCGGCCACCGAGATGATCGGCCCCGCAAGCGCCTGCTCCTCAGAAAAGGCCTCGCTCGTTCCGCCGTCGGGGTTGGAGATGGAGACCGTAGGGAAGTAATCGCCTTCCGCTGTATAAGCATGACCAGTGCTGAAGGAGCGCGCCTGAGCGGGCAAAACCAAAGTGGTATTGGGGGAACCATCGCCCCAGGCGACGACCACGGTATTGGCGTCGAGCGTTCCCAGGTCGGTGAAGCTGCCGCTGAGGGTGAACGGCTGGTTTATCGGAACATCGGAAGCGCTGACATTCAGTTGGATATTGCCGGGAGGGAAGCCTTGGACCATGACGCTGCTCGTCGCGCTGGCATCCGAGCCAGTGACGGTAATGGTCTGAGTTCCCGCCGCGGTGAAGGCCGCCTCAAAAGTCTGCTCGCCGTTGTCGCCGGCCTGGAAGGTGTAATCGGGCGGTAGCGACGCCGCAGTGGTGCTGCTGCTGAAGTGGATCGTGCTGCCGGTCGCCGGGTTGCCGAATGGGTCCACGGCCGTGACGGTGAAGCTCAGGGGCGTCCCCTCCGGGATCTGCGACGAAGAGGCGATGACGAACTGGCTTGCCGGCGCCGGGTCGATGGTGACGCTGCTGGAAGGGGCGCTCATTCCCGACGTAAAGCTGATAGACGCCACAACAGACGCCACAAAAGTGTAGCTGCCGGCGGCGTCCAGTACCAGGTTGTTGAAGGTGGCCACGCCGGTTTTGTCGGTGTTCGCCGTTGGGAGTGGGCTGGAGGGCGTGAAGCCGCCCGGCCCTGTGGCCACCTTCAAAGTCACGGGGTCGCCAGCTACAGGGAAGTTGAATGACCCTTCTTGACCGATCACCGAAACTTGCACGGCCGGGTTAAGCGGCTGTCCGGCGACGCCGGCGCCTGGCATGGTTAGGAAAGTAACCGAAGGCGTCACGCGGCTTTCCAATTCTTCCAGACGCAGCGAGATCGAAAGGCGTCGTCGGCGCGCGTTAGGCCGCCTCGACTCGCCCACTACGGCGCGTCTTGCCCTGTTCAGCCATTGTTGCCACGTGTTGACCGGCATGACAATCCTTTTGTGGATTCGTTTATCCGCGGCGCCGGCAGGCGTCTTTGCATCGTACCGCGGAAGCGCTCATTATACCCGAAACGTGGTCTCGGGTCAAACGACCAAGTTTAGGTCGCCGACTGACGCTGTCAAGGCGAGAAGGCGCAGGCTTCCCTTATTCTACTTCGACATCGCGGGTGCGCCGGAATGAGCTAAGACACATTCCTCAAACAGTAATCTTGCGCGCGGGGAACGTCTACTTCCGCCACTCGTCGATCAGCGTGGCCACCAGTCCTGTCCATCCGGTCTGGTGCGACGCTCCCAACCCCTCGCCCGTGTCGCCTTGGAAGTATTCGTAGAACAGCAGACAATCGCGCCAGTTCGCATCCTCTTGAAACAAGCGCTGATCGCCGTAAACAGGCCGCCGGCCCGAGTCGTCCCGCAGAAACAGCGACACCAAGCGCGCCGCCAGTCCGCGCGCCATTTCGCCCAGCGTGACCGGCGCCTCGCCCGCCGCGCCTTCCACATGAAGCGAGCAGCCGTATCCCGCCGCCAGCGTTCGCAATGACTCGATCAACAGGAAGGACGTTGGAAACCATACGGGGCCGCGCCAGTTGGAGTTGCCGCCCTTGATTTTCGACGCCGATTCCGCCGGCTCGTAATGCACCTCGGCGCCCATGTATCCATACGGATTCGCCTGGTGAAACTTCGACAGGCTGCGCGGACCATGTTCGCTGCGGAACTCCGCCGGATCCCACAAACGGGCCAGCAACCGGCTCATCTGCGATTCATTCATCAGCGACAACAGGTAGGACTTTTTGCCGTCGCGCTCCATCGGCCGCACACACCAGCGCGTGAACTCCTTGCGATTGCGGAGGAACCATTCCACATTGGCGCGAAACTCGGGGAACGGCGCCAACTCCTCTTCCGACAGCAGATCCACCGCGTACATCGGAATCAGCCCTACTAGCGAGCGCACGCGAAACTTGTGGAATGAACCGTCGGGAAAGCGCAGCACGTCGTAAAAGAAGCCTTCGCCTTCGCTCCACAGCTCGAAGTCGCGCTTGCCCATGTGGCGCATCGCCGCTCCGATATAGACAAAATGCTCGAAGAACTTGGTCGCCAACCCCTGATAGGCTTGGTTCTCGCGCGAAAGCTCCAAGGCGATGCGCATCAAGTTCAGGCAGAACATACCCATCCAGCCGGTGGCGTCCGACTGCTTTAGCGTCATGCCCGGCGCCATTTTCTGACTGCGATCCACCACCGTGATGTTGTCCAGGCCGAGGAAGCCGCCCTCGAAGACGTTGTTGCCTTCGGCGTCCACGCGGTTGACCCACCACGCGAAGTTAATCAACAACTTGTGGAAACACTTCTCCAAAAACAGCCGGTCGCCGCGGCCCGTGCGCTGGCGGTCCATGTTATAGACGCGCCAGACCGCCCACGCATGAACCGGAGGATTCAGGTCGGAAAACTCCCATTCGTAGGCCGGGATCTGGCCATTGGCGTGCATGAATTGCTCAAACAGCAGCACCCAAAGTTGTTCCTTGGCGAACTCCGGATCGACCAACGCCAGCGGCAGGCACTGGAACGCCAGGTCCCAGGCGGCGAACCATGGATACTCCCACTTGTCCGGCATTGTCAGGACGCGCAGCGAATTGAGATGCCGCCAGTGGCCGTTGCGCAGCCCTTTGCGCGACTCCGCCGGCGGCCGCGTCGGATCGTCTCCTTCAAGCCATGTGTTCACGTCGAAAAGGTACGCCTGCTTGGACCAGAGCATCCCGGCCAGCGCCTGCCGCTGCACTCGGCGCTCGTCTTCGCCGATCTCCGGCGGGTGAATCTTGGCGTAAAACGCATCGGCCTCGCCGCGCCGCTCCGCGACGACCCGGTCCACGTCGGCGAGCAAGGCCGGCTTGGGTTGGTCGGTCAGCCGCAGGTGGAACACCACCGAACCGCCGGCCGGGACATTGACATTGGCGTAATGGACGCATGCTTTGGTTCCGGTCTGTTCCAGATTGACGCAAGCCTCGCCGTTGATGATGTGGCGGTGAAAGGCGTCTTTGACGTAGGGGGTTCGGTTCTGCGCTTCGGGACCGTAGACGCGCGTGAAGTTCGTCTCGTTGTCCGTGAATAAAGGAACGCCGCCCGCGTCGGCATACAGATAGCGCTGGCCGAGGGTATAGGAATTGAGGAGGTTGCGCAGCGGCTCGGCGCCCGAGTCGTCGGCGACGAGGCAGACGTTGGCGGCGGTCGCAGAGCCGACGCGGATTGACGGCGCCGCCAAGGGCTGCGGCCCCCAGGACCAAGTGTTGCGAAACCAGAGATGCGGCAGGACGTGGATGGCAGCGTCCTCCGGACCGCGATTGCAGACCTCTATGCGGATGCAAACGTCCTCCGGCCCCGCCTTGGCGTACTCGACGAATACGTCGAAGTAGCGTCCTTCGTCGAAAACGCCGGTGTCGAGTAGCTCGTATTCCGGTTCGGCGTCGCCGCGCGCGCGGCTCTTTTGGATCAGCTTGCCGTAGGGATATTCGGCTTGTGGATACTTATAGAGATACTTCATGTAGGAATGCGTCGGCGTAGAATCAAGATAGAAATAGTATTCCTTAACGTCTTCGCCGTGATTGGTTTCGTGCGGCGTCAGGCCGAACAGGCGTTCCTTGAGGATTGGGTCGCGGCCGTTCCACAAAGCCAGTGCGAAAACCAGCAGCTGATAGCGGTCGCACAAACCGGCCAAGCCGTCCTCGCCCCAGCGATACGCCTTGGAGCGGGCCTGGTCATGGGGGAAATACTGCCAGGCGTGGCCATAGGGGCTGTAGTCCTCCCGCACGGTCCCCCATGAGCGTTCGCTTACATATGGCCCCCAGCGCTTCCATGGCGCTTGATGCAGCCGGTCTTCCTCAAGGCGGACTTCCTCGGCCGTTCGCTGGTCCATAGGGGGATGCTCCCAACAGGGTATTTATCGACAATGGCACGATGATAGCACTACTGCGCCCCTTCCCGCAACCGGCTCCGTCATAAATTGCCTGCCTTTCCTCAACGGCAGGACCGCTTAACCCCTTTAATCGATCCGCAATTCTAGTCAACCGGAGTCGTTGACACCTGAGCCAGTTCGGCTAGGATGGCAAGGGAGTACTGAGTCCAGCTTTGGCCCGGCCCACCTCGGCCCAGCGAACAGGAACTCTTGTGTCACATCAACCTTCTTCTTTTTCGTCGAACGTACCGCCGACCGGAGAACGCTCCGCCGGTATGGCGGATACTTCGCGCCCGGTTCCCCCCGCCACGTCGAAAGAGAAAGAATTGCCGCCGCCAAACAACCTGACGGGCACCTTATCGCAGCTTAACGTCCCGTGCGCGAGCGGCGCGGTTCCGCCCACCCCGAGTAGCGGAAACAGCGTCACGGCGCCGCTGGACGTCGCTTTGCCCCCGCAGTCCGAGAGTCTCGAACTGACCGTAGTGCAGCGTCTCTCCGACCGGCTGCTCTCCGAGTCGATCAGTAAGCGCATGTTGGCGTCCGGCTACCAGATGATGCGCCCGCTCGGCGAAGGCACCTACGGCACAGTATGGCTGGCCGTCGAGGAGAACACCGGCATTCACGTGGCGATCAAGTTCTTCGCCCACGGCACGGGCCAACAATGGCAGATGCTCCAGGACGAAGTCAGGCAACTCGCCGTCCTCGACGACGCCAACGGCATTGTCCACCTCAAGGACGTCGTGGCCGACGCCGATCCGCCTTATTACATCATGTCCTACGCGGACGGCGGATCACTCGCCCAGCGGCTGGAAAAAGGACCGATGCCGCTTAAAGAGTCCTTACACATTTTTAGGGAAGTGGTGCAGGCGTTGGCCTACGTACATGCCCACGGCGTCCGCCATTGCGACCTCAAGCCGGGCAACATTCTGCTCGATTCACTGGGCCGGCCGTTGGTGGCAGACTTCGGACAGGCCCACCTCTCCAACGACGCCACGCCCGCCCTGGGCACTTTTTTCTACATGGCGCCTGAGCAAGCCGATCTGGGTCATAAGATTCCCGACACGCGCTGGGACGTTTACGGCCTGGGCGCTTTGTTTTACGCCATGCTTACGGGCCAACCGCCGCGTAAAGACCTCGCCTTAAGCGGTGAGTTGAGCGGGACGGTGGAACTGGATCATCGCCTGCGCCGCTACCGAGAGGGCATCAGCAGTACGCCGACGCCTACGGCCCACCGGCGTCTGCCCGGAATGGACAAGGCGCTCGCCGCGATCATTGATGGCTGTCTGGAACTAGATCCCAAAAAGCGAATTGCCAGCGCCGAGACCATCCTGCACGCGCTCGAAAAGCGCCGCGTCCGGCAACGGCAGCTTCCCCTGTTGGCGTACGGATTGGCCGCCCCATTGCTCGTCATACTGTTGATGGCGCTGGCCGGTCTAGTTATGTTCAACCAGGAGATCGAGGAATCGAAAAAGACACTCCAGAAGCAGGTTTTAGACGGCGACAAGGTTATGGCCCAATTGCTCGCCAACGGCATGGAGATAGGGCTAAAACGGCGCATCACCAATCTGCAAAAATTGCTTAAAGGCGAATCAGGCATGCAGTTGCGCGACATGATCGTCGCTGAGACGGCGAAGCGGCGCGCCTCGGGTATGCCTCAGGTAAACGTGGATGAGCAAATGAAGCGGTGGATGGAACTCGCCGCCAAGGACATCGGCATTGACACGACGTTTAGCGGCCTTTCCGCCGCCGACGCGGATGGTTTCGTTATCATGAACGTCTATTGGGACGACGCGAATCCTCTGTACGTTGCTCCGGAACATGAAAAAATATGGGCGCAGAATTGGTCATGGCGGGATTGGTTCAGCGGCCGAGGCAACCAGCCCCGCGACGAGCGCTACGCACCGGTATCGACCCCGCACATTTCCCAACCTATCCTGTCCAAGGAAAAGGGCCGGGGAGTGTTATTGTACGTGACCGTACCCGTAACAGACGCCGATAACAAAGTCGTTGGTGTGCTGGCGGGAGTTCTCACTTGGAAGGACTTTAGTCGTTGGCATGAGAACGTGATGATCGACAACGGCAAGATCGTCATTTTCAACCAGCGCGGCCAGGCGCTGAAACATCAGACTAGCGGCCATGACGACGTCGAAGCGGTGATTGAGAAGGCCGGCGACAGCAATCCGCCTTACCTCGACAGGGAATTGGTGGATCGGCTGAAGCCCAATCCGCTACCGAACGAGTGCGAATCCTTCGACGATCCTTTCCAGACTGACCAGAAGGATGAGGGCGGCCATCGCCTGGCCGGTTATAAATTCTTTAACCCCAATGATGCGGAATTGGACGCCGATGGGCCTTTGGGCGCGCAATGGGGCGTTATCGTCGAACACAAGAAGGAAGAGGTGTTGGCGCCGGTGGGGGATCTGGGTCAGTTCATGGTCCGCGACGGCTTATGGATGCTGATCGCCGCCGGAGCGCTCAGCGGCGGCGTCTGGGCGGGCTTGATCTGGTTGCTGCGGCGCGAGGAGCGGTTGGGTCATGGCTGAATTGGAAGCACGCTTCGAGAAAAATGAGTCCAAAAACTGGCGGCGCCCTCTGCCGGAGGGCGTCGAGATCAAGCTCGGCCGCGCGCCCGGGCCGGACGGTTGGGCCGCCGATTGGGACGGCTTCATTTCCAGCGTCCACGCCACCTTGCTATGGCAAGGCGGCAAGCTGCGCGTCCGGCGCCGCCTGGAACCGCGTCCCACCATGAACCCCATCTATTACAAAGCGGTCGAGAACGACGACTTCTCGATGGCGCCTAACGAACGTTTCGTGATCGGCGGCACCACGTTCGCGCTGCTGGACGGCTCGGCGCCCATTCCCGAGCCAACCCCATTAAGACCGGAATTGACGGAGATGACTTGTAGCCGACAAGAACTCCGTAAAGTCCGCTTCGTTGACGCCGACCAGCGGATGGAAGCGCTGGCCGCTCTTCCCGAGATCATTCGTTACTCGCCAAGCGAACAAGAACTTGAGCAGCGGGTCGTTCAGGTGCTGCTGCAAGGCATCCCTACCGCCCAGGTAGCTGCCATCGTCACCTGCCTCTCGGACGGCACGCCGGAGCCGAAGGTGAGTGTACTCCACGCCGATCGCCGAGACGGCGGGCCAGGGGATCTCGCGCCGAGCCGGCGGCTGGTCTTCGAGGCGTTGCAAAATCGTCGTCAGGGCGTACTGCACGTCTGGAAGCAGGATATAACGGGGCTGGAAGACTCGCGATTTAGCCTTGTGGACCCGAAGACGAGTTGGGCCATCTGCATCCCGCTGCCGGACGATCCCTCGCCGGGCTGGGGTCTTTACATCGCGGGCGGCATGGAACACAACTCCCGGTCGGCGGACAGCGCCGCGATGGAATTACAACTCAAAAGCGATCTTAAATTTGCCGAATTGACGGCGGACGTTTTCGGCGCGTTGCGGCAAGTCCACCATCTTCAGCACCGAGCGTCGGTCCTCTCGACGTTCCTTTCTCAGCCGGTCCTCATCGCCGTCGGCAAACAAAACATTGAAGAGGTGCTTCAGCCGCGCGAGGTCAACGCCACGGTCCTCTTTTGCGACTTGCGCGGCTCCTGCAAGATCGTGGAGGGCGGACAAGCCGAATTGATGAGCCTTTGGGACAAGGTAAGCGAGGCGCTGGGGATTATGACGAGCGCCATTGTTGAGAATGACGGCGTGATTGGCGACTTCCAGGGCGACGCGGCCATGGCGTTTTGGGGCTGGCCTTTAGGCGGGGAGGAGCAGATCGAGCGGGCCGCGCGGGCGGCCTTGACAATTCGGCGCCGGTTCGCGCACGTGGCGCGGCAGCCGGGCCATCGGCTGGCTGGCTTCGCCTGTGGTCTGGGCATAGCGCACGGTCCCGCCATCGCCGGACGCATCGGCACACTCGACCAATTCAAAGTCGGCGTCTTCGGCCCCGTCGTCAACCGGGCCGCGCGCCTAGAAAGCCTCACGCGCCGCTTCCGCGTTTCGACCTTGCTCGACGACGCGGTCGCCCAGCGTTTGGCTACCAGCGGCGCCGGGTGGTCGCGTTGCCGGCGCATCGCGCGCCTCCAGCCTTACGGCATGAGCGAGAAGGTACTCGTAAGCGAACTGTTGCCGCCGACGGTGGAACAGGGGCAGGGCGGTTTGGGCGAGCCGCATCGTCTGAGCTATGAGGCCGCGCTGGGCGCGTTCACCGCCGGCCGCTGGACGGACGTGCCGCACCATTTGAAGTTTTTGGGCAACGACGGCCCGGCCGAGTTCCTATCGAATTACGTAAAACAGCACCCGGAAGGGCCGCCGGCCGGCTGGGACGGCGTCATCAAAATGGAAAGCAAGTAGGCGTCGCCTTCGTCGGCGGCGCAAACTAAGGTGTGACTATGAAAGTCGTGTTGGTCCCGTCGGCGAGCGGCGTTGAGCGATCCTATCACTACCTGTCGAGCTACGTGATCGACGAAGTCGTCGCCATCGACGCCGGCGGCCTGGGTTTTCACGGCGACCTCGCGGGCCAAGGGCGCGTCCGCCATGTTTTTCTGACGCATACGCACCTCGATCACACCGCGTCGCTGCCTATTTTCCTCGAAAATGTATACGGCGTCCATCCCGAAGGCGTCGTCATTCACGGCAGCGCGGCGGTGTTGGATTGCCTGCAAAAAGATATGTTCAATGACCGCATGATGCCCGACTTCATCCGCATCTCACGCGAGCGCACGCCGCCTTTCCTACGGCTATCGCTGCTGGAGGAAAACAGAACGGTCGAGGTGGAGGGATTGCGCATTACGCCGGTGGGAATCGATCACGTGGTACCGACTTTCGCATTCGTCATAGAAGGTAAGCAAACGGCCGTTGCCGTCGTGACGGACACAGCGCCGACCAAAGCGATCTGGAAACGCCTTGAGCGGACGCCGAATCTCAAGGGCGTCTTTTTGGAGGCTTCATTCCCCAATGCGATGGCGGCCTTGGCCGAAATCTCCGGGCATCTGACTTCGGATCAGTTTCACCAGGAAGCGGCAAAGGTCGGATCGGAAGTGCAGGTGATCGCCGTGCATCTGAAGGCGCGAACGCATGACCAGACGGTCGCGGAAGTGATGGGGCGCGGACTGCCGAACATTCACATCGCGGAGCCGGGGCGGGTATACGAGTTCTAAGAGCGGCTGACATACTGGCGAGCTGCGCCGCGTAACAGTAGTTTCAAAATGCGGCAGGCACCTGGGAACTCCAATCTCCCGATTGGCGTCTTTTCCCGTCTCGCCGATCAGGAGATTGGCGTTCCTGGAGTATTTTGAAACTACCGGTAAGCGCCCGGCTCGCCATTTTATTAGTACCAATTACTCGGCGGAGAAGTTGTTGAGGAAGTCCTCGAACTCCTTCTGCTGTTGATGCGCGGTTTCCTGCATCTTCTTGATGTCCGCTTGATACGTCTCGATCTGCGTCTCCTGTTGGTCGAACTTGTCCAGGTAACGCTTGTAGGCGGCCGCCGTCGGCGGCATCTCTTTGAGATTTGCCCGGAGCCGCGCCTGATCGTCCGTGATCGTCTTGAGCTGGAGTTGCTGGTCGGCGATGTCGCGCTGCGTCTTGTTCAACGCCCAGCGCAAGGCAATTCCCTGTTTCAACCCCTCCTTGACCTTCGGGCTGCTGACCGTGCTGTTGATGAAAATACGCATTTGGTCGTCGTTGCTGTTGGTCAGTTGCACTTGCGAACCGATGACGCGCTCTTCCGTCACCACCTGCGTCGCGGTTTTGCCGGCGGGAACCTTGACCTCGAAGCGATAAACGTCGCTGGCGGTCTCGGCCGGCTTGCTCGTGTCATCGGTCAGATGGAAGTCATTGCGGACGGGATGTTCGACCAGCACCAACCGCTCGGCGTCGTTGCGATTGACGATCGTGTAAGTCTTCGTCTCGCGCAGCTTCGTGGTGCTGTAAAGGATGCCTGTCACGACCTTAATTGTCGTGAGCCGGCCGTTGTCGCTCGCCAGTACCGGGTTCACTTCCGTGCCGAGGTCCACGGCGTAAGAGAGCAGCCGTTCTTCGTTGGGTTCCACGTCGAGGATACGCGAATCGCCGGCGTAATTGGAGCCTTCAAAGACCGTAATTGGTCCTTGCGACAGATGCAGGCCGCTGGTGTTCTTGAACTTGAGGCCCAGCAGCGGGAACTTGGCTTGCGTTCGCTCGTTGTAGATGCTGACGCGCGTGCCCTCCACGTCCTTGTTGACAATGGGCAATAGCGCCGATTTCTGCCGCGGTAGGCTGACCGGCTTGTCGAGGGCGTACTGGAAGAAGTCGCCGAGTTTGGTCGCCGTTGCCATCGTTGAAACGCCGGCCGCGCCCAGGTCCATTTTGCCGTCGATGGCTTGGCGAAGCTGCGTGGCGTACTTGGCGTCGGCGGGCTTGCCGAACGCCGGCGCGTCCTTCGCCTTTTCCCGCCCCTTCCCGCCGCGGCGAGCTTCATCCAACTCTTCCTCCTGGACTTCCATTTTCTTTAACACAAGATCGCGTTTCGCGTTCATGTCGCCGCTATAAGTGACGGGCCGGAGCGAGGCGAACAGTTCGGGCACGACCGTGGGCCGCGGCACATAAAGAGGAGTATACAGGTCCATTTGGAAGGAAATAGGCCGGCCCGACACCAGGGCCATGCGCACGTCCTTCCAGTCCTCATCGGTGGCGTTTTCGACGACTGCCCAGCCCTGCAAGAACGGCTTGTCTTCCTTCGCCTTGCCGAGAACGAGCCGATAGCTCGTCTTCCAGATGGGATTCTCGATGACATAGCCGACGCGCACCTGGCGCTTGCCTTCGCCGACGAAGTTCAGGCTGACTGCCTTCTTCTGCGTGTCGTGCGACAGCGTCAGCGTCTCCAACGCCTTGCGGACTTCATTGTCCATGATGGGGTTGAGGAAGCGCAGGCGCTGCACGTCGGCCAATTTCACCGAGCGCATGCCGTCGGCGCACCACATGTTCAGCTGCTCCACCTCCACCGGAGGCTCCTTGCCGGCCGCGATCCGCTGGTTCTCCACGCCCATAACGGCGCCGGTCATCGTGCCGGGTTGGGCCGCGTTGGCCTGCTGCAAGACGACTTCGATCTTCTCGCCGCGCGCTTGATTTAACACTTGAGCGAAGGACGGGTTGGCCGATAGGTTGACGGCGAAACTCTGCAACGTCTTTTCGACGGGCGCGTTGCTGTCATACGACACGGCGGATACGTGACCGCCGTCCATGTCGCGCAGCACCATGCTCTTGATGAGGTCATTGATGTCCTGAGTGGGGAATGACAGGTCCACGCGCGCGTCGCCGTCGATCGTGCCTTCGCGCTGGAAATAACCGACGCCGCTGCTGAATAGCACCACCTGGCCGATCGGCAATTGCACCGATGTTTCCGAAGGTGCGGCGACGTGAACGGCCGGCGACCCCTTCGTCTTGGTAGGGTCGGCTGCGGAAGTTCCTGGACGAAGGGCGAGAAAGCCGGCGACAACCGCCGCCGCCAAACCGCCGGTCAGAATAACCGTCAACGAGCGCTTCATAACGAAACTCCCCAGTTTGTACTCAAGAGCTTTTCACGTTTAGGCGTCGCGCTCCCCTTCGGGTCGCGGCTAAACGAAAACGCGGCTAAACGAAACGTGATCGCCGGGTTCTATCCTTCCGACGATTCAGGCGCGAAAAGGTTTGATTATTTGCCGCGGCCGTTGTGTTCGGCCATGACGGCCAACTCCGTCAGCTTGGCGGCGGTGACGCCGATGCGCTCAAAACATTCGGCCACGATGCTGTTGGGCGACGTCAGCAGGCTGATAAGTAGGTCCATCGGCGTGATCTTGGCGCGACGATGATCAACCGCGCGGTTGAAGGCTTCGCGCAGCAGACGCAGGACGTTGTCGGAGAGAAATTCGCGGTTAAGCACCAGGACGGCTTCCTCCTCGCCTTCGTCCTGATGGAATAGCTCCTGGAATTGGCCAAGGAGTTTGGTAAGGTCGGCCTGAAGGCGTTCGCCCCAGTTGGAAATGCTGGCGTCCGGCACGGACAACAGTCCCATGAAGACGTGCGGACTGCGGACGCTGTCCCAACGGGTTTCCCGCGCCAGGCGAATCGACTCCTTCATGGCCTCGAGAGCCGTATCGGTCAGCAATTCGAGGCGAAGCCGTCCACCTGGAAGAAAGACGTCGTTCACACAATCGTCAGGGGTCGCCATGGGAACCAACCCTAGTCCAGAAGCGACGGGAAGCCGTACCGTTCGATTATGGCCGACCCGGACGCGCAACGCAAGAATCCATTTGGCAAAAACGGACCCGGCGCCGCTCACGTGGGTTGGAGGCGATGGCACGTCGTGCAGCGGACCTTATGCTTGCGAATCTGTTTATGGCATTTCGGACAGCGGCCGAAACGAGACTGACGGGCCTTCTTCTTACGGGGTCGCGCTTGCATGATACATCTCTCCCGAGGCGAAACAGAAACGGTGCGGCGCGAACCCGACGGTTCGCGCCGCACCGTTGATATTAGACGCGCGGACGCCGACAGGCAATGCAAGAGTGGGCCGCTCGCTCCGCGAGCGGCTTTTGGCTGCATCCCATCTATGTGTTCCGGGCGGCGTCCCATGCCGCTCGCGGAGCGAGCGCTCGCTAGCAGAAGCACGCGCCGTAAGAACTCTTCGGGTGGCGGGGTCCCATGCCGCTCGCGGAGCGAGCGGCCCACTCTAATCCAAGCCGCTTACGTTTCGCGCTCGTTCACGTTCACCAATCCGATCCGAGTACCTCACCGCCGTTGCGTGTGAACGCCGCCTGAAGCGTCGTCTTGCTGATGCCCGTGTTGACGAGTCGCACGGACCCATCTGCCATCGACACCAGGAATCCGCCGTGATAACGCCCGCCGAGACCCGTCATCGGCGCCTTCGCGTCGTAGTCCAAATCTTCCGGCTTGGTCCAGACGACGGCGTGGTCGTCGTTGGCGTCCACCAGGAAGATCGTGTTCGATGTACCGTCCGTCACTTCTGAGATGCGCACCCCCTTGGCGCCAGGCCACATCGTTGCATCACCGATTGGCGCGAGGTACGTCGTTTTGCCGTCCGCAGTGAGTTTCGGGTCCGCCGAGGAGCGGAATACGGCCGGCATCCGCGCGATCAGTTTCTTGTTGTGGTCGCTGTCCCACGGCTCGTCGAGGTGGAACTCCTTGTACAGCTTGTCCTGTTCCAGGAACGGAAGTACGTGGACGCGCCAGCTTAATAGCCGCTTACCGTCCTTATCGGCGGTGTAAGCGGGCGGGAAAGCGCCGTATTTGTCCAGGTAATTAAATGCGGCGAGGCCCAGTTGCGTCATGTTGTTGCTGGACTTGGTTCGCTCCGAGGCTTCAACGATTTTCGCCACCGCTTCCTTCGCATGGAGCGCGGTCATAAGGGGCTTCATTTCAAGTTTCAGCGTCAGCCGGTCGCCGTCAACCTTTGGCCTTAGCATTGGCATCAGTTTGTAAAAATACAGCAGCAGCATCTCGCGCGCGTCCAGGCTCTTGCCGATCGCGGCGAAGACTTTGTCATGCAGCTCGAGCAATGCTTTGGCCGCGTCAGCGTCCGACGCCTGCACGGTCATGCTCAAGTCGAGGCTCGGCGCGTCCACGCCCAGCGCCGCCCAACGAAATCCCTGGGTCAGCACCTTGCTTGACCCGCCGCCAACCTCGGCCGGCATCGTTGGCATCATGCTTTCGAGAATCTTAGCCGCGCCCTTCGGCGGCATGATCGCAAGCTGCACGAGGTCGCCGTCGGCCGCAGCGAGCGCTTTAACCAACTCTGGCCGTGCATTCGGTTTGAGAGTTAGTACGCGCTTCACCGTCGCCCGGTCGCCGGCGACTAAGTTGTCGCCGATCAGTTCAGAACAAGGCACATACTGAAGAATGGCCAATTTCTTAAACGCCTCTTGAAGCTGCTGCATCCTGGTATCGTTTTTCGCCTCCTTGGGAGGCGCTAACGGAACGACAACGAATGGTGATCGCTCGGGCAGGTCGGCCAGGCTCACAACGACGTAAAGCTCGTGGGCGCCGGCATCGGTCAGCGCCTTAACTAACGTCTTCAGTTCCCGGCGAAGAGGGGATAACGCATCGGCGTCCATCTTGGCGATAGCGGCCGCTTTGTTCAGAAGGTCGTCCACATTGAGTGCGGCCAGATTGACGTGGAGGACGGCCACGGTCTGGTCGTCCAGGTACGGGGCGACGGCTTTGGCGCACGCCTCGGCGTCGAATTTTGGGTCGGCGGCGGACGCGGGCAACGCTAGGGCCATCGCGGCGAGGGCGAGCGCAATAAATCTTGACATAATGAATCTCCTTTTAAGGGATTACTTATTGTTTGGGGGAAGCAAAATGTTAGCGCCTCTCAGCTCGAACCGTCGTCCCAGCGACGCCGTCATGTTCGGCGGCGACGGCACTTCAAAGACGGCCGTGCCGTCCGCCATGATCTTGTAGAACTTATCGAAGCCCTGGCCGGTGTAGGGGTCGAGCGGCAGCGGCAGTTTCACGTCTTCCAGTTTCTCGGGCGCCTTGCCGTCGTGCGTCGCGGCGTACATCCGCAGCGCCTCCGCGCAACGCAAATAGTCGGCCGTGCGCTCGATGCGGACGCGAGCGTCGTAGACCTTATTGATGGCCGGGATCAACAGGCGGACGAGTATGTTGCCGGGTAAGCCCTCCGCGCGGATGTCCTTCGATACTTTGTCCAGCCCGGCCCGCGCCTCCCAGGGCGCAACGTTCATCCATTTCAAGAGTTCATCCTTAATCTGATCGTAGTCATCGACATAGTAGAGCAGCACGACTTGCGAGGCGGGCATGGCGTCCAGTTGCTCCGGGGTTCGCCCGTGGGCGAGCAGGTACTTCTTGGCCTCGGGGTAGACCTTGATGGCGAGGGCGGCGACGCCGAGTTTTTTCTGCCAGTCCGGCATCCGAGAACCTTCGAGGTCGCCCATAATTTTGACCAACTCCGATACGATCTTGTTTGCCTCCTCCTCGCTCATCGGGCCTTTGGCGGAATCGCGGGCGAGTTGTCGTAAGGGCGGGAAAGAACGGAAGATGGTGGTGAGTTCGGTGCGCATCGCGGGGGCCGTGTTGACGAGTGGGGCGGGCAGGTCGGTAAGCGCCCAGAACAGATTCGGCGACCCGGGAACCTGCTCCCACTGCTCGACCTGATTGAACATGATCGCGCCAATGGCGATGCCGACTAGATCCTGTATCAGGGTGTCGCCCTTGCCGATGTCGCGGGCCAAGGCGAAGCCGGTCTGCAAGGTGACGATGGCGTCGTCGAACCGCGATTCGCTCAGTTCCAACATGCAGCGCGTCGTCAAAAGGGCGGCGACCATGCGGAGGTGCTGGATGTCGTTCCTGGGAAAGTCGAAATCTTGTAATTTGAGGGGCGGAAACTCCCAATCACAATGATCGCAACGCGCGGCCTGATCCGCGAGGCGGAGCGCCTTGGTGAAGTGGGCGAGGTAGGCGTGGATTTCTTTACGGGGTAGATCCTTGAGAGGGACGACTTTTCCTTCGAGGCTGAGGGGAGTGCCGACGGGGGCGATCACCTTGTTCGGCCCCTGGTTGAGGTCGCGTTCGATCGCGGAAGCGCGGACGCCAGCGCGGTTCCAAAGAGGCGCGGCGTTACCCGGAGTCAGGTCGAGCGGATCGGGCAGAAGGGTGTATTTCAGGGCGCGGGTCTTGGGCGCGCCAAGGTTCACGGCGAGTTTGACGACCGGCACGGGTTCAGGCGCCACTGCAACCGGAGCGCCCGGAGCGGGTTGAATGCCCTTGATCGCGGCGCCCGGCGGCTCGGCGACGGCCAGCGCCGTCAGGCCAAGGACCACGGCTCCGCAGAAGAAACAGTATCGCATAAAACGTCTCCTTAAATCGGAATAAGGGAAAGCTAACTTTACAACGATTGCAGTAACGATTTCAGGGTTTCCGGCGGCGCGGCCGGGGCCGGTGAAGGCTCGCCGAGTCCGTCGAGACCCCAGCGAAGCAGTCGATCCTCCAAGCGAGTATACGGCGTACTCGGCCAGGAATACGCCGGTTCTTGCGGCTCTGATTCGAGCGGCGCGGGCGGAGTTACGGCCACTTCCATTGGCGGCGCCGGTATCGGGGCCGGCGTCACCTGAACGTATACGACTCGCTCGATTGGCGTAGGAGCCGGCCGCACGAGCAGGATCGCGGCCAGGACGACGGCCGCAATTGTCGAAGCCGCCGCGCTCAGGCGCCAGAACCAAGGGCGCGGCGCCGACGCCCGGCCGGCGCGGAACAGCAAACGATCTCGGTCCAGCGCGGCCGGACGCGGCGCCAGCGCGGATAGCGCGGCGGCGACATCGTTCAGTCGAGGGTCGAGGGATTCGGACATGGCACGCGCAACCTTTCTCGCAACGTAGACAGAGCCTTTAGATAGCGCCGATGGGCAGTACTGGACGATACGCCGGCCAACTGGCCAATCTGCTCGAAAGTCAGGCCGCCCCAGAGATGGGCGACGACAACTTCTCTTTCTTCAATCGCAAGCGTTTCCAAAGCGGCGGCCGCATCGGTGCCGTCGATGGCGGCGTTTTCCGTCGCCGCAAACCACGCGGGCCGATGCGCGGCCGCCCCCGTTTCATGGCGCTGGCGTCGGCGGTCGGCGCGGGCGGCGCTTGACGCCCCATTACGCACCACACGAAAGAGCCAACCGACGGGGTCGTTCGGCAGAGGTCTTTGGGCCGACAGCTTGACGAACGCCTCCTGGACAACGTCCTCCGGCGCGGCGCACCACTGACGGGCGAACAGCGTCAACGCCGCCGCATGGTCGTCAATCAGCTGGCCGAGCAGTTGGGGTGTCATCACTAGATAAGACGCCTACCGTCTGAATCCATCCCACAAAAATAATCGTTTAGCCGCGGCCCGAAGGGGAGCGAGAAGCCTTTCAGAGGGCGTTTTGTGGAGAATTCACTGACTTTTACCGACTATTTACGAGAAACCGCTGAATTTCAGCGAGAATACGGTTGACATTCACCCGCCGGGCCTCTATTTTCTCACTTAATGCGTGGTTTTACCCCGATCCCCCAGATCATTTGAGAGGAACACAATGGCCGACAGCAAAGCTCCGAAGACCGAAGGCGGCAAAGCGCTGAGCAAGTCCGCGACCCACCAGGAACTGGCCGACAGCAGCAAATTAACCAAGAAACAGGTGTCGGAATTCTTCGACGCCCTCTTTGCTCTCATCAAGCGCGAGCTGGGGAAGAAAGGCCCCGGCGTATTCAACCTCCCCGGCCTTCTCCAGCTGAAGCTCAAGCGAATGCCGGCCACCAAGAAGCGCATGGGTCCTAACCCGTTCAAGCCCGGCGAGAATATGGAATTTAAGGCTAGGGCGGCCCGCAACGTCGTCAAGGCGCGCGCCCTCAAGAACCTAAAGGACATGGTCAAGTAACCGCCCCGCGATCAAGCGAACGGCCGGCGTGAGCCGGCTGGTGCGGCATGTTGTCGGCGACAGCATGTTGTACCAGCCGGCTTACGCCGGCCGTTCGCCTTTACGGTCTGGCCCGGTTCACTCCCCTCCGGTATGCTGGTTGAATGGTTTCGCAGACGACGCCGGGGGCGGCCGGGCTTTGAATAATCTTACCAGTCAGTCAGAATTGTCGCGGGATGCGACGGCGCCAGGCGATCACGCGGCCGCCGAGGAAGAGAGTGCGCCTTTACAATCGCCGCCCGCTCTATTGCCGGAATCCGATTCCCAGGACAGCCCTTCCGTCGGATCGTTGGAAATCCCCGTCGCATCCATCCAGCCGCCCGTGGCGCTATTTTTGCCTGACTCGGCCGATCACGCACTTCTCGAAAACCGCATCCAGCGCCTGGAAGCGGAACTCGTCCGGATGAGGAACTCGGCGACGGCCGAGACGCGCATGACGCGCCAAGAAGCCCCTGGCGTCGTCCACGAATCCGGTGGGTTTTGGAGTAGGCTGCTCGGTCCTTCCGGCCCGGCGAAGACCACGCGCGGAACGAGCTCCCTGCCGTCGATGCTCCCGCCCGGCGTGCGCCACACCTGGCTTTTGCTGGAAGCGCTGGCCGAACTCCGGGCCATGTATTGGATGTTCTTCGATCCGCGTTATCATCTATCCTGGGCGGCCCGATTGGCGCCGCCGGTGATCGTTGCCTTGATTTTGACTTCCTACTACTGGACGCCGGGCACGAGCCTGCCGTTCTTCGTCGGCACGGTGGTCGAGAAATTGTGCGACTTGATTCTGGCATATTTCCTCTTCAAATTGTTGTCCTATGAATCGCGGCGTTACCGCGAGACGGCGCCGGACCTGCCGCACAGCTTACGGCTGTAAGCGCCCCATCGCGTTTCGAGAACGAGGTCCGACATGATCCGGCTCGGCGTCAACATCGACCACGTGGCTACGTTGCGGCAAGCGCGGCGCGGCCACGAACCCGACCCCGTGACGGCGGCGTTGCTGGCCCAGCTCGGCGGGGCCGACGGTATAACCGTCCACCTGCGCGAAGATCGGCGCCACATTCAGGAACGCGATCTACGGCTGCTGCGGCCGTTAGTGACCAACCGGCTAAACCTGGAAATGGCGGCGGTGGACGCCATCGCGGACCTGGCCTGCGAAATCAAGCCGGACGAGGCAACGCTCGTGCCGGAGCGCCGCGAGGAGTTGACCACCGAAGGCGGCTTGGACGTAATCGCCCACGAAGCAGCGGTGCGCAAGATCGTGCAGCGCCTGAAGGCGTGCGACGTTCACGTTTCGCTCTTCATCGACCCTAACGCGGCGCAGATCCATCAGGCAAGAATGCTCGGGGCGCAGGCGGTTGAGATTCAGACGGCCCGCTATGCGGAGGCGAAAACAATAGCGGCGCGCGAGGAAGAACTGTCGGTGCTGCGCGAGGCCGCGTCGCTGGCCCGCGATCAGGGACTTCACGTTCACATGGGCCACGGGCTGAATTACACCAACGTGCAGGCCGTGGCCTCCATTGAAGGGGTGGAGGAACTGAACATCGGCCATAGCATCGTAGCGCGATCGGTGCTGGTCGGTATGGAACGGGCCGTGCGCGACATGAAAGAGGCAATGCGACAAGGCATAGTGTAGGCCGCTCGCTCCGCGAGCG
>DHJA01000150.1:2557-9728 GCA_002404095.1 Planctomycetaceae bacterium UBA4732 | reverse complement strand
CGCTCGCGGAGCGAGCGGCCTACATTAACCGGGCCGACGATTTCCACAATTATTTAGTTGCCAACCACGCCGCCTTGCCCTACAGTGCGACCTATCTTGTTCCGGCACGAAGGGAGACGCTGCGATGGGATCGGTGCGCGTTCGCTTGTCGATCATGATGTTCCTGGAGTACGCCATCTGGGGCGTCTGGGCCGTCAATCTTCAGGGCTATCTGGAAAAGCTGCAGAGCTTCCGCGAGGACGGTGGCTTCAAACTCGGCATGGTTTTCATGACCATGGCTATCGCTAACATCCTCGCTCCTTTCGCCGCCAGCCAGCTGGCCGACCGCTATTTCTCCACCGAGCGGTTTCTCGCTTTCAGCCACTTCGTCGGCGGCGCGTTTCTGTTCTGGGCGTCGCAACTCCAGAGCTATGAGTGGATCTTCTGGGTGATGCTGGGCCACTGCCTGCTCTACGCGCCGACAGTCGCGCTGACCAATTCGCTTGCCTTCCGCCATTTGCCTAACGCCGAGAAGGATTTCGGCGCCGTCCGGTTGTGGGGCACCATTGGCTGGATCATCATCTGCCTTCTTTTCGGCTTCTGGCTTGGCGTCAAGGACCATTTCCCGGAGGTGGCGGCGCAACTGCCCCACCAACCTAATGTCGGCGATTCGTTGATTGTGGCCAGCGTACTCAGCGTGATAATGGCCGGATTCTGCTTAACCTTGCCGCACACGCCGCCGTCGCCCAAGGTGGAAAGCCCTTTGGCTTTCCTTACGGCCATCAAGCTCGCGCGCTATCCGTCGTTTGCCGTCATGCTCGTGGTGGCCTTCCTGGTTTCGACGGAACTTCAGTTCTATTACGTCTACACCCCGGAGTTCTTCCGGGATGAGCCGGGACCGTCTTTGTCACTCCGACAACTCCAAAATGCAGCAAGCCTTGACGCGGATCAGGCGAAGCAGGTCTTGCGTTTCCTCGACAAGAATAACAACAAAAAGCTCAGCAAACCGGAGCTTGAGGAGTCGGCCAATCGTCTGGCGGACCTTTCCGCGGTAGGGAGCGTGCTAACCGGCAAGACGGAACCAAGCACCGAGGACGCCATCGCCAAGGCTCTCAAGGACGCCGACGCCCAACGGAAACAGGAAGACGCCAATGCCACAGCGCATTACGTGGTGACGGCGGTGGACGTGACTGGCTCCAAAGCAATCAACGCGGCCCAAGTGCAGGCGTTTCTCGACATGGTTACACCTTTGACCAAACCAGACGGGCCAATCGCCAAAGCGCTGACCGCGTTCGACGCCAA
Organism: Planctomycetaceae bacterium UBA4732; assembly: GCA_002404095.1. Taxonomy (GTDB): domain Bacteria; phylum Planctomycetota; class Planctomycetia; order Gemmatales; family Gemmataceae; genus UBA4732. The sequence goes on along the minus strand of DHJA01000150.1, from coordinate 8,447 downwards.
CGCGACGGAAAAAGGCGGACTGAATCTGCCCCAGGCGTGGGTGGGTCCGGTGATGACCATCGGCCAGTGTTTTGAGATCCTCGTACTGGCCGTCTTGCCTTTGGCTCTGGCGCGGCTGGGCTTCACGTTGACCATCGCCATCGGCATCGGCGCCTGGGCATTGCGGTACGCCATTTTCGCGCTAGGCGCGCCCTGGTTGCTAGTGCTCGCCTCGCAGGGATTGCACGGCTTCGGTTTCGGTTTTTTCTTCGTCGGCTGCATGATCTACAGCGACCGCATCGCCCCGAAGGACATCCGCGCCAGCGCCCAGGGACTTATCATCTTCGTGAGTTTCGGTCTCGGAATGCTTGTCAGTTCCCTGGTGGCCGGCCCCATCGCCGACTACTGCGAGAACAACTGGCACCTATTTTTCCTGGCCCCGGTCGGCATTCTTGTCCTTTGCACGATCGTCTTTCTGATCGGCTTCCGGCCGATGCCCGCCGTGGCGGAAGGCGACGCTGGTAGAGCGCCCGTACCGCCAGCGGACCAAAATTTGATCGGCGCTACCGAGGAGCAAAAATATCGGTGATTGGTGGCAAATAACTAGAACAGCGGCCGTTGCCCATACTTGTCCATTGGCGGACGGAATCGCGTACAGTCATAGGCCGGCAGTCCGCCATCGAGTCCGTACTTCTTGGCGAAGATCCGAAACAAGTCGCTGATCTGCCGTGCGATCTCGCCGGCGCCGCTCATCCGCGCGCCGAACTCCGAATCGTTCAGCTTGCCGCCGCGCACGGCCCTGATCCGGCTCTCGATGCGCGCCGCTCGCGTCGGCTGCGTCCGGCCCAGCCATTCCAGAAACACCGGAGCGACCGTCAGGGGAAGCCGCAGCATCGTGCACCCCGCGTCCTGCGCCCCGGCCTCCTTAGCGGCAGCGAGGAGAGCCGGGATTTCGCTGTCGTTGAGCCCGGGAATGATCGGGGCTGTCAGCACACGTACCGGCACCCCGGCTTCGCGCAGCGCTTTGACGGCCGCCAGCCGGGCCGCCGGCGTACTGGTGCGCGGCTCCATCGAACGGGCGAGGCCGGCGTCCAGCGTCGTGACGCTCATGTTGACGTGAACGAGATTGGCGGCGGCCATACGGCGAAGGAGGTCGATGTCGCGGAGAATTAAGGCGTTTTTGGTAATGAGGGAGATGGGTTGAAAGGCTTGGGCGGCCACTTCGAGCAACTGGCGCGTGAGCAGGAACTTCACCTCGGCGGGCTGGTAGGGATCAGTGACGCCTGACAGGGCAATAGCTTCCGGCTTCCACTTCTTATTGGATAGGAATTCACGGAAAAGGTCGGCGGCTGCTTCCTTGAAGAAGATCTTTGTCTCGAAGTCCAGCCCGGCGTTCAGGCCCAGATATTCATGCGTCGGTCGAGCGTAACAGTAAGAGCAGCCGTGGGAACAACCTCGATACGGGTTGACGCTGTAACGGAAACCGACGTCGGGGCTGTCGTTCTCGGTCACGATGGTCCGGGAACGGTCGGGAAGGTATTCAGTGGGCCGGTCGTGAAGGCTGGCGAGGTACTCTTCGTCGTGTTCGACTTGTTCGAGGTCGGCAACGTGGTGCGGCCCACCAAAGCGATTGGGCGGATCGATCTGCGAGCCTCGGCCTTTGGCCTCTGGATGGTGCTTATCCATTCAGCCATTCTACCTTGCCCGGCCTCGGCTCACAAAGGCGGTAGGTTCATTTCGTATTGTGATACACTTTGAATAGCGGCGACTGGAATTGAACCAGTGACCCGCGGCTTATGAAGCCGCTGCTCTAACCGCTGAGCTACGCCGCCTTAATTTTTGCACTTCCATGCTTTGCTTGACTTTACAGCCGACCGTAGGAGTCAACATGCCTAATCCTACCATACTTCAGCGGAAGGACAAGCCTGCCAAGGTCGGGGACGCGTACTCGACACCGAATGGCCGTTTGACGCCTCCTTTCATAGACATTCATTCTAGCCCCTGGCAGAACGGGCATCGCTCCATGCTTTCCTGGCGAAGCGTCTTCTGGCGACACATTTTCCGGCGTCTCATCGCCGTTGGGGCGCTGTTCGCTTATCTCGCGGCCACAATCGGCTTGCCGCTTCCCCCTCCGCTTATCGTAAAAGACGGCGGCAAGCCGTTCCCGTGCCAGGGCTGCGCCTGCGGCTGTCAGACCGCCGAGGATTGTTGGCGGCACTGCTGTTGCCATACCCCTGGGGAACGCTGGGCATGGGCCGAAGAGAATCATGTACAACCACCGGAATACGCCGAAAAGCCCGCCGCGACCCACGCGGATTCGTGCGATTCGACTGAGACGTCCCATGCCGCCGATTGTCCCTGTTGCAAAGGCAATGGCCCCCACCGCGCATTGGATTCAACGCCGCTTCGCGGCTGTGCCGTTTCCCCACTGCGTTGCCAAGGCTTGACGACCCAATGGATCACAACAGGAGTCGTCCCGGCGGAGCCGCCGACTTACGCTCCTCGACCGGAACCGGCCGCGACCGGACGATTGTTCCCCGCCGACTTCTCCGCGCGCCGCGTCGCGCAATCCCCTCCTTCACGTCCTCCGCGCCTCCCTTTCTCCGCTTGAAATCCCACTGAAGCCGCATTCCGTGAGCCGCTCGTTGCCGGTCTTCGTCCGTGCGCGCCGGCTCAGGATGCCGCCATCCCCGTGACGTTCGGGTCGAGTCAAATCGGCCCGGCCGCGGGCCGCGCTGCCGCGCGCCCTGCCTTCCGAACATTCCGGGCGCCGCCGCGCGCCCGTTTTCTTGAAAGGGACATACCATGAATCGCCGACGTTCGGCCTTCACGCTCATCGAGTTACTGGTGGTGATCGCCATCATCGCCATCTTGATTGGCCTGCTGCTGCCCGCCGTGCAAAAAGTCCGCGAGTCCGCCGCGCGGATCAGTTGCCAGAACAACCTCAAGCAGATCGGGCTGGCCCTCAACAGCTACCACGACCAGATGGGCAGCTTCCCTACCGGCTACTACGACCTTGCCCCCTGGCCGCAGAACGACCAGGGGCCGGGTTGGGGGTGGGCCTCTTTCATCCTCCCCGAGATGGAACAGGGCAACCTTCAAAACCGGATTAATTACAACCTCAATGTCGGCGACCTATCGCCGGCCATCGTGTCCGCCCGCACCACCTTCCTCAAGTCGTTCCAATGCCCCTCCGACCCCAGCGGAGCGATGACTTTCACCGTGACCGATGGGGGCGGCGGGAGTTGGGTTCTAGCCCACGGCAGTTACATCGCCTGCAATGGCAACGACGGGGTGGACGACAACACTACGCCTCCGCATACCGGCGCCTTCGTGCGCGGCGTAAGGGGCTTCCGCATTGCCGAGATAACCGATGGCCTGAGCAACACCTTTTTCGTAGGCGAACGCTGCACCACGATGTCGTTTTCCACCTGGGCTGGAGCGATACCCAACTCCCAGGATCCATCCGTGCGGTCGCCAGGGGATTTCTCGGCAGCGTCCGCCTTCGTTCTTGGCCACTGCGGCCCTCACCTGCCTAATGACAGCATCGTTACCGACGCCGATGCGATGTCCAGTGGCCACACCAGTGGGGTACAGTTCCTCTTTGGCGACGGGTCGGTCCACCAAATCAGCAACAGCATTGCCCAGACAGTTTATGACGCCTTGGCCACACGTGCGGGCGGGGAGGTGGCCGATGCCAACGGGTACTAACGGTGGGATGAGAAAGCGGTTTCCGGTCATCCTGCTGACTGTTTTAGGAATAACGCTGTACGGCTGCGGCGGCCATTCCACCAAAGGATGGATCGAGCAGTTGCGTCCCAAGAACTCCGCCGAGCGTCTGCGCGCGGTCAAGGCGCTGGGCAAGAAAAGCAGGGAAGCCGAGGTCGTGACGCCGGCCATCGCGGTTGCCCTCAAGGACGAGGACGCCTTCGTACGCCGGGACGCCGCCGAGGCGCTGGGGGAGCTAGGCGCCGGAGCCAAGTCGGCGTTCTCAGCCCTGCTGGAGGCTGCGGGGGATAAAAACGCCGATGTCCGTCGGCAGGCCGCCAAGGCCCTCAAACGGATCGACCCGGAAGCAGCGGCAAGGAGCCGGAATGCGGTAGCAGCCGAGGTTGCCGAGCGGGTTGAGCATTCACCGACGCGGCGGGGAGGCCACCGCTGGAACGCACAAAACTTTCGGGCCAAAGCGAACTCCACTGTCCTCTCCGCGCGTATGATAAATACAGGGGCATTGGTTGCCCCTTTTGACATACGCTTCGATTTCAAGTGTTGGGTCGGCCTCCGCCGTGGGGCAAAGGGTCGGCCCGTCGTTCCCATACAGGAGGTTTCCCAGCCATGAGGCGATGGTCCCTTGCATTCTCATCTCTCACGCTGGCCAGCGTAATGGCCGTAGGCGGCGCCTGGTACTTGCCTGGCGTCCTGCGCGTCGCCGCCGCTCCGCCGCCCGTCAACGCCGAACCGCCGAAAGATCAGCCCGCGTCCTATCGGGCCATTGTCAAAAAAGTGCTGCCGGCCGTCGTCAGCATCGAATCGCATGCCAAGCACACCATTAAGGGCAAGCAACCCAAACGCAAGCCTCCCACCAGTGAGGAAATTCCACAGAATCCTGATGAGCTGCGCAAGTTCTTCGACCAAATGCAGCCCGGCGACAATGGCGAAGACGACGGAGATGGTACGCTCGGCTTCGGCTCGGGCTTCCTCGTCGATCCCAAGGGCGTCGTCCTGACCAACTTCCACGTTGTGGACGGCGCCGACGAGGTCACGGTCGAGCTGCACGACGGCCGAAAATTCACGTCGAAGGACATCAAGTCCGACGCCAAGACCGACTTGGCCATCGTCCGCATCCACGCTAAAGAGGCGCTGCCGTATGTCGAATTTGGCGACAGCGATGAGATGGAGATCGGTGATCGCGTACTGGCGGTTGGGGCGCCTTTCGGATTGACCGGCACCGTCACGTCCGGCATCATCAGCGCCAAGGGCCGCAACCTACGCATGAATATGTACGAAGACTTCTTGCAGACAGACGCGGCCATCAACCCCGGCAACAGCGGCGGCCCGCTCATCAACATGGAAGGCAAAGTGATCGGCATCAACTCGGCGATTAAGAGTCGCAGCGGCGGCTTCCAGGGCGTCGGCCTGGCCATCGCCTCGAACCTCGCCAAGCACATCGAGAGCGCATTGCTCAAGGACGGGGCGGTCCACCGCGGCTACCTCGGCGTGGGAATCGATGAAGTCGATAACGAAGAATTGGCGACCCATTTGGGCGTCAAGACCGGCCACGGCGTCATCGTGACGCAGGTCTTCGCCGACGGCCCGGCCGGCAAAGCGGGCTTGAAGGAAGGCGACGTCATCACGGCCTTGGGCGGCAAGCCGGTCAAGGACATGCGGAGTCTTCAAGGTGTGGTGGCCGAGCTGCCCAAGGGCGAGCCAGTCGAGCTTTCGGTGGTCCACGACGGCAAGCCTAATACGCTGTCGGTGACAATCGCGGAGCAACCGTCGGCCTTCGGTTCCATCAAGGCACCGCGCTCGCGTCTGCCGGAAAATATCAAGGACGCGACCTCGATCGACAAAATCGGCGCCGACGCCGTGGACCTGACGCCGAGTCTGGCCGAAGGTCTGGGTTATAAGGATACGACCAAGGGCGCCCTGCTGACGGACGTGGAGCGCAACGGTCTGGCGGCGTCGGCCGGCCTGGGCCGCGGCGTACTTGTGACCAAAGTGGAGCGGCAGTCGGTGGCAAGCGCGTCGGAATTGAAGGAGAAGCTGGACAAAGCGTCTCTGGATAAGGGTGTGATGCTTCAAGTACGCACGCCGAAGGGCGGCGTTACTTACGTCCTGCTCAAATCCAACGCAACGGACCAGTGAGTTCAGCGTCGAAAAAGACCTTCTTACGAGCCGCGCACGTTAGTAA
>DHJA01000150.1:0-2452 GCA_002404095.1 Planctomycetaceae bacterium UBA4732 | reverse complement strand
CTTACTAACGTGCGCGGCTCGTAAAAAGAAAGTGAACCCGGCGCCGTCCTCCCAGGTACTATCTTCGGGGACGACCCAAACGGGAGGACGGTGCGCGTGGCTACCGAACCGCTAAACGATGCGATGCGGCGCATGGGCCGGCTGACCGGATTGCAAAGTGCGTTGTCGCTCACGGACGCCCAATTGCTGGAACGGTTCGTGGGCCGGCGCGACGAACCGGCTTTTGCGGCCCTCATGGTGCGCCACGGGCCGATGGTACTCTGTCTCTGTCGGCAAATGTTGCGTGACGCGCAGGAAGCCGAGGACGCTTTCCAGGCTTCCTTTCTGGTGCTGGCCCGCAACGCCGCGTCTATTCAAAAACGCCCATCGCTCAGCGCATGGTTGTACGGCGTCGCTTACCGTGTGTCGGCGCGTCTTCGCGGATTGTCGGCGCGGCGGCGGACGCGCGAAGAGGCTGGCTTCGATCTGTCCGCACTGCCGGGATCAGATGAACCGCCGAATCCGGACCTTCAGCCGGTTCTGCACGAGGAAATACGCCGCCTGCCGATCAAGTACCGGGCGCCAATTGTGCTGTGTTATCTGGAGAGCAAGACCAACGAGGAGGCGGCTCGTCAGTTGAGTTGGCCGGTGGGCACGGTGAAGGCACGGTTGTCGCGGGCGCGGGACATGCTGCGGATGCGGCTGGCGCGGAGAGGCATGGGCAACGCCGCGACCTTGCTTGTGGAGTCGTCTCCTTCGGCGCGGAACACGGCGTCGGTCTTGCCGATCTTCTTGCTCGATTCCACGGTCCGGGCGGCGATGCGGCTGGCAACTGGCGGCGGCGGTTTGGCGACGGTACGGGCTGCGGGCCTCGCCAAAGCGGTCGCGGCCGCCATGCACTTGGCGAAGCTGAAACTGACCATCGTGACTGTTCTGGCGGCGTGCGTCTTGGGCACCGGCACTACCTCGCTCACCATCGCGCCGCCAACGACGAACACGGCCAATACTGGATCGCAGCACTCTGCTCCATTGGCGGTAGAAAAATCCGATGTCGCCGCGGGGATGGATGAAAAGGCGGAGGCCGATCCGGTCAAATCCGAGGATCGGGCGCGCCGTCCGAACGCCGTATGCAAAAGGGACGCGATGCAACGGCTGCGCGAGTTGGTCGAACAGCTGTTACAGGGAACGGCGCAGGATCAGCCGCCCGTGCCTCATGCGGAGCAGGGGCGGCCGATCGAATGGCAAGCCCATTCCTTCCCGCAAGCGCCGATCCAGCGCAAAGGCGGCATGGAAGTGGATGCGGGCGATCCGGCTTGCATGGAGAGTTGATCGCCATACCACGTTTTGTTTAGTGGTTGTCCCGTAAGGGGGTACCGGCGCCGGAAAGCATTAGATGAGGTGCGGTTGGTTGAATCGTCGCGAGTTCTTCCTGGCCATATTAGGCCTCTCCGAAGGGGATCAGATCGTTGGACTGGGTGTCGAACAGCGCACATTTACCATCGCAAATCGCATGAACCACGACAAGGCGCCGTAGTGAATCGTCCAGACTTACCAGGCTTTCCCCTCGCCACGGCGTCAGACCATAAGGAGTTGCGAGTGACCAGTGGTGGAAGTGGCCGAGGAAAACGATACGATTCGGGACTGCCGAAAAGCTTCTCGCCAGCTTAGCCGGGGAATCGGGCGGCCCGTTGAAGTACCAAAGGTCTTCGACCTTGTGCGGGTCGAGCCACGGTTCAACGTGCGTAAACAGGCAGTCGTCGATTTCCATGCGTGGCTGAAGGCTGCCCATGAAGTCAAGGACGGCGCTGCTGTACCGCTGACGTACTTTCTCGCATGGATCAAGGCAAAGGCCAAAATCGTGGTTGCCCCAAACCCCAGGGCCAGCGCGTATCAATCTCCATGCAGGGTCAGGACTTCCGTGAAGAAGTCGGTATTCAACATGCAACGGATCATCTTTCCGCGGAGGCTGTCTTTGACCGGGTGACGCTTCAGAAGCGTGACGGCAAAGCGTCGCAGCCAACCTGAACACGCACAAGCTGGCAGTGCTGTATCAGGTGTATGCACCCGAGGAAGCGCATCGGCTGTGCGAGCGCTTGGAGATCCATTACACACCGAAGCACGCCAGTTGGTTAAACATGGCGGAGCCGGAATTGTCTGTGCTGGGCCGTCAATGCCTGGATCGGCGAATCGCCGCCCAGGACTTCCTGAAACGTGAAGTAGCCGCTTAGGAACAAAAACGGAATCTGGCGCACATGAGAGTGGACTGGCAGTTCACAACCGCCGACGCCCGGATCAAACTAAAGCGACTCTACCCGAAGGTAGAGCCTGTCAATTAAGGTGGGGTGAACCACTAGGATACGTGTGCAGATGGGCCCGCCCGAGGAGGACAAAGAGCGTCGGCTGGCGTGTCACTGTTGGTACTTGCATATAGCCGCACGAACAAAAAAGATGAGCGGCGCGGCGTCAGCGCACC
>DHJA01000064.1 GCA_002404095.1 Planctomycetaceae bacterium UBA4732 | reverse complement strand
GTCACGCCTTGGCACGGCGCACAAGGGGGACGCATCTAATGGTTAGGCACATCTTCAAAGATAATTAGATGCGTCCCGTTTGTTTTCGCTAGGGCTTCTTCATTTTCCCTCACGGAATGCCGAGAATTTGCTCTACCAATTGTTGCACCTGATTGGTCGCTTTATCAAGTTCCGGCCCGTCTGCGCCGGCTTCCTGGACGCGTTCTCTCTGCCATACCATAAAAAGAGGCATATACCACAGCAGAGACACCACACGACGGCTTACGGTACTATTATCTCGAAGGTCAATGACTTCAAGCACACGGATAAGGCGGCTCAGGCTTCCCCTGTCAAACCACCCTTGTCGCAAGCGGCCAAAAAAGCCGGTATCGAAGTCCCATTCCCTCTCCAAGTTTGCAATGACGGAATTGGTGTCCATTCGCTCCCTCCTCAAGGTAACAGCTTAATGGCCTCCGGCGGTATGAAATCTTTGACCAGGACTTCGCTGAACTTGGCAGCCCAATTGGAGAGCATCGTGCCCTCCATGCCGGGAAGGCCCTTGGACACATCCACGATCTCCGAGTTCACCCGTGATAGATCAATCTCAACCACTCCATTTTGACCAAAGCGCGTACGGGCAATAGCCTCCTGTGTTGTCGTGGAAATCCATTGAGTTGCATCCTTACCCGCTATATGGCTAACAACCGAGTTGCCAGCCCCCGGTGCCCTGGCCGTTAGTCCCGCGGCAGGATCCTCTCCTGCCGCAAGTCCTCGAAACACACAGTCTACATTATGCGACCAGACGCTGAAGCCCCAATCTTCGCCGCCGACGAAGTAAGTATGATACTCCTCCACGCGAACGTTGTAGACCGTGGTAACCTCGCCCGCGTCCGTCACCGCCTCCACCAAGATCCACTCGCCGTCCTTGCCCGCCAGGGCGTCGCCGGCCGCCAACGCCCCCGTCGGCTTCCACCCCTCCCCGCGCACCCAGAACGGATGCTCCACCGTCACCCGGATTACCTGCTCGCCCACGTGCAGGTTCTTCACCGGGGCCGGATGGACGAATGTCTGCTCGACGCGCTTCCACGCTCCGGCCCCGTCTGGATCGGATTCCGAACGCGCCCAGACCAAGTCCCCGACACGCAGCGTCTCGATCGGCCGCCAACCCTCGCGCGTCAGCAGCCGCGTCCCCGCCGCGAAGCATGGGCAAACATCTTCTGTAACTAACGATTCTCCTACGGCGGTCGGCGCGCCGCCTCGTCCGAAGGAGCCGAGGCCCTTGGCGGCACCGTACACCAACAGGGCCGTTGACGCCGTCTGAATCGTCCCCTGGGTTATCAGCTGACGTTGTTGAGCGTTCGTCAAGCCCAGATGACGACCCGTCCCGAAGTCTGTGCCGATAAAACCCGTCCAGAGGGCGCCGACGCCCGTGCCGTCGCCGAGACCGCCGCCCAGCGATTGCGCCAGCGTCTGGTTCTGGTAGAAGAAGCGGTCGGCCGCGCTTAACGCGATCGACCCCGCCAGCAAACCCAGTCCCGCCACGAGCAACACCGGGCCGGCGCCTGGGATCAGCAACGCCGCCGTACCCACAATAGCGAAGGCTCCGATCGTCGCCACCGTCTGCCAAGGGGGAACATAATCGGCGAAGTACTGGAACCAGGTCTGCGGCGGCGGCGGATTGACCTGAGTGATCACCGGATCGTTCAACGCGCGGGCCGCATCGGTTGTACTCTTCTGTTGAGCGGACACTACGGCGCTGTAGGCCTGAAGTGTTACCTGCTCCGTCAACGCGGCCCGCGCGGCGTTGGCCAGACTGATGCTCAGGGCCGTATAGTCGGCATTCTTGGCGTGGGCGTCGGCGACTTGCGCGTTAACGGCGGCGGTAATGTCTGCGGGAAGGTTCTGCACGGCGGCCTGCACGTCGGCCAACGCCTGGGCGGCTTGGGCATTGACGGCCGCGTCGATGGCCTGGGCGCGGTTCACGATGTCGGTGTGGACGGCGGAGGCCACGTTGGTATCGTGCGTCTGGGCCGCCGTAGCGTCGTGGTTTTCTTGCGTCTTGGCGTCGGCGGCGATGGCGTCGTTGCCGGTATGCGTTGCGGCGTCCTGGGCGTGGCTCGCCTGATCGTCGGCGGCAGCTACGGCTTTCTGGTCGGCGGCGGCCGCCGGCGCCTCGGTTTGCTCCCAGGCGTCGGCCGCCGTTTGTACCGCGTTGGCGTCGGTCACGGCGGCGGCGGCCTCGTCCGTGTTGGTCGCGGCGGCGTCGCCCGCAGCCGCGTTTTCGTCGGTCTGCCAGGCCGTATCCGCGCTGGCGACCTCCGCGACAACGGCCTGCGCCTGGTCGTGCGCGTCGGCGACGGCCGCGTCGGTCTCCGTGTGGACGGCGGTCTGGGCGGCGGCGGCCTCGGCGTTGGCCTCGGCGTCGCCGGCCTCGGCGTCGGCCACGGCGGCGTTCGTCTGGTCGTTGAAGTTGGCCTCCGCGTCGGTCGCGTCGGCCGCGACGTCGCTCTCGGTGCCGCTGATCCAAGCGGCCGTCTCCACGTCCTGCAGGTGGGCGTAATTCGTACCCGACTGCTGCGCCCAGGCGTGTACGGCGGCCTCTTCGGCCGTTAAGATCGCGTCCGCTTGGTTCTGCCAGGCGCTTATCTCTGCTGCGTCGGCGGCTTTGACGTCCTGCTTGGCCGCGTCCAGGGCGGCGCTGTCGGCGGCGGTCGCGGCCGCGTTCCATTGCTGGCCCGCCGCCGCGTCCGCCAGTTGCTGCGCCTCCCAGGCGGCGTCCACCGCGTCCGTATAAGCCGCGCGGCGCGGGGGTTACGATGCTCCCTTTTTCGTTCCCGGCGTTCCCTTTTTCATTGCTGTCTTCTGTTTCTTCGGACTCTGACGAATCTCTTCCTTTTTCTTGGTAGGGTGATGTGGTCCGCGCAAGGTTATGAGGCCGACCCGGACGGCGACGCATAAAAACAGCAGTATCGCAAGGAACCAAATAGCGCCCACGGTTACCAGGGGGCGTTGCTGGGAGTCGCTCAGACCATGGTGATAGCTGGTCGCCAAATCTCGGCCCGTCATACCCATGTACAACGTGGTAACGCCGCTCACATCCGCCACTCCTCCTACCAACGCCTGTAGGACCGTCTGGTTCTCCTGCGTGAACCGTTCGCCCACGCAGCACACCATCGCTATCGCAAGTAGGCACAATCCGAATGCCACTGCCAACACGTTGAACAAGCGCATTTTGACGTATCCTTTTCAACTCGTTATTTTCCCGAAAAAACTCCAAGAGCTTTTCGATCCTAGGAAATATCCGGCGTCGCTTTATTTTTTGACCGTCAAAATGAACTGCCGCCGAATACCGCCCGATTATTCTTTCCATGATGGAGCATTTTGCCCAGCCAATTGGTCGATGACCTTTTCTACAAGCGACCGCATCTCATCGGACCGGGCGATCCGCTGGAATAGCTTGCCGAGGTCCTCCGTGCTGTGCTCAGAGAGCGTAATAGACTGTAAGCCGTCGGGGGTGGCGTTCGTGTACACTAGTGCCGGGTTTTGCAACAATG
>DHJA01000001.1 GCA_002404095.1 Planctomycetaceae bacterium UBA4732 | reverse complement strand
CTGCGGATCGGAAATGTCGGCCGGGGTAATCTTGTTCATCACCTCGGCGGCCGTATAGCCCAGCATACGCTCGGCGCCGACGTTAAAGATTTGAATGACGCCTTTCTCGTCGGTGGCGATGCTTGAGAAGTTGGCGCTGTTGAAGATCGCGCTCTGCAACGCCCCGGCTTCGAGCAGTGCTTCTTCCGCCCGCTTGCGCGCGGTCACGTCTTCCATGGCCAGGACCAGCAGCTCGCCGTGGCGGCCCGCCTGGAGCTTGCGGGCGTTGAGCAGCATCACCCGACGGCCGATCACCGGGAAGGTATGCTCAAGCTCGAAATCGTTGAAGACGGAGCTTTTGGGAACTACATCTTCGAGCAGGGTCCGCAGCGCGGGAATGTCCCATTGGCCGTTGCCCAACTCGTAAATGAGGCGGTTTTCGGTTTCTTCGGGAGAGACGTGAAAGGTCTGATAGAAAGCACGGTTGGCGGACCGTACGCGCAAGGTGGCGTCAAGTATCAACAGGGACTCGCGCACCGTATCGACGATGTTCAAGGCATAGTTCTGAATATCCTCGATCAGTGGTTCTGGCGTCATTGAGGCTCTCTTCCTGAATGCTTCGAGGTTCCTCCAGGACGGCGACAACCTCGCGGCGCATGGGTTGTATTGGGACATGCCGGCGTGGAAAGGTCAGGTATTCGAGGCGACGCGCGGCTGAGGGAATGGCGGCTTATGGCTGTCCGTTGCTAGTCGGCATTGTTGGGACCGGTAGATCCTCCAAAGCGGTCACGTGCATGAGAGCCAGCCGCGTCGTCTATTCGTAGGTCTCCGCGTCCTCGGTGCTGGCTCTGCCGACGATCAAGTCGCGTCGGCCGATCAGCACAAGATCGGGGTGGTAAACGTCAAACGTCTGGCCAGCGCTCGTCACGATGCGAAACGGATGGAAGGGCTGCACACGGACGCGCGCTTTAATGTCGTCGGGACTGAACATGGCTCCGCTCCGAAGGGGAGAATTTCACTGCGCCAATGGCACTATTATAGCCTAAAGATGGAGGGATGACGAGAGCCTCCCAGACCGTCAAAGCGGCGGATTATAACCTCTTTTAACTCCCTATTTTCCAGATAGGAGCGCGGCGGCCGCGGCGCCGCGCACAGCGTCGTCGGGGTCGTCGAGCGCTTTCCGCAGAGCCTTACGAGAGTCTTCATCGGCCGGCCCCACGTGAGCAAGCGCGTGGGCCGCGGCGACGCGAACTTCTGGGTCCGGGTCGGCAAGCGCGACTGCCGCCGCGACAGCGGATTCCTTCGCGGCCGGTCCAGCCTCCGCCCCGACGACGGCCAGGGTTTTGAGCGCTTCCAACCGTGCGCCGTCGTCGCGCTTCACGGCCGCAGCCAGGGCGGCAACGGCTTCTTTCGCGGTGGGGCCGAAGCGACGCAACGCCACCGCGGCGGTCAGGCGCACGTCGGCGCTTTTATCCGCCAGCGCTTTTGCGAGGGCCGGGACCGCGTCGCGCGACTGACCGGGCGCCATTTTCCCTAACGCCCGCGCCGCCCCCCATCGGACGAAAGCGTCGGCGTCCTCCCCAAGCGCCTTGGCCAGCGTTTCCGAAGCTGGCGCCGCGTCCGGCCCGAGCGCTTCCAGTACATACACCGCGGCCAGCCGCACACGAATCTCGGGGCGCGACAGGTTCTTGGCCAAACTCGGCCTGGCTCCCAGGAGAGCGGGTAGTGGATCGGCCGACGGCTTGGCGTCCCCAAGCTTCTCCTGCGACAGAGCGTCGTCCCATCGCCGCACCCCAATCCGGGCCGTCGCCGCGGATTCCAACACCGCCGCCGCTGCCACGGCCGCGTCCGCTTTATCGTCCTCGAGCGCGCGAGCCACAGCGGGCAACACCTTATTGGCGGCCCCCGCCAGGGACAGCACCAGCCGGCTCTTTTCCCGGGCTTGTTCGAGGACGGCCAGTTGCTGCTGCGGATCGTTGAAGCCGTTACTGAAGCCGGGACGCCATGGGTTCCGTGTGAGATCCGTAAGGGCGTTCAAAATCCGCCGCAGGGCGGCGAGGCAGCGGCGCCGAACCGCCTCGTCTCCGTCGGCGAGTCCAAGTGCGGCCGCTGGGACCGCCTGGCTTTCCAGCCGAATGAAGCCCGCCTCCGCTTTGGGGTCACTGCCAAACATAGCTGCGTTTTGTCGCCCCGCCGAATCAAGCAGCTTCTCCAGCGCGGCGGCGGCGGCGCGACGGACCGAGGGATCTTTTTCCGTTGAATCAAGGAGACGACCAACCGCGGCCACGGTCTGCTCTGGCTCCGATCCCACCTCGACCAACGCCCGTACAGCCGCACGGCGCACGGCCGCGTCCTCCGCCTTCATCAGCGTGATGAGGTCGGCCCCCAATTCGGCGAAAGGCTCCCTGGGCTGCTGATTCGGGCCGAAACCTATCGCGCCGGTCTTCATTCTTTGCTCGCGCTCGGCGGCCGCCGTTGAGCCAAGGAGGATTGCGGCCGCTGCCTGGGTTGCCGCGTCGCCGGTCGTAAACGCCTTCCTGATTTGTTTGAACAATTTCTGTCTTACGAGGAGATGAAACTCCCGGGTAAAGCGAATAGGCTCCGACTCTTGTTCTTGCCGTGGCTGAACGGCTTCAGCCGGCCAGAGGTCAAACCCCAACACTTCGGCCAGTCCGCCCACGGAGTTAAGGGCGTCGAGGCGCTTTCGGAGGCCAGTCTTATAGGCGTCCACGCCGTCAGGGCCAGGCTGTTGGAGCAGCGCCTGGCGCAACTCCTCCACCGGGCTTGGCGCGGGCGGTTCCGCGGCGGGAACGGCCGGGGCGAACAGGGCCGCGGCCAGCACAGCCGGGGCCGGCCAGGCTATACGGTGTAGCGACATCAAGCATCCTTTTGAAATCCAGGGGCTGAGTTGTTGTCTGCGCCCTAATGGTATACGCTAACTCCATGTGTTGCAACGGTCGTCGTGAAAGCAGGAGTCGCCATGTCTGGATTCACGCGCCTCGCCGTGTTGGCGGCCGCCCTCGCCGCCGGGACGGGCGACGGAGATTCCCTCGACGCCCTACAAGCCGTCGCCAAGGCGAAGTTCGAGGCGTCGCAACGGACGCCCGCCGAGCGCGCCCGGGAACTGGCGGAGACGGCGCGCCGGGGATACGCCGCCGCCTTTCAGATGTACGCCAATGGCAAGGCAACTCCCGATTCCATCTGGGTGTGGTCGTCGCGCGTACTGGAATCGGAACTCGCCTTGCTGGATAAGGACGCCGACCCCGCGCCCCTTTACGAGCGGTTTTGGCGGGACATGCGCGAAAGCGAAACCATCGCCATGACAAAATTCGAGGCAGGAAAAGCGGGCCTGGGCGATCTGACCGCCGCGCGCTATGAAAGCCTCCAGGCGGAGATGGGCTGGCTCTCGCACCGTGGGCGCGAGGGCAAGAAACCGTACCCTACGGCCGGAGGGGACCCTCTGGCTGAATACCGCCGGAATACGGCCCGTGATCAGGCGGAAGCGGTCCAGGCGGCGCCCCGGGAACTGGCTCAGGCGAGTCTGGAGGCGGCCCGGGAGATGGCCAGCAGCATGGAGTACGTCCAGGCGCCGCCGGATATTGTCCTCCCCTGGGTGTGGTGCGTACGCGACGCGGAACTCGCCTTGCTGAATAAGGGCGACGACCCGACGCCGGCTCTACAAGAGTGTTGGGAAACGAGCCGGCGAATCGAGGAAATCGCCGAAGGGAGGAAAAAAGCTCGCGGCGTGATGAATCGGTATGATCTGCTCACGTGCTATTGTTACCGCTTGGAAGCCGAGATCGCCTGGTTGCGCGCACGAAAGGGACCGGATACGCCTGCCGGTCGGAAGACGGCCGCCCCACTCAACGCCGCGCATGTCGATCCCGTCGAGGATGTCGGCCGCGCCCGGATGCTATTTGAGGCGTCCAACGCCGACATACAGCAACTGCTCCGGGACAGGCTGCTGGCCGCCCGCGACGCCCACAAAGAAGATTTCCGGGCCGGTATGGTTTGGGCCAGCGTTCCGCTAGAGTCGTCCTTCCGTTGGCTGGAAGCCGACCGCGCCGCCGCCGCGGGTCCGAAGGAAGCAGCTGCTGCCGTGGAGAGATACTGGCGGCGTGCGTTAGATCTGGAAGCGACGGCGGAAGAGAAGGCAAGCGCGGGCAAAATAGCAACTGCGGACGTTCTGGCGACTCGTTACGCGCGCCTACAGGCCGAGGGCTGGATGGTGCAAGGGATGGGGGAACGCGAGGCCAAATGAGGCCGCTCGCCGGCATCGGGGCCTGGCTACGGTAAGCTCAAGGAACCCGGTCTCTCGGCGAAATCTCTGGCATTCCCTGGCGCAACGGGTATGCTCAAATCAGGACTCCGATTGCTCCCATTTAGAGGCGAAACATCATGAAACGGGCGCTCCTGGCTGGATGTGCGGTCGTCGTCGTGTGGGCGGCAACGGGGCCGGCCGCGCGCGCGGCCGATCAGGACGCCATTAACAAAGCTATTGATCGCGGCATGGCCTTCCTACACAAAGGCGGCGCGGCCAATCAAGATTTCAATTCGTCCGCGCAGCCGGTCGGCGCCCGCGCGTTAGTGGGCCTGACTCTGTTGGAGTGCGGGGCCGGCGCCGACGATAAGGACGTGCGCGGCGTCGCGGAAATGGTGCGGCCCGCCAGCGTCAATATGCACGAAACCTATTCGTTGGCTCTATCGATCCTCTTTCTCGACCGCCTTGGCGATCCGGCCGACGTGCCGCTTATTGAGTCGATGACCGTTCGCCTGTTGGCCGGCCAAGGGTCCAGCGGCGGCTGGACCTACTCTTGCCCGGACGTCAGCGAGGCGGAGGTCCGCCGGCTAACGACCCATCTCAAGCAACAGACCGAGCTGATTGGCCGGCGCGAGCGGCCCAAAGAAATCAAAGAGGATAAAGAGCCGGATGATAAGCGCGTTAAGCGAACCGTCAAGGATCTGCCCAAAGAGATCCGCGACCAGGTCGCCCTGATTGGCTCCCCTGCGGCCGGCGGGTATCAAGGGGCCGGGGACGGCGACAACTCCAACACCCAGTTCGCCACGGTGGCGTTGTGGGTCGGCCGGCGCCACGGGTTGCCGGTCGAGACGGCTCTGGCCCGCCTCAACCAGCGCTTCCGCACCTCGCAGAACCCCGACGGCGGCTGGGCCTACAACCCGTCTCCCGGTGGGGGCGGCGGGTCCAGCGCGACGATGACTTGCGCCGGCCTACTCGGGCTGGCCGTGGCTCAGGGGTCCGCGTCGGAAGCGGCTCTGGCAAAAGGCAAAACCGCCCCCGATCCGGGCAAAGACCGCGTCATCAAGGCGGGTCTCGCTGTTCTGGGCACGGCCGTCGGCCAACCATTCGCCAAGCCCCGAGTCGGCGCGCCGCCCGTACCGATCCCGATGGTCGGCGGCCGGACATACTATTTCTTGTGGTCGCTGGAGCGCGTGGGCGTGGCCCTTGATCTGAAAACCATCGGCGGCAAGGATTGGTACGCCTGGGGCGCCGACGTGCTTCTCGCCAACCAGGCGCAGGACGGTTCCTGGCAAGGCGATTATCCCGCGACGGTGGATACGTGCTTCGCCCTATTGTTCCTCAAGCGCGCCAATCTGGCCCGCGACTTAACGGCTCGCCTAAAGGGTAAATTGCAGGATCCCGGTGAAGTCACCCTCAAGGCGGGCGGCGCCGCGGACGACCTCATAAAAGGGCCGGCGAGCCTCAAGCCGGGCTTGGAATCCAAGGACGACCGGGCGCTGATTGGCAGCCGGCCGCCCGCGTCCGAGGATACGGAAGGCGCCATGATGGCTCGCGAGTTGTTCCAGGCGCCGGCGGAGCGGCGCGGCCAATTGATCGAGAAATACCGCGACGGCAAGGGCGTGACGTTTACCGAGGCGTTGGCCGGTGCGATCCCGCAGATGGCCGGCGAGGGCAAGGACAAGGCGCGCGAAGCGTTGGCCGAGCGGCTAACGCGAATGAAGGCCGATACGCTGGTCCGGTACTTTCAGGATCAGGACGCCGAGATTCGCCGGGCGGCCGCCCTGGCGGCGGCCATGAAGGAAGACAAAACGCTGATTCCCGCTCTGCTATTGTTGTTGGAAGATCCCGAGCCGGCGGTGGCGCGGGCCGCCCATGCGGCCCTCAAGGACTTGAGCGGTGAAAAGCTAGGGCCGTCGGCCGATGAGTGGAAGGCGTGGTGGAAAAAGCGGGAGGGGAAATAACGCCTGACGGGAGTTTCCTCATGTTCTTCTCTTCTCGTCTCCCCCTGTCCACCGTGATCGAGTTGTGCCGCGTACTCCGCCATTATCTCGGCGCCGGCCTCTCGCTGCACGACGTATTCCGCCAGCAAGCGGCGCGCGGCGACGCCTCCGTCCGACCGACGGCCGCGCGCATCGCGGCCGAAATGGAACAGGGCGGCGGCCTCGAAGACGCCATGAAACGTCAGGGCGATGTATTTCCCCCGCTGATGACCGCGATGGCCACCGTCGGCGAACAAACCGGCATGTTGCCGGAAGTCTTCACCGAACTCGAAAAATACTACACCCGTCAACAGCAGTTGCGGCGGCGTTTCATCGCGCTGACGGCCTGGCCCGCCATCCAATTCATCGGCGCGGTCTTCGTGCTGGCCGGGCTGATCTTCATCTTCGGCCTGATTCCGCAGGAAACCGGACAATTCGCCCTGCACTTCGACCCGCTCGGCCTAGGCATATCCGGCACGGAGGGCGCATTGCTCTTCCTCGGATCGGTATTCGGCTTTTTGCTATTTATGTGGATTGGATATCTCGTATTGACCCGATTGCTGCGCGGTCAGGCGTTTGTGGACGGCTTTCTCTTGCGCACGCCGATTGTGGGCAAGTGTCTGCGCGCCCTGGCGTTGGGCCGCTTCTGCCTGGCGCTGCGGCTTACGCTGGAAACGGGAATGCCGATCGCGCGGGCGCTGCGGTTGAGCTTCGACGCGGCGGACAACGCGGCCTTCACCGCCCAGCTCGATAAGGCGACGAGTTCGGTCAAGCGCGGCGACGACCTGACAGTGGCGTTGGCGACGACGGGCCTGTTTCCAGAGGATTTTCAGCACATTTTGGCGGTGGGCGAAGAGTCCGGCCGACTGACCGACGTACTCCGCCAACAGGCCGACCACTACCACGAAGAGGCCGGCCGGCGGATGACGGCGCTAACGGTGGCGCTGACGGTGTTGGTGTGGCTGATGGTGGCTGGCTTCATCATTGCGGCCGTCTTTCGCATTTTCCTGGCGTATATCGACCTCATCAATCAGGTGGGATAGAGGAGCCAGCCGCCCCTACCGTCGGGATAAACCCATGAGTTTCTACACAAACCGTTGAGTTTCCTCTACAGACAGGGTGCCATGCTTTCGCGGGCCTGTCCCGAAACCTCGTCCAGTCCCAACCCCGCGAAAGCATGAGTCCTCCCGCGGGAATCATGCTTTCGCGGCGGCTTGAGTGGGAGTACGGTGCAGACCGAGGCCGCGAAAGCATGGCACCCAACGACTGGTACAGATAGCGGAATGACTTAACCCCCAAGGCGTTTTGGGTGCCATGCTTTCGCGGGCCGGTCCCGAAACTTTGTTCTGTCCTAACCCCGCGAAAGCATGAATCCTCGCGTGGGTCTCATGCTTTCGCGGCGGCTTGAGTGGGTGCATGGTGCGGAAAGAGGCCGCGAAAGCATGGCACCCTGCGTTTGGGACCAGACTCCAATGAAACCAGAACTTTGTGAACTTGCTTCTCGCATCCAGGAACGGTTTCCTTTCCTGAACATCCGAAGCGACCCGTGTGACACAATCAGGATCATCTCCGAAGGAATGCTAGTCGGCATCACCAATGAAGGAAACGAGTTTAGGGCAAGATTCATATCTTTAAAGGGAGAATGCGATTTTGAAACCTCTGTAAAGGACGTGCTGGTAAAACGCAACCTCGCTGAGTTTGAGGATGAATTAGTTGATTCACTTGCGAAAATGTAGAGCCGCCAGGCGCCATGCTTTCGCCCAAGGTGCTTTGTCCCCAGGACAAGCCGGCCGCGAAAGCATGACGCCTTTCATAACCGGAACCCATCCCCATGAACCCACTTCACCGGAAACAGGTCCGAAGTTACAACGAGCCGGGCCATGCCCATGAGTTAACCTTCTCCTGCTTCCACCGTTTACCCCTTTTCAGCCGTGATCGTTCCCGACAATGGTTCCTCGAAGCCCTGGAGTCGGCCCGACAGCGGCGGAATCTGGACCTCTGGGCATACGTCCTCATGCCGGAGCACGTCCACGTCATCCTCCGCCCGCGAGATTCGTGCTATGAAGTGCGGCTGATCCGGACGGCCCTCAAGGTTCCCGTGCAACGGGCGGCTCTGGCGTTCCTGCGACGGGACGCCCCGGAATTCCTCGACCGCCTGCGAGACGAACAGCCCAACGGCGAAGTGCATTACCGCTTCTGGCAGCGGGGAGGCGGCTACGACCGTAACATCACCGACCCCGCCACGTTGCGGACCATGATTGAGTATGTCCACGCGAATCCGGTACGGCGCGGCCTAGTGAGCCGGCCGACCGATTGGCCGTGGTCCAGTGCCCGATTTTACGAAGGGATGCCGGGTAAGCCGCTCCGAATGGATCCCTTGCCGGTCCTTGATGGATGAAGGTGGTGATCTACTAGAGCCGGGGTGCCATGCTTTCGCGGGACGGTATCGAGACGAAGTCCAGTCCCAACCCCGCGAAAGCATGAGTCCTCGCGCGGCAGTCATGCTTTCGCGGCGGCTCAGAGGGAGGAAAGGTGTAGAAAGAGGCCGCGAAAGCATGGCACCCTACTTAGTTAGATACCAGTGGGATAAATCCGTTAGTATCACCATAAGTGGGGTGCCATGCTTTCGCGGGCCGGTTCAAAACCTCGTCCGGTCCCAACCCCGCGAAAGCATGTGTCCTCGCGTGGGAGTCATGCTTTCGCGGCGGCTTGTGCGGGCAAACGGTGCGGACAGAGGCCGCGAAAGCATGGCACCCTACTTGGGTAGATACCAACGGGATAGACCCAGTAGTAGCTACACAAGTGGGGTGCCATGCTTTCGCGGGCCGGTCTCGATACCTCGTCCGGTCCCAACCCCGCGAAAGCATGTGTCCTCGCGCGGGAGTCATGCTTTCGCGGCGGCTTGAGCGGGCAGACGGTGCGGACAGAAGCCGCGAAAGCATGGCACCCTACTTGCGCACATTCGCCGTCATCAGCCTTGCGTCAGGCGAGCCGCATTCCACCACCGCCAGATCGCTCAATCCCAGCGCCGTCTCGCCCATCAGCACCGTCAGCGCCTTCCGCAGCGACGCCGGTACGCCGGGCAATTCCTCCAAGCCGACATGCACTTCCTCCACAATACGCACCTCTGGCGGCAGTAACTGGTGTAGCTGCTGCCGCGAGTGCCGATGTGTGCAGAGGATCACGGTGCGCGGCTGGGCGCGTACCAATTTACGGAGTTCGTCGATGTCCTTACTACGATAACTGCGTAGATCGTCGCGACCGAGGTAGAAGGCGACGGAATCGCAATCGCGCGGGTAGCAGACGACGGGCACGGATGGGTCGGCGCACAGGCGACGCACCTCTTCTGGCCGGTGCATGGGCGAACGGTAGGCGGCGTACCATGGCTCGGCGACGTGATGGAAGCCGGCTAACAGCGTGAAGGCGGCGACGGCGACTACGCCCGGCCAGCGCGACCGGCGCCATGCGCTATGGGTCAGGAACCAGCCGAGGGCGAGGGCCAGCGGCGGGAAGGCCGGCAGGATGTACGTCGGCAGCTTGCACGACGACAGCGTGAAAAACAGTACGCACCAGCCGCCGGCGAGGAGCAGAAAGCCGAGTTCCGCCGGTCGTCGCGCCGCTATGGCGCCGTCAGACGATCCCAAAAATCGCAGAAAGGGCCAAATCAGCAAAGAGCCTGGCAGCAGCCCCAGCAGCAGCACCGGCCCATAGAACCAGATGCCGCGCTCGTGGGCAAACGGCGTCAGAAAGCGCATCACGTTGTGTTCCCAGAAGAAGTTGTAAGCGAAATCGGGCGCTCGTAGGCACAGCACCGCGTACCACGGCACGGACAGGCCGATGGTGACGCCGAGGAAAGCGGCAACGGCGCCGCGCGTGACCGGCAGCGGTCGGCCGGTCAGCCAGCGATGCAGCAGCAACGGCGGCGCCAGCAGCGCGAGCGCGACAGGGCCTTTGCTGAGAACGCCGAGTCCGCACGCGACGGCAGACAACAACCACCAGCTCCAGCGCAAGCGCGATCCGCGCACCGCCTCGAAGGCGCTGAACAGGGCCAAGGTGGTACAGAACGTGAGAACGCCGTCGATGATGAGCAGTCGGCCGATGCTCATGAAGCCCGGCGCCAGGCTCAGGATCAGGGCGCCGCGAAACGCCGTCGCTTCGCCGAAGCCGCGCCGGCCCACGAAGTACAGCGCCAAGACGCAGCCATGCACCGCCAAGGCCGGCGGTAGGCGGGCGGACCAATCGTGGACGCCGAAGAGCTGAAAGCTAACGGCCGTGAGCCAGTAGAGCAGCGGCGGTTTTTCGAGATAGGGTTCACCCTGAAGGCGAGGCGTGATCCAATCGCCGTGTTGGATCATCTCGCGCGGTATCTCCGCATACCGGCTCTCATCCGGCTCGAACAGCGGGAACGACAGGCACGGGTAGAGCAGCAACGCCGGCACGAACAGGAGAATAAGGACCGAGACGACGCGAACCGGCTCGGCCGCGGCCGGACGGTCGCCGGGGAAGAGGACGCGCGACCAGAGAAACATCGGCCAGGCGGACAGAGTACGCGGTAGGGCGTCGGTTGCGACACAATCCATGTCGGGCATCCTCGCGCGGGGAATCCATTCCGGGCCGCAATAGGATGCCACAGCTGGGCAAGGGGGTCAACACGGAAGAGGAAATAGGAGACGCTGCCGGCAGTTTACATTGCCACGATTCCACCGATTCTCCTATAATTCCTCACCAGTAGGCGAGGGCGCGTTCTTTCCATCACTCCGCACCAAAGGATATTACTCGTGAGCGAAGACCGATACCTTTTCACCAGTGAATCCGTCTCCATGGGCCATCCCGACAAGGTGGCCGACCAGATCAGCGACGCCATCCTCGACCATTGCCTCAAACACGACGACAAGAGCCGCGTCGCCTGCGAAACCCTCGTCACCACCGACCTCGTCGTCGTCGCCGGCGAAATCACCACCGGCGCCAACCTCCACCGCGTCGTCGTGGACGGCCTCGTCCGCAACGTGATCCGTGAAATCGGCTACGTCGATCCGGCCATCGGCTTCGCCGCCGACACTTGCCAGGTCATTTGCAAGCTGCACGCCCAATCGCGCAACATCGCGGCCGGCGTGGACGTGGGCGGAGCCGGCGATCAAGGCATGATGTTCGGCTTCGCCTGCAAGGAAACGCACACGCTGATGCCGCTGCCCATTTACCTGGCCCATCGGCTGGTCGAGAATCATGCCAAACTGCGCCACAGCGGCGAATTGGCCTTCGTCCGTCCCGACGCCAAGAGCCAGGTCACGGTCGAGTACAACGGCGACGGTACGCCGCATCGCATTCACACCGTCGTCCTCTCGACGCAGCATGACGAAAGCGTCATGGTCAAGAAGGACGGCAGAGATTATTTCTCGGACGCGGCGCGTGAGGAATTGGTGCAAAAGCTGATCCTGCCGACGTTGCGCGACGAGCTTCGCAAGGAAAAGCGCTGGAACTTGCTCGACGGCAAGGACAAAGTCGAGCTAGTGTTGCCGGGTCAAAAGCTGCCGCGCGCCGACGACAAGACGATCCTTTGCCACATCAACCCGACGGGCTGTTTCCTCGAAGGCGGCCCGCACGGCGACTGCGGACTGACGGGTCGGAAGATCATCGTGGACACCTACGGCGGTCGCGGCCGGCACGGCGGCGGCGCCTTTAGCGGCAAGGATCCGACCAAGGTGGACCGCTCCGCCGCCTACATGGCCCGATACGCGGCGAAGAACGTCGTGGCCGCGGGCCTGGCCGATCGCTGCGAG
>DHJA01000165.1:17423-31386 GCA_002404095.1 Planctomycetaceae bacterium UBA4732 | reverse complement strand
TCACTCCTGGCCGCGTGAAGTATAATACAACCCTCCCCCGCAAGGGGGGAGGGAGTAATACAACCTTCCCCCCTTGCGGGGGAGGGAGTAAAGCAGCTCAGGGTGAGCAATCCGGCGGCGCCTTCCCCGTTATGAGCCGCGCCGAGCGGTTGCGCGTAAAATAGTTCCAGCCCCATTGCACCATCACCAGCAGTCGATTCTCAAATTCAATCAAAAAGAGAATGTGGACGAGCAACCACGCCAGCCAGGCCGGATAGCCGCTTAATTTCACCCATCCCAGGTCAGCAACCGCCGAGGCCGCGCCGATGGTCGCCATCGTGCCGCGATCTTTGTAGTGGAACACGCGCGGCGCATCGCCACGCAGCCGTCGTTGGATCAGATCGGCGACGTATTGCCCTTGCTGCATGGCGACCGGGGCCAGACCCGGCAGCGGCTTGCCGGTCTGATACCCGTAGCTGGCCAAATCGCCGATCACGAACACTTCCGGCCGCCCTGGCAAACTCATGTCCGGCAACACGACCACCCGGCCGGATCGATCCGCCTCAGCGCCCGTGGCGGTCGCCAACATGCGGCCCAACGGCGACGCATCGACACCGGCCGCCCACAATATCGTCCGCGTGGGAATGACCTCGGACTGGTCGCCGTGGCGCACGGTTACGCTGTCGGCGGTCACGTCCGTCACGATGGTCCCAGTGCGTACCGTAACGCCGAGACGCGCCAAGGATTCCGCCGCTTTCTGAGACAAGCTGGGCACGTAGGCGCCAAGCACACGATCAGCGCCTTCGAGGAGCATGATGCGTGCGCTAGCAGGACGGATAGCGCGGAAGTCGTTGCGCAACGTCCTATGGGCAACCTCGCCGACGGCGCCGGCCAGTTCCACGCCGGTCGGCCCAGCGCCGACGACCACGAACGTGAGCCACGCCTCCCGCGCTTTCGGGTCCGAAGAGAGTTCGGCCGCCTCAAAGGCGTAAAGGATACGGCGGCGCATTTCCGTGGCATCCTCGACCGTTTTGAGGCCGGGGGCGTATTGCTCCCATTCGGGATGGTTAAAGTAGTGATGTCGTGCGCCGGCCGCCACGATCAGCGAATCGTAGACGACGACGCCATCGGCAACGTGGACCTCACGGCGGTCGAGGTCGAAGCCGACGACCTCCCCCATTAGGACGCGGGCGTTGCGCTGCCGACTCAGCAGGGCGCGGAGCGGCGAGGCGATGTTGGCCGGCGATAGGCCGCCCGTGGCTACTTGGTAGAGCAGCGGCTGAAATAGATGGAAATTCCGTCGGTCGATCAGCGTAACCTCGACGGGGGCTTTGCGAAGGGCTTGGGCGGTGTAGAGGCCGCCGAAGCCGCCGCCGACGATGACGACGCGATGAGTAGACATCGGCGCTCCCCTCCGGTTCGCGGCGTTCGTTTAGCCGCGGCCCGAAGGGGAGCGCGTTGGTCTCGCGCTCCCCTTCGGGTCGCGGGTAAACGAAAGGGACGCGTCGTCACTTTTTCGGCGCCGCCAGTTTGCCGCTGGTCGGTTTCCCCTTGGCGTCCACCGCGCCGGCTGCCACCAGCACCATATGCTCCGGATCCAGGTATTTTTTCGCCACGGCCTGCACGTCTTCCGGCGTCACCGCCATGACCGCCTTGCGGTAAGCGCCGAGGTAATCCGTGCCTAGATGGTGCCGTTCGACGTTAAGGATTTGGCCGGCCACTTCCGCCGAAGTGGTGAAGTGCATGGCCTGGTTGCCGACCAGATACGTCTTGGCGTCCTCGACCTCTTGCGGCTTGGGCGCCTCGTCGCGGATGCGCTTCAGCTCCTCCAGGAATTCCTTCTTTACCAGCTCGAAATTGTCGTTGTCCGTGCCGATATAGCAAGTGAACGCGCCCGGCTCCAGGTCCGCTGATCGGGTAATCGCGCCCGTCACCGTATACGCAAGCCCCTCGCGGTCGCGCAGCCGGGCCGATAGGCGATCCGTAAAGCCGGGGCCGACGCCGAGGACGTAATCCATTACCAGGAGCTTGTAGTAGTCCGGGTTGTCGCGGCGCACGCCGACATGGCCCATGTAGAAATGCAGCTGGGCCGACTCCGGCATGGGAATGACTTTCTGCGTGAACTCCTTCGGCTTATCCACTTCCGGATATTCCGGAGCCTCCAACGCCGACTTCTTCCAGTCGGCGGTCAGCTTCAGGACATCGTCCGTCACCGCCTGCATATCGAAATCGCCCACGATTGCCAGGGTCACGTTCGCCGGGACGAACACCTTGTCATGGAAGGCGGCGCAGTCGGCCGGCTTGAGCGCCTCGACCGTTTTGATCGCGCCGAGCGGCGACCGGCCGCGAGGATGCTTGCCGTAGACCGCCGCCTCGAAGGCCAGCGCCGCCACCGACTCCGGTTGCGTCTCCTGATCGCGTAGGGTTGACAGCAACTGCGCCTGCTCTCGCTGGAACGAATCCTTGGCGAACGCGGGCTGCGTCAGGCATTCCAACAGCAGGCCCAGACCCAGCGAGCGATTCGGCGACAGCACTTTTACCGTGCCGCCCGCGGAACTCAGCTCCAGCGCGCCGCCCACGCTTTCAATCAGGTCGGCGATCTCGGGGCCGCTGTGCTTGGCCGTGCCCTCCTGAAGGAGCAAACCCGTCAGCGCGGCCACGCCGAGCTTGTCGTCCGGCTCATAGGCGTTGACGACGCGCAGCTGCGCTTGCGCCGTGATGATGGGCAAGCGGTGGTCTACGTACATCAGCATATTCAGGCCGTTAGGCAGTTTGACGCGCTTCACGTCCTTGAGGGGGAAGTCGCCTCCCACGGCGGCGTCGGCGCGCGGCGAGCGGGCCGCGCTCCCCTTCGGGTCGCGGCTAAACGATGAGCGCGCTTCGCCCTTGGGGAGCGACCAGACCACGACGCGCTTTTCCGGATCGAGATAGATTTTCACCGCGCGTTGCACGTCGGCGGGCTTGACCGCGAGGATGCGCGGCAGGAGGGTTTTGAGAAAATCAAGATCGTTGATGGTGACGCCCTGGGCAATGCTGTCGGCCAGCGCGTGAACGCTTTCGCGGCCGAAGACGGCGCCGGCCAACAATTGCTGTTGCACACGGTTCAACTCGGCGTCGGTGATCGGCTCATCGGCCAGCTTTGCCAACTCGGCCAACAACAGCTTTTCCGCCTTATCCTCATCCTTTTTACTGAGCAATTCCATGTCGATCTCGAACCAGCCGGGATAACGGCCGGCGTTGTTGTGGCTGGCGGCGACCGACGCGGCGATTTGCTCCCCTTCGACCAGCTTCTTGTACAGCCGACTGGTGCGGCCATTCAGCAAGGCTTCCACCACGCTCAACGCTTGATAGTCGTCGTCCTTGCTGGAGACGGTGTTCCAGCCGAACACCAGTCGCGGTACGGCGAATTTCGAGTCCATTTCGAGCCGCGCCGGCCGCTTCAATTTCGCTTTGGAGAGGGGTTTGCGCTCCGGCAACTCCGCCTTCGGAATAGGGCCGAACAATTCCTTGATCTTCGCCAACGCCTCGTCGGGGTCGAAGCCGCCGCACACGATGAGCGAAGCGTTGTTGGGGTGATACCATTTGTCATAGTGGGCCTTGATGATCTCCGCCGTGGTGGCGCGCACTTGCTCTTCCAGGCCGATGACCGGATGGCCATACGGTCCCGTCTTGCCGAATAGCAGCGGCAAGATCGCCTTATGTTCCAGATCCCACGGTTCATCTTCGTCGCGCTTCAACTCGTTGCAAACCGCCCCTTTTTCCTCCTTAAACTCGTGCTTCTCGTCCACACGCAGGTTTTGCATACGATCCGCTTCGATTTTCAGGGCGGCTTCCCAATGATCGTAGGGAAAGTCGAAATGGAAAATGGTGTAATCCGTGTCGGTGTAGGCGTTGTTGGCGCCGCCGTTGCGGAAGGTGATGTGATCGATGTCGCCGGGCTTGAGCTTGTCGGTGCCCTTGAACATCAAGTGTTCGAGGTAGTGCGATAGGCCGGTGCTGTCGAGGTCTTCGTCGGCCGCGCCGACCTTGTAGGCCACCATCGTCGTGACCACGGTCGCTTTCGGCACTGGCTTGAGATAGACCTTGAGGCCGTTGTCAAGGGTCTCGACGCGAACGCCGTCGTAGAGAGCGGAGGCCGCTTTGAGGGCGGGATTGTCGGCGTCTTTATTCTTCGGCTCATCCGCGCCTCGCAACGACAGCACGGCGACCGGGGTCAAAAACAGCAGCGCCCACGCGAGGCGCGAGTGAAGCAAACGTGGCATGGCACAATCCTCGCCATAGGGTGTAGTCAGTAGTCAATAGTACATAATACGCGATCAACGGCTGGCCGGTGCGCCCGCTTTAGTACCTACACAAGTGGGGTGCCATGCTTTCGCGGGCCGGCCCAGAGACCTCGTCCGGTCCCAACCCCGCGAAAGCATGAGTCTTCGCGCGGAAGTCAGGCTTTCGCGGCGGCTTGAGCGGGCGGACGGTGCTGACTGAGGCCGCGAAAGCATGGCACCCCCCTTGTGTAAGTACTAATGGGTGCGCCCACGACGGTACGCTACTGACTACTGGCTACTGATTTTTGATTCAGCGAGAAGAGGTACTAAAGTCCACGTCAATGCGCGTGTGCGGCGTGAAGTCCTCGGCGGCGCTCATCTGACGATAGGCGTCCTGGCCCACGGAGCCTAGATGCTCCAGCTCGGCCAGCGGCAGGTTGGACACTTCGCGGTAAAAGAGAATATCGTCTTCCGCGGTCGCGGATAACACCTCGACCTCGGGCAGGGCGGCGCGCGTTAGTGCGCGGAAACGATCGCCGGCCGGCCCAGGCGGCGCGGCCAATACGCAGACCTCCGACGTGTAGGAAGCCTTGCCCGGCGCCAATTCCGGCTGGGCCTCGTCGAAGAAACCGGACGCCTCGCCCTTGGCGTTTTCCTCGTCGGGGTGCTGTTCAAGGAACAACTCGGCCGTGTTGGTTACCCCCAGCAGTTCGCCAGCGAACTCCTCCGCGGTTCGCATCAGCGACGCTTCGACGTTCTTTAACTGGTTGGCGCGCGACAAACAGATTTGGACTAACGCGGTGAACTGCTGACGAATCGCAGCCTGCACGCGCCCGTCCAACTCCAGAAGAGCCTCCGGCCCCACACCCGCCAGTAAACCGTCCACGGCCTCCGTCAAGTCTTTGCATCCCGACGGCAGCAGCAGCCGGCCGGCGCGCGGCTTCGACTCGGTCGCGCTCGTCGGCGTTTCCAGCAGGCGTTGCAACTCGGCCAGGCGCACGCGGCAGAAGTTGATCTCGCGCGCCTCGTCGGACAAGTGGCCGCGCAGGCTCAGGAACGCGGAGGACGCCTGTTGCAAAACCAGGCTTTGAAACCGCCATTTCGGATAGACGCGCAGCAATTCCAGTACATCGGCATTGGAGAGCGGCGGCCGACGGCCGGCCACTTTCGCCGGCGCCAGGAACGACTTCAGCCGGACATAGGCTTCCGACGCTCTTGAGGACAGGTCGCGCGCCAGCGGTTCATGATGTTGTAGGATTTGCTCGATCGACGCCACCACCTGGCGGATCGCCTCTTCGGCGCCGGCCAAGCGAAATTGCGGCTCCTCGATCAGGTGCACCGACGTTTCCGCCAGCTTCTGGCCCCACTCGTTGACGAGCTTTTCGGAGGCTTCTTGCAGGCGGCGGCCCAGTGTGCCGCCGGCCTCTGGCGCACCGTCGTCCGTCGGTTTGCCGATCAGCCCTTCCAACTCCGCCAGGATGGCCGCCGCGTCCGCCGGAGATAGGTCCGGCGGCGGCGTGGTTTTCTTGCCAGCCGACGGCGCCAGCGCGCACCGTTCCGCCAACGGCTGGACGGCGGCCAGAAAGGCGTCTTCAGGCGCTTGGCGCAGCAACTGCTGGCAAGCGTCGCGGAGGCGGCCGATCAGCTGCTCGGAGCCAAGCCCCAGCCGCGCCCATTCTTCCTGAATCCAGGTTTGTACGCCTTCGCGGAGCGGCTTACTATCCTTACTCATCCAGCGCTGCAGCAGCCGTTGACACAAGCGACGGCCGGTCTCGCGCATCAGGGCGTGTCGCGGCCAAGCCAGCTGATACAGCCCAAACGTCTGATAGAACAGGCCGCGCGACGGCCACGGCGGCGCCGGCAGCTCCGCCCGGCCCAGGTCAGCGGCTTTGCCAAGCGGGGAACAGAGGTCGCGGTAGAGGTGCTGTCCGGCCAGATCGACCAGCTCGCGCGTGGCCACCTCGTCGGCCTCGTCCGGCAGCGGCAGGAGGAAGCAACGGCTGAAGGGCGGCTCGGCGTCGCGGATCGGCGCCTCGCGCTCGTGATAGCGGGCGGTGAATACCGAGTCGGGCGATGAATAATGTCGTAATTCCGTGAGCGCGGCGCAAGCGTTGCCCAGGGGTAGGACGCGGGTGCGGCATCGGTCCACTGGCGGCAACAATAGTAGGCCGACCACATCCGGCTGGGCGTAGCCCATCTGCTTGAGCAGGGCGCGAAGCGTATAAGCCAGATCGAGAAAAACCCCGCCGCCGGTGGCGCCGGCCAGGTTGGCGACGACGTAGACCCGCGGCCGATTCGTGCGCAAACCGAGGCCCGACTGGCGAGCGGCCGTCTGCAAACCGGCCGGGTGCGAGCAAGCGTCTAATTCCATTTGCAAGCGGCGGGCGATGGTGCGGTAGTTGTCGCAGAAAGCCAGCCGGCCGAGAGCGCGCACGCCGGTCGTCACCTGGGAGCGTGGAATGCGGTAGAGCATGCGCGGGTTGAGCCAGCCTTCAAGGGCGGGCTTGCCGTCGCGCGGCCGAAGATAGTGGCTGGGCCGGTTCAGCGGCGCCAGTAATACCTCGCTGCCGGACAACGCCGCGCCCGCCCGGCCGGCTGTCGCCGTCCGCACTACCTCGGGGTCGGTGTCGAGCAGCAACAGGCGCAAGTGCGGTGCCTGGGCGAGAGAGCCAAAGCGGCGACACAGGTTTTCGCGCAGCTTTTGCAGGACGGTCATGCCCACGGCGCCGACGCCGACGATCAGCGAAGGCAAAAGGGCGCCGTCGCCGGTGATCTCGGCCGGCGCCTTGCGCGCCGCGGCGGTTTCGGCTTGAAGAACGGCCGCATCCATACCGCGGAGGAAGGCCGTCGCTCCGCCGTTGGAGTCGTGAGGCGTCCGGCGAATGCTGGCGGTGGCGGCGCTCTGCGTGGTCGTGCTGCTCGTTCCTTCTTCGCGCTCCGGCGGCGGGGCCAGGTCGAGCGACGGTTCAACGCGAGGATGATGGCCGTTGCTCGGCCGACCTAGAGGCGAAGCGTTGCGCAGCAACTGGACCATATCCTGACAAGTCGCATGGCGGTCGTCGGGATTTTTGGCCAGCGCCTTGGCGATGGCCGCCCGTTCGCCCGGCGGCAGCGGCGCGACGTTGGGCACGGCCTGAAGGTGTTGCAGAATCAGCTGGCGGACGTTGGTTCCACTGAATGGTCGTTGGCCGGTGAGCAGTTCCTGATAGCAAATGGCCAGGCTGTACTGATCGCTAAAACGGCTGACCCAGCCGTCGAACGTCTCCGGGGCGGCGTAAACAGGCGTGACGCCGCCCGTGACCGACGCCTGCATCCCTTCGAGGTCTTTGACCAGCCCAAAGTCGGCGACCTTGACGTGCTGATGGACTACGAAAAGGTTCTGCGGCTTGATGTCGAGGTGCTGCAGCTGATACTGATTGTTCATCAAGTCCAGCGCTTCGGCGGCTTCCTCCATGTAATTGAGAAGCTCGTCGCGCGGGATGCCGGGTAGACCTTGCGAACGGCACTCTTTGAAGCGGTCCCAAAGGGTGCGTTCGGCCAGCTCCATGACGATAAGCAGCTGGCCGTCGATTACATCGAAGCGTTCCAGCGACAGAATGTAAGGATGGCGGACGGTTTTGACGCGGCTGAGGGCTTTTAGCTCTTGCTTAGCGCGATGGCCGTCGTCGCCGTCGTCGCCGATCACGGCGGAGAGGTCGCCGAAGACGAACTTGATGGCTTTGTGCAAGCCGCCGGGGGCTTCGCACTTCCAGACCTCGCCAAAGCCGCCGCCGCCTATTCGCTCAATGAGCTTATAGCCGGGGATCGGTTCGGCATGGGATTCGATCCGAACCGCCATGAGGTCGTCTCGTGGGGGGGCGAGCCTTTTTGCAAACTGCATGTAACCATAGCTCGCGGTAGACGCGGGGGCAACTTGATGTGCCCACTGAGGCGAGCCGGGTCGCGTGAGCGCCCGGAGTTGGTTTCAGCGACTGCATCGAACTCCGGGCGCTTACGCGACCCGGCTCGCCAGATACAATCTCCCGCGGAGGTGTTGAGGTGACGCAATATGCCCTTTCGCTGAAACAACCCTGGGCCGCCCTACTGTTACACGGCCGCAAGAGCATTGAGGTGCGCCGCTGGGCAACGGCGCGGCGCGGCCCTGTGCTTATTCACGCCGCCCGTGTGCCGGACGCGCGGCCGGAAGCGTGGGCGCAAGTGCCGCCGGAACTTCGGGAGGCGGCGCGGATGGTGGGCGGCGTGATCGGCGCCGCCGACCTGACCGGAGTGAAGGCCTACCGTTCGGCGGAAGCGTTCGTCGCCGACCAGGCCAGGCACCTCAACGACCCGTCGTGGTTTCAGCCGCCGTGTCTGTACGGCTTTATCTTCGCCAATCCGCGCGTGCTGCCTTTCCGGGCGTACAAGGGCAACGTCCGGTTCTTCAGGGTCGAAGATCCTTCGGAGTTGAAAGGATGACGCGCCTGCTCGTAAGTGTACGTTCCGCCGCTGAAGCCGAAGCCGCACTGGCCGGCGGCGCCGCCCTGATCGACGTGAAGGAGCCGGCTCGCGGCGCGCTCGGCCGGGCCGACGACGCGACCATCGCCGACGTGGTGCGCGTCGTCGCTGGGCGGGCGCCGGTCAGCGCCGCTCTCGGTGAATTGCGCGATGAACCTCGCGCGAAAACGCCTGCTTGCCTTACTTCCCTCACTTTTGTGAAGTGCGGGCTGGCCGCATGCGCGACGGAGGACGGTTGGCGTTCGGAACTCGACGCACTGGCCGATGCGGCGAGACAGGCCGCTCCGCTCTGTCGCATGGTCGCCGTCGCCTACGCCGACTGGCGGCGGGCGCGGTCGCCGGCCCCGGACGAGATTTGCGCATTCGTCTGTCAACGGCCCGGATGGGGCTTCCTACTCGACACCTGGGCCAAGGACGGCTTGACGCTTCTCGATTGGTTAAGCCGCGTCGAACTGGATCGCTTATGTCGCGTTTGCCGCGACGGCGGCGCGCCGATCGCCCTGGCCGGCTCGCTGGGTCGCAGTCTTATCCGCACGCTCAAGCCGACGGACCCCGATTGGTTCGCGGTGCGCGGCGCGGCCTGTCACGGTTTGCAGCGAACCGCCGTTATTGACGCCGACAAGGTGCGTGATCTGGTCGATCTTATTGCCGAACCCATCAGGGGCGCCAGTCGCGCAAGTTGACGGCGCTTACCTGCAACTTCGGTTCGGCCTGGCGCACCGTCCGCGCGAACCATTCATCGACGTATCCGCGTCGTCCCGCATCTTCCCAATCCATGCCTTGCGGGATCGTCACCGATTTGAGCAAAACGAGATGGTTACTCTCGGCGACCACGGCCGCGCGGGCGGCGATGGCGTCGCTGCTGACCGCCCAGCAGTGCGGCAGCCGGCCCTTGCGACATGCGGCCTTCTCGCCGCTCAGGAATTGGAAAGCGTTAAGGATAGTCACGCCGCCAGCGCACGCCTCTTGCGGGTGATCGACGACGCGCGCCGACGGCAAGAGCCACGCCAGGAAATGGGCGTTAAGTTGCAGTGCGTCCAGCGCTAACCAGTGGGCGCGCTCTTCTCCCAGGCCGTGCGTTAGGTCGAGACGGCGCACCACATCGGCGGTCGGCCCACCGCCCGGAATGAGCAGCGCGTCCGGTATTTGCATGAGCCAGCGTTGCAGCCGGGAGCTTAGGTCGGGCAGATCGTAGAGGCTGCCGCCGACTTTTACGACAGTGAGGGGCTGGCCCATATCATTCCTCCGCCGCGAGGACGGCGACCGCGTGAGCGCACGCCGCGCGCGAGATTTCGGCGCCCAAAGTCTCCAGAAGACGGACCACGGGGCAAGGCGGAATTGCCTTCTGTTCTTTCAGGACCGGCAATACCAGGAATTCCCCTTCACCAGCCACGATAACAGTCCGCGGCGGTTCGCGCAGGCGCCCGGCAACGCGCTCCACGGCCCATTGGAGCGAGGTTACTTGCTTGAGTAAGACAATATTTACGAGTTTTTCTCTCTCTTCAATCGTAGACGTTTCCAGATCGGCGCAGAGCATACGCGCCAGTCGGGCGTGAGCGGCCGCTTTCGTGGCGGGGCGGCCGTCAGCCGTGTTATGATCGGCGGCGTCTTCCGTGATCCAACCTAAAAGCAGGTAAACGTCTAGCGTCGTTGCGAATAATTCCGCCGCGCCTCCCGTGCCCATGATCGCGCATAAGGGCGTCCGACGAACTCCTGTATAAACCAACTCCCCGCTGCGCATTCGTTCCGGGTCCGTGCGCCCTTTCGGCATAGGACGGCCGTCTTGCAACGACACGATATCCGTGGTGGTCGAGCCGATGTCGATGAGCAGCGCCGGCCCCTTCGGGGCGTAACGGCCGGCAAACGTCGCCAGCGCCAGCCAGTTGGCGGCCGCCGCCATGAGCGGCGCCCGGCGCACCGCCACGACATCCAAAAAGCGGCCGTCGGTGCGCCAGACGCGAATGGGTTTTCCGGCGGACGCCGCTTCCACGGCGTCGAGGATCGCGTTCACGCCCTGCCTTTTGCTCTCAAAGCAATCGCATAACTCTCCTGTCATGGTGACGGCGAGGAGGTCGGCCGGCGGCATTTCGGCGATGAAGCCGCGAAGGGCGTCCGGTAGTCCGCTGGGATCTTTCCAGAGGGCGAATGGCCGACTACGGGCGGCGCCGTTGGTGTGGGCGGCCTTGAGGTTGGCGCCGCCTACGTCGAGGCCGAGGACGCTACGGCTCATATCGGCCTCCGCGCATTCCACGCATCCACGATAGGCTTGAACGCGGCGATATGAGCCGGCGTCGTGCCGCAACAGCCGCCGACCATGCTTACACCGGCTTTTAGCAATTCAGGGAGCCAGGATGCCATGTATTCCGGCGAGTGAGGATAGATCCAGCGATCTTCGACCTGTTTAGGCGTCCCGGCGTTCGGCCGCACAAAGATGGGTCGAGATACGTTTCCGCGATACGCCACCACGACCTCGGCGATCTGCGGCAAACCGATGTCGCGGCCGCAATTGATTCCAAGGGCGGGGACGGAGCAGTCATCTATCCAACTAGCTATTTGGTCGGCCGAAAGACCACCGATTGTCCTTACTTGGTTATCGCGGTCGCGCCGATAGGTGAATGAAATGAGGACAGGGAACCGTTGACGCAGCGGGTAGTCGAGTACCTTCCACAGGTTAAGCAAAGGGTAAGGATCGGAACAGGTTTCAATGAGAAAACCGTCGGTCCCGGCTTGGGCAAGCGCTTTGACGAGGGTTTGCAATCCCTGCAATTCTACATCCGATTGATAAGGACCGATATCCCCAAGAACCCAGCGATCCGCCCCGGCGGCTTGCCGCGCCAACTCCACGGCCGCGCGACAGATTGCTTCGCATTGATCCGCCGCGTTATAGCGCTGCAACGCAGCGGGGTTCGCCTGAAATGTATTCGTCAGCAGCACCTCGGCGCCGGCGTCCACATTCGCCTGATGAATCGCCCGGACCTTTTCCGGATGCGTCAAGTTCCATAACTCGCCGCACTCGCCCGGCTTTAACCCCGCGCGCTGCAGCTCCGTGCCCATCGCCCCATCCATGAGCAGGACGCGACCCGATCGCAGCGCGTCGAGAAAGCGCGACATTTCACGCCCCGTACTTGCCTAGCCGTCCGGCGTGCGCCATTGCAAGCGACATCAGGTATTTCGCCTCGAATCGGCCGAGACCGCCGTGTAGACATTGCGCCTCGCCAAACTCCGTCACCGCGTCCGTCCGGCACGTCTTCGCCCATAGGACGGTCGGCACCGGATGCCAGCTGTGGCTTTTCATTTTGCTCGGTGTACTGTGGTCGCCGGTCACGATCAGCACGTCCGGATTCAGCGCCCGCACCCTCGGCAATTCCGTATCCAGGCGTTCGATCACCTCGACCTTGGCGGGGAAGTTGCCGTCCTCGCCCGTGCTGTCGCTGTACTTGTAATGCAGGAAAAAGAAGTCGTATTGGTCCCAGACTTTTCGCAACGTCTCCATCTGATCGCCGAGAGTGGCGCCGGCGTCCAGCACGTCCATGCCCACCAGCCGCGCTAAACCCTTATACATCGGATAAACCGCGATGGCCGCGGCGCGCAAGCCATAGATGTCCTTGAGCGTGTCGATCTTCGGGTAACGGGCAAAGCCGCGCAGTGTGACGGCGTTAGTCGGCGCCTGTTCCTTGAGGACGCGCTCCGCTTCGGCCGCGAAGTGGTTGATCGCGTCGGCCGTCTTTTGCGAAGCCGTATCGACGCCGCCGGCCGACAACGGCGCCACGCCGGTTTGCTGCGGGTCGGTGTCGTTGACCGAATCACCCAGTCCGTCGCCGCGAATAACGAGGACGAACCGATGTTCACGCACCGGCTCAACGAATAGCTCCATGCCAGGAATGCGAATCTGCTGCATAAGCCGGCACATCTCAACGCAGCGTTCAGTGGTTGGGCGGCCGGCGCGGCGGTCGGTGATCTTGCCGGCCGCGTCCACCGTGCAGAAGTTGCCGCGCACCGCCACGTCGCGCGGCCCCACGTCGAAGTTGATGCCCAGCGCTTCGAGGATGCCGCGGCCGATGCGATACACAAGCGGGTCGTAGCCGAATAGGCCCAAGTGGCCGGGACCGCTGCCGGGAGTGATTCCTGGCAATACCGGCAGGCTCAGGCCACATACGCCTTCTCGCGTGAGGGCGTCGAGGTTCGGCGTGCGCGCCGTTTCCAGCTCGGTCTTGCCGCCCGGTTCCATGGGCAGACCGCCAAGCCCGTCGGCCACCAGGAGGACGATTTTACTCTTGTTGTCTTCGCGCAGTTCGCGCATTAAATCGTGAAGGTTCATGCTGGGAGTTTACCGGCTGAGCGGCCTTGCGTATAGTATCGGCAATTCGTTTTTTCCTACAAGCCCCGAGCGCGAGCGAGGGGGTTTGGGCGAAACCCCTCGCTTGCGCTCAGGGCTTGTAGCGCTCGTAGCTCGATTGAGATAGCTTCAAGGAGCAACCATGTCGTCGGAACCGCCGCCTTCCTATGGTCCGTGGCCAGCGTTGGACATGGAGGAACGGCGTATTCTCGGCGTCATGGTCGAGAAAGCCAAGACCACGCCGGACGCCTATCCCATGAGCGTCAACGCCCTCGTCACCGGAGCGAATCAGAAGTCCAACCGCGATCCCATCCTTAACCTATCCGATTTGGATGTGGAAGACATTCTGGTCCGCTGCCAGAAAAAGGACCTCGCCATCAAAATCACCGGCGGCCGCGTCATCCGCTGGCGGCACTCCCTCTATGAAGCGTGGCGCGCGGACAAGGTCGAGTTGGCCGTGTTGGGCGAACTGCTGCTGCGCGGCCCGCAGACCGAGGGAGAATTGCGCCCCCGCGCCAGCCGTATGGAGCCGATCGACGACCTCGACGCCCTTCGCGCCGTGCTGCGGCCGCTGGTGGAGCGTAATCTCGTCGTTTATTTGACGCCGGAAGACCGCCGGGGCGCCGTACTCACTCACGGCTTCCACAACCCGGAAGAACTCAAACGCCTGCGCGCGCGTCACATGGCCGAGCCGATCCCCGCGGCCGCAACCACCACCACCCCGGCGCCAGCGCCTTCCCGCGTCGAGGCGCCTGATGAAATCGCCGCCCTCAAGCAGGCCGTTGCCGCGCTGCGCGGCGAAATGGACGGCCTACGTGACGAGCTGCGCCAGTTCAAGCAGTCGCTTGGAGCGTGAGCGATAGATAGCTTGTTTAGCCGCGACCCGAAGGGG
>DHJA01000165.1:6734-17315 GCA_002404095.1 Planctomycetaceae bacterium UBA4732 | reverse complement strand
GACCCGAAGGGGAGCGCGTCTCCCTCGCGCTCCCCTTCGGGTCGCGGCTAAACGAACTCTTTCATAGCCGGGGGATTATCAGCAGCGCCAGGTAGCAAATAATGGCCGCCATGAGCACTAGCGGGACCGTCACGAAGAGGATCGCCGGGATTAAGTTCGAGCCTCCCGAACGGCCGTTGTAAGCATAACGGCATTCAGGACAGCGCACGTGGTTGAGCAGGGCCGGCCCGTAGAAGCTGCCCCACGGCGTGAACAGCACCCGCTTGGCGCCCTCCGTCCCGCAGCGCGGGCACGGCTTGAATGGCTTCCGCTTTGACGGCGCCGCATCCTCGTCCGGCTCGACCGGCGCCCGCAGAAGTTGTTTCTCCCCGGCCATCGCGCTTCCTTCCCTAATGTCCTCCGGCCCCGCCGTCTGCGCGTCCGGCACGGCCACCAGTTTCTCACACTGCGGGCAGGCGATTTTTGCGCCGGCGTGACCAGCCGGTACGCGGATCGGACGGTCGCAATTTGGACAGATGAGAGTTTCAGCCATGACGGAACGAAGCCCCCTTTGTAAGGAAAGAACAGGCCGACCGACTACACCAATGGTGCGTCGGCAGGGCGCGATGAGGAAATGGTAATGGACTTCCAACGCGGTTGGCAAGCAAATTGCAGTGAAGAGTGGGGAACCGCCGACATACATAAGTTCGTAGGAGAACACCTTTGAGTACCTCAACTCGGAACGCATCGACCAAACGGCTCGCGACCCCCGACGTTCCCTATTTCGTGGTCCACGCCTCTTTTGAGCAGACGGGGGCGGCGGACCTATTCGGCCACACGCGAGACGACGATCACGTGTTCGAGGCCACCTACATGCCGGACGACGTGACGCGCGACTTGGCGCGGCGTATGCACTACGCGGCATGGCGGTTGTCGCGCACTTCAGATTATCGCCGCCGCGCTCACTGGAAGGGCGAGTACTTATCCTTCCGCGACCGGATCGTATTAGGCAATCGCAAGCTCATTTACCGGGCCGTCCAGCGTTGGATGCCGACAGCGACTTGGGCGGACGACATGACGGGCGACTGTCACATTGTATTGATCCAGGCGGTGGCGGCCTACAATCCGTGGTTGGGCGTCCGCTTCAGCACCTACGCCTTTACCTGTCTCATGAGGGCGCTATCACGGCTATCGCAGCGGCACGCGGCGGATCGGCTATCGAAATCGCTGCCGTTGGAGGCGCTGCCGGACGGCGAACCGCGCGACCTGGGCAGCCTGGAGCAGTCGCCCGCCAGGTTGCCGTACATCGACGAGTATCTGCGGGAAGGCAACGAGTTGCTCTCCTCACGGGAAAAGCAGGTGCTGGCCCGTCGTTTCAGTCTGGACGAGCAAATCAAGTCGGGGACGCTGGAACAGGTCGGCCGCGAGTTGGGGCTGTCAAAGGAGCGCGTCCGTCAGGTTCAGGCGAGCGCCTTGGGCAAATTGCGAAAAGCCCTCTTGGAGGGAGCGACGCCACGCTGAGGGTGTAAGAAGGAGTTTGCAAAAAAACGCATCAGGCGGTTGCACAGCCGAAAACCATATCCTACTATTGAGGTGTGACGGGGCCGCTCGCTCCGGAACATGGAAAGAGTGACGGTGCAGTTAGACCGTCCTCGATAAAGGCAAACCCGTCGTGAGGCGGGGACGCAAAGCTATGGGCTCTTGACCGTCCCGAGGGGGGGACGGTTTAAGGCTGCCAGGCTACCGAAGGGATGGACGGGACCCATAAAGTATGCTTGGCGCTCCGGCGCTCTCGCAAGAGAGCGCCGGATTTTTTTGCGCTAATGAGTGCGGTCGAGCCAATTCCTACAGTCCTGGGCGATGACGCGGCCCTTGAAATCCATTTCGCCCCCGTGCCCTCCTCCCGCCACGCCAGCTGTTTGGCGCGCGATTGCGTTCTGTCGCGTTGCATCGTAAACTGCATCCATCGCCTCCCGCCTGAATTGGATGCGCGAATTCCATGAGCCAAACCTCGATCCGCGGCCCCGTACTCCCCTTCCTGTCCGTCCTCATCGTTTTGGCCGTGGCCGCGGCTGAACCGGCCCCCTCTTTCGATAAACAGGTCGCACCCCTGTTGCAATCCCGCTGCCTCAAATGTCACAACCCCGCCAAGGCGCGCGGCGACCTCGACCTTTCTACTCGTGATACGCTACTTAAGGGGGGCGAAAAGGGCGTCGTGGTCGTCCCCGGTAAGTCGCGCGAAAGCGCGTTGTTTGCCAAGGTCCGCGACGGCAAAATGCCGCCCGGTCAACCGCTTGGCGAAAACGAAGTCGAACTGGTGCGCCGATGGATTGACGACGGGGCGCCTTGGAAGGAGGGGTTGGCCCTCAAGCCGCCCTCCAACACAGAAAAGGGCCGAGCCGGTCCCGATTGGTGGTCGCTGCAACCGATCCGTCGGCCCAACGCGCCGCCCGTGATAAACCGCCTCTGGGTGCGAACTCCGATTGACGCTTTCATCCTGGCGCCGCTCGAAGCCAAGGGGCTGAGGCCCGCGCCCGAAGCGGATCGGCGGACGCTGATCCGCCGCCTCACGTTCGATTTGATCGGTCTACCTCCCACGCCGGAGGAAATCGACGCCTTCGTGCGAGACGCCGCCGCGGACGCCTACGAAAAGCTGGTGGATCGACTATTGGCGCGGCCGGAGTACGGCGAACGCTGGGGCCGCCACTGGCTCGATGTGACTCGCTTCGCGGAAAGCCACGGTTACGAGATGAATACGCTGCGGCCGAACGCATGGCCTTACCGCGATTACGTCATCCGAGCGTTTAATGAAGACATTCCGTATCGGCAATTTGTGTATGAGCAGCTCGCGGCGGACGCACTCGGCAAGGACGACATGCTCACGGAAGCGGCGACGGGCTTTCTCGTTGGCGGGCCTCACGATCTAGTCGGCAACGCCATGCCGGAAGTCAAGATTCAGCAACGTATGGACGACATGGCCGACATGGTATCGTTGACGGGTACAACTTTTCTCGGCCTGACGGTCGGCTGCGCCCGCTGTCACGACCATAAGTTTGATCCCATTTCGCAGAAGGATTTCTACTCATTCCAAGCTGTATTCGCCGGCGTGGAACACGCCGAACGGCCGCTGCGTCAGGCCGATACGGAAGCGCGCCGCCGCGAGGCCGATGCGCAACGCGCCGAATTAGCGCGCATCGACGTGCGGCTCGATGAGCAGGAAACGCCGGCGGAGGAGTCTGGCGCGCCGCTGACGCGGCCGCCCGTTCAGCCGCGTCGCAATGTTGAGCGATTCCGCCCCATCACGGCCCGCTATGCGCGCTTTACCATTGCGGCCACGACGGACGGCACGGAGCCGTGCCTTGATGAACTGGAGGTGTACGGGCCGGATGCTCCGACGAATAACCTGGCGCTAGCGAATCGCGGCGCCAAGCCATCGGCATCGTCGGTCTACCCGAACAATCCCTCTCACAAAATCGAACACCTCAACGACGGCCGATTCGGCAACGGCCGTAGCTGGATCTCCAACGAACGCGGCAAGGGCTGGGCGCAAGTGGAGTTTCCGAAAGCTGAGACCATTGACCGCGTCGTCTGGGGCCGCGATCGGGAGCAGAAGTACGCCGACCGTCTTGCCAGCGATTACCGCATTGCGGTATCTCCCGACGGCGAAAAGTGGACGGCCGTCGCCGGCTCGTGGGATCGGCTGCCCTTCGGCCAAGCGCCGCCCGCTCCGTCGGAGGAGCGGAACAAGCTGCTGTCCCAACGCAAACGGATGGAGGAACGTCTTGCGGCTCTGGAAAAGCCGATGACGATCTATGCCGGCGCGTTCCACGCGCCGGACACGACGTTCGTGCTGAAACGCGGCGACCCGGCCCAGAAGGGGGAAGAGGTTGGTCCGTCGGGCGTGCGCTCCGTGGCGCCCGCGTTCGCGCTGAAGCCGGAGGCACCAGAGACCGAAAGGCGAATGGCGTTGGCCAACTGGATCGCCAGCCCGGAAAACCCGCTGCCGGCGCGTGTGATGGTCAACCGCCTCTGGCACTGGCATTTCGGCCAGGGAATCGTGCGAACGCCAAGCGACTTCGGCTTCAATGGCGACCGCCCGTCGCACCCGGAGTTGCTCGACTGGCTGGCCGCGGAGTTCCAGTCCAATGGCTGGAAGCTCAAGCCGTTGCACCGCCTGATCGTGCTGTCGAGCGCTTACCGCCAGTCCACACGCTTCAACGCCAAGGCGGCGGCGTTGGACGCGGACGACCGCCTCTTATGGCGCCGTACGCCGCGGCGTCTGGAGGCCGAGGCGATCCGCGACGCGGTGTTGCAGACGAGCGGCGCCCTCAACCCGCGGCGCGGCGGTCCCGGATATAATCTCTGGGAATACTCCGGATATGTTATCGTATTCAATCCGAAAAAGACGTTAGGTGCGGAAGAGTTCCGTCGGATGGTTTACCAATTCAAACCGCGCTTGCAACAAGATCAGACGTTCGGCGTCTTCGATTGCCCCGACGCCACGCAAACGACGCCGCGGCGCACCACGTCCACAACGCCGTTGCAGGCGTTGAATTTGCTCAACGACCCGTTCATGCTGGACCAGGGCGAGCGGTTCGCGGCTCGGCTGCGCAAGGAAGCCGGCGAGGCGGCGCCGGATCAGGTGCGTCGGGCGTTCCGGCTGGCCTTTGGCCGCGATCCATCGCCGGATGAGGCGACGGCGGCCGAGAGATTGATACGGGCCGACGGGCTGGCAATCTTCTGTCGTGCGTTATTCAACACAAATGAGTTCGTT
Source organism: Planctomycetaceae bacterium UBA4732 (assembly GCA_002404095.1). Taxonomy (GTDB): domain Bacteria; phylum Planctomycetota; class Planctomycetia; order Gemmatales; family Gemmataceae; genus UBA4732. The sequence goes on along the minus strand of DHJA01000165.1, from coordinate 12,562 downwards.
TTTGTAGATTAAAAACCTCCCGGTCCTCCTGGTTCCCACGCTCTGAGCTTGTGAATTTTTTACCTTGCCCTTTTTCCGCAGGGCGCTAACCTAGTCGCATGAACACTACTCCTGCTGACTGCGCTCCCGATCTAACCCCTGTCGGTTCCGCGTGGGATGTATCAGGCGAAGGTTCGCGGCTGACAAAAAGTGCTGGCGGTAGCGTTGCTGCAAGCGTTGGTCCACAATCCGCGGCGGACGGTCGCTCTGCGCGCGGCCCAAACGGGGGCGGTAGGAGCAAGCGGAGATCGTCAGGGAAGGTGGGACGGGGTTGGCAGTGCCTACCACGACCGTCACCGGCTGAAGCGGCACGAAAAATCGGCATCTGACGCTGCGAACAGTCGGCTGTGCCATGCTTGTTTTGTGTTTCCTAGCAGCCACAGGTTCTTAAATTCACAAGCTCAGAGTTTGGGAACGAGGGTTTCGACGGGGCAGGAAAAACGCTAAACCCCCACTTGCCGGATTTCACGTCTAACGGTTCTCATACTTCATCAGAATCTCCGCGCGCGGCACGCCGGTTAGCGTCTCGAAACCGCCGGCCAGGATCACGTCCGCCAGCTTACCCACATCGCGGAAGTACTGATCGCTCGGCCGTTCGCCCGTCAGTTTGCGGCGAAGGTCCTGACACAATATGTCCGCCGCCGTCATCGCCTCGTCCTTTTGCCGATGCCCCCATAGCGCCGTCACCAGGATCGTCGTCGCGTCCTGAATGCGTTGAGAGAGTTCAGCGATCCGGCATTGGCGGTCGGCCAACTTGAGTTGGTGCTTGACCATCGCGCCGCTCACCTCTTCCGGCAGCCGACGGAAAGCGTCCAGCGCGAATTGGAGATGTCCCGCCAAGCGCGGGTCCATGCCCGGCACTTCCTGACGGTCGCGGCCGATGAGCTTGCGGCCCACCTGCCAGCGGGCGTAAACGGCCAGCTCCCGGCGGAGCTTCCAGGCGTGAGCCGGATTCATCGGGTTGAAGTTTTTGATCTGATGCTGTTGGAGCGCTTTGCCGATCGGCTCGAAAAAGGCCCGGCCGTGTTCCTTCACGAGCGACTTGAAGAACGCCATTCCCAGCACTTCGCCTTCGCCTTCGTAGATGCAGGGGGCCAAATAGTCGTAAACATTATCGCCGAACAGATGGCCCTTGAGAAACGACCGGCCGCCGTGCGTCTTCATGAACAGCTCGATAGCCGCTTCCTTCATGGCCTCGCTGCCGAAGATTTTAGCGATGATGCACTCCATCTCGCCGCGATAGCCTTCGTCGATCAGCCACGACCCCCACGCCACAAGCGCATCGGCCCCGGCGATCAGCGCGGCCATGCGGGCGATGCGGCGCTTCACCAGCTCGCGTTTCGCGATGGGCTGCCCATAGGTGCGGCGGAACTCGGCCCACGGCAGCATGTTCGCCAGCATCACGCGCATACTTCCCGATGCGCCGGCGCACAGCGACAGCCGACCCAGATTCAGGCCGTGATAGGCGATGGTCAGACCGTCGCCGACCGGCGGCTTGAGCAGGTTGCCGCGCGGGACGCGGAAGTCCTTGAAGATCAGGCCGTTGTTATACGCCTGGCGCAAAGCATACAAACCGTAGGTTTTAACGTGAAAATGTTCGTTTTCTTCCGGCGGCAGATCGACCACCAGTACGGCCGGCTTGCCGTCGATCAACACGACAACGCCGGCCGTGCGGCCCGGCACCACGTTGGTGATAAACAGCTTCTCGCCGTTAAGAACGTAGTCGTCGCCGTCGAGGACGGCGGTGGTGCGCAGGGCGGTGAGGTCGGAACCGGCGGCCGGCTCAGTCAGGGCAAAGCCGGATAGGGATTGTCCGTTGGCCAGTTTGGGCAGGAAGCGTTCTTTCTGGTCCGGTGTGCCAAAAGTTCGCACCGGATCGACGGCGCCGATACAGCCGTGGATGGAAGCCATACCGGCGATCATGGGATCGAGCGTGGCCATGCGCGTCAGGAAAGCGCTGAAGCGCGCGAACGGGACGCCCTGACCGCCGTACTTCGGTTCGATTAGCAAACCCCAATAGCCGGCGTCGCCCAGTTCGCGCAGCACCAACGGCGCGACCTTGCCCTTGTCATCCAGGATTGTGCCAGCCTCACGATGTTTGCGCACGACCTCTAAAGACGCTGTCATCGTTTTGTCGGACGGATGGGATGGAGCAGGCGCCGGCGCGGCGAAGAGATCGAGCGGAACCTTGGCCTCCCAGACGGCGCGATGAATGGGGCTATTGGCGGTCTGATATTTCTCTTTGAACAGGCTCTCGACCTGTTCATCGGCCTTGTCCATTTCGCCGGTGCGGCGCGATTCTTCTTCGGTCTTGCCGCTCATCCGTAGGGCCGTTTCGGCGAAGCTCTGCTTTTCGCGCTCCGTCGGCGTGGACGTACTCATGGCTTTCTTCTCCACCGATAGGATCGAAACTCGACGCCTCTACCAGCATTGTACGGGCGGCCCCGCGCGGCGACGCGCGATTAGGTCCTCGCACCCCGGACTCGTGAGTACACTTCGCCCGGGGCTTTATCTGGATCGCCCTCCGGACTCAAGCCGCCGACAAGTTCTTGTCTTGGAGCCCCTTAGGGCGACTGAGATAAAGCCCCCGGGCGAAGGTACTCCTGAGTCCGGGGTGCGACGGCGCCTAATTCCGAAGGCACACCCGTCGCACGTTCGCCCCAACTCCTGTATACTCCCGTCGTCCGCCCGACCCGCACGAGAATCAGGAGTTCCGCATCGTGTACCGCACCTATCTACCACTTGAGACAATTCCCCTCGCCCTAGTCGTCGCATTCTTCCTACTGGGGGCCGCGGCCGTTCACGCCGAGTTCCCCGAAGTCTCGAAGCTGCCTTCCCGGCCAGACCTTCCCGACCCGCTTACTATGTTTGACGGCGAGCGCGTCTTAACCAAGGAGCAATGGATCAAGAAGCGCCGGCCGGAGTTGAAGGCTCTGTTTCAGCACTATATGTACGGCTTTATGCCGGCCGCGCCGGACAAGGTCGAAGCCAAAGTGGAGCGCGAGGACGCCAAAGCGTTTGACGGCAAAGCGACCTTGAAGGAAGTGACAATCTCCTTCGGCCCTCCCGATACGCCGAAAATCCACCTTTTGCTCGTCGTCCCCAATAACCGCAAGGCGCCGGCCCCCGTTTTTCTCGGCATGAACTTCAACGGCAATCACACGCTGGTCAACGATCCGGCCGTGCGTCTACCGACGGCTTGGATGCCGCCCGGCGCCGGTGTGAAGGACAACCGGGCGACCGACGCCGGCCGCGGGACGCAGATCGACGTATGGGCGCTGGAGCAGTCCATCGACCGCGGCTACGCCGTCGCCTCGTTTTATTGCGGCGACGTTGATCCCGACCGCCCCGATGTGCGTGAGGGCGTCCAGCCGCACCTCCGCAAGAAGGGTGAGGAGCCGGGACCGCACGATTGGGGCACAATCGCGGCGTGGGCGTGGGGGCTACAGCGGGCGGTGGATTATCTTCGCACCGACAAGGATATTGATAAGGATCACATCGCGGTCGTCGGCCATTCACGGCTGGGCAAGGCGGCCATAGTGGCTGGCGCGTTCGACGAGCGCATTGGCTTGGTGATCCCGCTTCAAGCCGGCTGCGGCGGAACGTCGCCGAGTCGCGGCAAAGTCGGCGAGTCGGTCAAGGTCATCAACCAACACTTTCCGCACTGGTTCGACGCGACGTTTACGGAGTTCAACGACCACCCGGATCGATTGCCGTTCGACCAGAACTGCCTGGCGGCGTTGGTCGCGCCGCGGCCGCTGTTGTACTGCTGCGCCGTCGAGGATACGTGGTCCAACCCGCAAGGTCAGTTTGCGATGTTGCAGTCGGCCGACGCCGTGTATCGGTTGTTGAAGGCGGGAGGATTGGAGGCAAAGGAGATGCCCGAAGTCGGCCATTTGAGCGACGGCGTATTAGGTTACTACATCCGGCCCGGCAAACATTCGATGACGAAAGGGGACTGGAAAGCCTTTCTCGATTATGCGGACAAGCATTGGGGCAAGCCAGGCGTTTAGACCGAAAGGGCGGGGAAACCCCGCCCCTACAGCGTTTTTCATGGTAGGGGCGGGGGTTCCCCGCCCTTTTCGCAAAGGCGTTCAGCGATAATCGTCGCGCGGCGGGGTGAATACGTCCAGCGCCCGCACGAGCTCGTCTAGAGCGTGGACCTTGTGGCGGACGCCGCCGGGAATGCGATACAGTTCGCCCGCTTGTAGCGTTTTCTCCTCGCCGCCTATGACGAACACGGCCCGGCCTTGCAGCATTATGCCGACTTGCTCATGCGGGTGAGCGTGTTCTTCCACCACCGCACGCGGCGCGATCTCGACCACCGACAGCATCATTTTGTCGGCGGCGCACGTGCGGATTTGGACGCCAGGGAAAATCGTGTGCGCCGCGCATTCCGACGGCTCAGGGAAGTAGAGACTCATATCGGCCCTCAAGGGACCAGCCCTTGCATCACCTTGTAATGGACTTCCGCGGACTGCTTCACGATTATGGACATGGTGGGCGGGCTGAAAACGATAGTGCCGCCGCCTTCCTTGCCGTTGGCTTCCCAGCTGTCCTTATCGATGTTGTTCTGCACCATATTTACCAGCTGATTGATGGTCTGCAGCGCCTGCAGCTGACCGATGGACGACCCGAAACGCAAGTCGTATTGCGGAACTAGATCGCCCACATAGTACGTGCGCACTGTCAAGTTTTCCTTGGCCTTGGCCGGCGTCGTCACGAAGATGGTTTCGTCCTTGATGATGTAAGTCAGGCCAAGGTCGGCGAGCATTTTCTTGAGGGCGGTTCGCGTACTTACTTTGTCGAGGTGGAGACTGACGGTCGTGGATTCGTTGTTGATGTTGAGATCGTCAAGCGACGGCTTGTCCAGCACAATCGTCTGGGCCATTTGCTTCTGGAAAAAGTCGATCATGCCGCCGAAACGCTGGTCCGTGGCGTCCACCGTAATCCTCGCGTCTAGCGACTTGAGGATGGCGCGTTCCGTCGCGGTCAATTGCGATTTCTTTGTCCGCAGCAGCGACAATTCCTTCCAATTGCGCGGGAACGAGATATCGCCGTTGGGAAGGATTGCCGACTTGTCCACCTGCATCATGGTGTCGGCGAAGGCGACGGCTCTTTTGTCGCGGATTTCATGGATTTCCTTGATGACTTCCTTCGCGGAGGCGATGCGATCCGTCGCGCCCTTCACCAACTCTCGATGATCTTCCGCGCGCGGATCCTTGGTCGCCAGGTGGAAGCCGCTCGGAATTTCCGGGTTTTTCGCGTCGTCGTTGCTCTTCTGAAGCGCGACGAGGTCTCGCTTCAAAAGCGACGTGAGGGCGCCGCGTTGTTGGTCCGTCAGATCCGGGTCGTTATCCACCCGAAGTAGCAGGCCGCGAAGACGTTCCAGCGCCTTGCCCGGCTGAGTGCGAGCGGTCTTATACGACTCCTCACGGGCATCGCGGACGTCGCGTTCCGCTTGCTGGGCCGCTATGGCGCGGCGAGCTTCCGCCTCTTTGAGCAGATCGGCGTCGTCGGCCCTTGCGGATTGGGCTAACAGCATTCCGGCGGATAGGCCGGCAATGATTATGATGGCGTATCGACCGTTCGCCTTCGACATGATGTTCTCCCTTACATTGCAGAGGGCGCACCCGCCCCGCTCCTCACCTATTAAACATACCCCGGCGCGCGAAGTCTCGCTACCAAAAAACGGTTTTTCTCTCTTTGCTTGCGCGAACGGCTATGTTTTCGTCGTTTCGGTCGTTATTGTCGTGGGCCGCTCGCTCCGCGAGTGACTTTTATAGTGG
>DHJA01000165.1:0-6626 GCA_002404095.1 Planctomycetaceae bacterium UBA4732 | reverse complement strand
GTGGGTCACTCGCTCCGCGAGTGACCTGGGCCGTCATACTGGGGGCGGCTGGCTGTCGTGAAAGCCGCTCGCGGAGCGAGCGGCCCACTATAAAAGTCACTCGCGGAGGGAGTGACGTACATTCAAGGCGCCGTCCCACGCGCCGAAACCCATCCGGCCTGCAGGGCCAAAGGCGGCGAGCGATCGTGCGTCTCTTCCCCCGGAACGCCGCCTGCAAGCGCGCGGCTGGCGCGCAGCACGAGTAGGCGTTGAGTCCGTAACCCTTCCATATTAAGAAACGCGCGTTGGCCGAGGGTGTCGTCGCGGTCGAGCCGCGTACCTATCGCCACATAGGAGTTCGGGGCAACGGTGAGTTCCCAACTCAAGCCGAGATAGGTTTCCGTCGGCTGACCCAACTGCGGGCCCCAGCGCAGCTCGCCCGAAGGCTCTTGCACAGGGTGCGGCGTCCCTTCCTGCTGGCCGTGCCGGATTTGCGGCGCAAATTGAAGGACGATTTGGCCGTCGTCGGTCAACCGGGTCGTGATTTGTAACAGACATTGCGCCTGATCCAAATCGACGGTCGTTACCCCGCCGTCCTGATGAAGCGGGACCGCAAGTCGGGACTCGACAGGACCGAGGACGATTTGCGTAGGTTTGCCGGCGTGGAAGCGCAGCCGCCGCGGATTGGCGCAGCTTCGTTCCGAGAGCAGCATTGCCCGCAGGCTGTCCGGCGGGCTGTCGCCCAGCACGCAGGCGCGGAAGCCGTTCTCTTCCAAAACTTGTTTCCGTTCCTGTAGCACCTGCTCGTCGGCTAGTTCCCAGACTTCACGGTTGATGCAGAGGTCGGCTATCGGCCGTTCCACGAGGTAAACGTCCAACTGCACCACGTCGTCGCCGGCGAGGGTGCTGAAAGGCATTTTGGCGTCGTAATGGGTGAGCGCGCGGTCGGGCGTTGCCGTGAAGCAACCAGTCAGCGACGCGGCCGCCAGCGCAAGCGCCGCGGCCATGCAATGGCGCATAACGTCATCCTTGCGAGCCATCCGGCTCGCCGATCCTGCTCTAAAAGCGATAGGAAAGAGGGGAAGGGTATAACCAAGGTCTTCCAGCGAGTCAAGGCCGTTTCACCAGCGAACCACGGCGGTGCCCCAAGCAAGGCCGGCGCCGAAGCCGCTCAACACGGCCAGTTTGCCCGGCTCGATGCGGCCCTCGGACGCCGCCTCGTCCAGCGCCAGCGGCACCGAACCGGCCGACGTGTTGCCGTAACGGTCCAGGTTGTTGAAGACCTTGGAGCGTGGGATGTGCAGGACGTCGATGGCCGCGTTGATTATGCGGATGTTCGCTTGATGCGGAATATACAGATCAACGTCGCCCGGCTTCAGCCCGGCGGCGTTTAATACGTCCTGGATGGTATCGCACAGAATGGCGACGGCCCAGCGGAACACCGCCCGGCCGTCCATGTGCATATAGTGCAGGCCTTTTTCTATCAACTCCGCCGTCGGAGGCAGCCGGCTGCCGCACATCGGCCGGCTCAGCAAGTCGCCGCCGGCGCCGTCCGCGCCGAGGCTGAAACTCACCAAACCCTGGTCGGGCCGGCCGCGCGCCAGGAGTACAGCCCCGGCGCCGTCGCCGAACAGCGGATACGTCTTGATGTCGTTGGGGTTCAGCACGCGCGAATTGCAGTCGCCGCCGATAATAAGCGCCAGGTCGCTCGCCCCCGAGACGATGTAGGCCGCGCCTGTGATGAGCGCGTACATGAAGCCGGCGCAGGCCGCCTGCACTTCGATGGCCGCGGCGCTGAGTTGTAGCCGATCTTGAACGAGGCAAGCGGTCGAAGGGAACGACATATCCGGCGTGAAGGTGGCCAGCACCACGAGGTCGATGTCGCGCGGGTTGACCTTGGCGTTTTCGATGCAGCGCACGGCCGCTTCGTGGCACAGATCGCTGGTGGCTTGGTGGGGCGCGGCGTGCCGGCGCTCTAGGATGCCGGTGCGCTTGACGATCCAGTCGGAATCGAAGCCAAAGCGCTCGAAAAGATGGGTATTGGTGACGATAGCTTCGGGAACGTAGCTGCCCGTACCGAGAAAGCGAACTCCCATCAGACTGCGACAGCGCGGCCGAGGCAGAGGCGTACGTTCTTCACTCATGGATCGAAACCGCCTGGCGTGAGAACCCGGCCGCAGATAGGGCGAACGAGAAGGGGCGCGCCGGATTCGCGATCACCGCCGCCCTATGGGTTAATCTACCCGAGGCCGCGCGGTTTGGCTATGCCCCCCGGCCTCCGCTCGACGAGCCGCGACCGTTAGGGAGCGGGGGAATCGTCCCCGCTCCCTAACGGTCGCGGCTCGTGACATCCCTTATGGGATAGTCGCCTAGCGTACATCGGCCTCGACGAATTGGAGCAAGGCCGTCACGGCGAATTGGGTGGCGTCGATGCGGAGGTTGCCGTCCTGTTGCGAAGCGTGGAAGCCGCCCACCAGACGCGAACGATACCACTCCGCGAAGTGGCTGGTATTGCCTTCCGTGTACTGCAACCGGGTCGTAAATTGCAAATCCATCTGTAGCGCGCCCTGGTAGCGCCGGTAACGGTCCAGATCGACCGCCTGGCGGGCCGTGCGGCAAGCGTTGGTCAGCGACTCGGCGTAACAGGCCGAAACAATCGTGGGCGGCGTTTCCGTCGGGCGCCCCTCTGCCCAGCCCTTGAAGCCGCCCCAGGTCCGTTCGTGCTGCGCGTCCAGCGGATATTGCAACGCACAGAGCCAGTCGTTCATCTCAAAAACAAAATCGGCGGCGGACTGGTCCTTGCTCGCCAGATACGCTTCGGTACACGCCGCCGTCAGCCACGGAACGCATTCCAGGTTCTTGTGATCGCGCCACCAAGGCCGGTAGGCGACGACCGCCTTGCGCACCAAGTCGGTTTTCCAGGGCGCGGGTCGCCGGACCTGGCTACGCATCAGGGCGTACAGTGCCAGGCCGGGGTAGGAAACGGCGTCGGCCTCCTCGGCGGCCTTTCCGTCGGCGATGGCGAGGGAGCCGTCCGATCGAGCTTGCCGACGGATAAAATTGCATAGCTGTTCGGACGACTCGAGCAGGTCCGCCTGCGGATCGGGCAGCTCGTTGATCGCCAACACGAGCAGGCCGGCCGACGCGAGACGGTTGACGACCGACGACGGCATGGACGTACAGCGCGTCTGGTCCTTCGTGTCAAGGGCCGTGTCATCGAGCAGGGCGAGGATGGTCTGGGTGGCGCGGGCGGTGTAACGGTCTTCGCGGAGGAAGCGGGCGGCGCGGGCTAGGGCGAAGGCGCTGCCGGCTTGGCGTAGGTAATGATCGTCTTCTAAAACCACGTCCTGAAGGGCGGGCGCCAGACCGGGCGTGAAGCGGCCCTTGACGGTGTTCATGCGGTAGAGCCACTCGGCGCCGCGCTGGGCGTTGAGCAGTATTTCTTTCTGCGAGTCGTTGAGTGGAGAGAGGTCGCGGAGCGGTTGAGCGGGCGCGGCCGACGGAGGCGAGGGGAGGGGACGGTCTTGTCCGCGTAGTAAGGACAACGCGGCGAAGCCTCCGACGGACAGCGTCAGAAAGATGATGATCGCGATGCGCAAACGCATGATAAGGGCCTCCGTGCCCGATTAGCCGCAGGGAGAGGGTGCGACTCCATCCGTGTTTTCAAGGGACCGCCGCCAGCGAACCTTCTGGGGAATGGGTTATACAGCGCCCTCGCGCCTGGGAGCAACACGAACCCACGTAATCCCATGGTGGGGCGCCCGCTCCGCGGGCGCCATGACGGTTCGGGGACGTGATCCGGCCTCCCTGACGGACATGGCGCCCGCGGAGCGGGCGCCCCACCATCGATCAAGTCGCGGCGGGAGACGGCGCGGGCGTGGGAGACGCAGCCGGCGTTTCCGGCTTGGACGCGGGCGGCGGCGGTTGCTGGCCGGGCAGCAAAATGCTTTTGACGCGCACGGCCGTATACCACTGGCGATGGCCCTTGAAGCGGCGGTAATTCTTGCGGCGGCGGAAGTGCTGGATGGTGACTTTGATCGAGGGATGATCGACCACGTCGCCGAGAATGCGAACGCCTTCGACGACCGGCTGACCGATGCGAAGATCGTCGCCGTTGGCGAAAAGGACCACGTGGGCGAACTCAATGGCGGCGCCGGCTTCGGCCTCGCGGTAGTCCACCTTGACCACGTCGCCTTCGCTCACCTGGTATTGGCGTGAACCGTCAACAAAGACTGCGTACATATTGATTTGATTCCGTGCCCGGCCTTGCGGCCGGAGAACAGAGCGTCCCGCTCAGCGCCCCGACGCCGGGGCGCGATCCCGCTCCGGGGCGGCGGATCGGGCGCAACGCAAAACGGTATGGTAGGGAGTGGGACAGGCATTGGCCAGTAGGTTTCAGCGACGGCTACTGCGGATCACCAAGCCCGTGCTCATTCGTCGTCCTCCTCGCCGGCCGCGCCCTGGCCCATGCGATATTTGATGTCGTAGTTGAGGATGAAGTCCAAGAAATCGTGTCGTGCGTTCGAGTTGTAACGTCACAATTAATGCATAGCGTTCGTGTCTTGGGCAGCGAACGGTGGTCACGATCATGTTAAAGTGGTATTTTACTACTGGAAACCTCAATGCAGCGGCCCGAACACAGCGTCAACTCGTTTTCGCGGGCTGCAGAAGCAAGACAGGAAGCCTGCGGGGTTACTGCGTTCCCGACGACCGAAATTGCGGTACGGGAGTCTCGTTCGCCTTGCCGATTATAGGCCGGAAAAGGCGTCCTTCCTGTTACCAAATACGGCAGAACCGGCATGGTTGAACAGCACCCCCCTATCCGCCACGGCACTCTTGACCGGCTGCGAACCGCCCAGGCCGACATCCGCGACGAGTACCTTGCAGCGAATAGCGATCCCTGGATAATCGGATACTCGGGCGGGAAAGACAGCACCCTACTAGCCCAACTCGTTTTCGAGATGCTGCTCGACCTTGCCCCAAGCGACCGCAAGCGGCCCGTTCACCTCCTGTGCAACGATACGCTGGTCGAGTCTCCTGTTCTGACGTCATACATTGACAAGATGCTCGCTCGATTACAGACCGCCGCTGAAAACCTGCATCTTCCCATTGTCGTCGTCAAAACCACACCTGACCCGGATCAGACGTTCTGGGTTAACTTGATTGGCCGCGGTTACCCAGCCCCGACCCGCATGTTCCGGTGGTGTACCGACCGAATGAAGATCGCTCCGACCTCGAACTACATTCGCACCAAGATTTCCGAGAGCGGTGAGGTCGTTCTACTTCTTGGCGTCCGCAGTGCTGAGTCCGCCAACCGCGCGGTCACCACCAACCGCCATCGGAACATCGCCGGCTCCCGCCTTAACGCGCACGACGACATGAAGGGGGTGTATGGTCTTCCGCCCCATCATCGACATGACCACCGAGGACGTGTGGCTGATCTTGCTTCAACGAACGCCGCCTTGGGGCGGAAGCCACCGGGAGTTGGTGACGTTGTATCGCAACGCACAAGGCGGCGAATGCCCGCTGGTCATCGACAAGTCTCAGGCTCCGTCGTGCGGCAGGTCGTCCTCTCGCTTCGGCTGCTGGACATGCACTGTTGTGGTGAAGGATCGGAGCATGGAAGCGATGATCGATTCGGGACATGAGCACTTGGAACCCCTTATGGAGTTTCGCGATTGGCTCGCCAAGTTCAGGAACGTGCGGTCAAAAAGAATGGTGGAGCGACGGGACGGACGGATTGCCCTGATGGGGGACGGCGTTACGACTGTGGCAGGACCGTTCACCGTTGAAGCCCGGCAGGAAATTCTGGCTCGTCTACTCACGATCCAGAAGGAAGTCGGGTTGCCTTTGATCAGCGACGATGAGATTGCTCGCATTCGAGCCATGTGGGCCGACGACACCGTTGAAGAAGCTAAGCGACACCTCTACTCCGCATGGTCCGGACTGAGACGTTTTCCAAGCGGCTGGTAAGCCTATAATATCTGGATCGAGGTAACGATCCAACCGGTTTGCCAGGGAGCGCTAGGATGGCATGGTATCGGGTACAACGGACGGCTGCTGACCAGGAAGTAGTGATCGCCGAGCGGGAGTCTCACCCGCGGTCCCACGTCCGCCGCAAGATGCTGATCTTGTGGTTGCTCCCTTGTGGGATTACTCGGGCGAAGGCGGCGACCATCGCCGGCCTCGGTCGAGCCACCGTTCAGCGTTATGTCGCCGCCTATCGGCACGGCGGCTTGGATGGACTGCGTCCGTGGGACGTGACCGGCCCCGTCAGCGACCTGGCGTCTTTTACGAACGCCATTCGCGCTTCGCTCACCGCCGTCCCGGTTCGGACGGCAGCTGAGGCGTGCGACCGGATCGAGCAGTTGACCGGCCTACGGCGGCAACCGACCCAGGTCCGCACGTTTTTGAAGGGGTTGAAATTCCAGTGGCGTCGCATCCGGGCGTTGCCGGTCCCGCCCAAAAAAACTTGCCCGACCACGTCCGGGAGCAACGGGAGTTCTTGGACAGCCAACTGAGGCCCCGATGGGATGCGGCGTTAGCCGGCCAGGAACACGTGTTCTTTGTGGACGCCGCCCACTTCGTGTTCGGTACGTTTCTGTGTTGTCTAGGGTCGATCGCCCGGGTGTTCGTGCGGGCGGCGT
>DHJA01000099.1:7393-15161 GCA_002404095.1 Planctomycetaceae bacterium UBA4732 | reverse complement strand
GGGCTTCCGCCCCCGGCTCGCCAACGCTTGCATAAATCCAGCGGCTCGCCTGTTGCTTTTTTTCTAACCTATACTTGCGTAGGAACCAGCGCGCCGCACTCCATAGCGGCGCCTTCTCGCAGCGGATGCGATTCACCCCCCTAACGCCAGGCCGACGATGATTCAAACCCTCGCCGCCGTATCTCCTTCGACCGTTCGATCCTGTCGGAGGAAAACATCGAGCTGTTCTACTCTGGCCTCCATGATTCGCTGCCATTCGCAGAGGAAGCGAAAGCCAGGGCGGTCCCGTTTACGATGAATCCGGGCGACGGCGTTCACATCCCGGTCAACCATCCGCATTGGGTGACGACTGACAACGCGGTGACAATCTCGTTCGCCCTCACGTTTGAAACGGCCGAGACGAAGCGGCGCGGCGCCGTCTACGTGGTCAACAACAGTCTGCGCCGGCGCGGCCGCACACCGACGCCGTTCGGCCGATCCCCCGTGCGCGACTTCTTCAAATATCAGAGTTATCGTCTATGGAACTCTTTGAGCCGCCTCCGTGCCGGCAAGCACCGGCCGGCGGACGACCATTGACGCCGTCCCACGCGTTCACCTGCGTGCTGGCAACCACAGCGGCCGAGGCCGAACAGCTGCGGCCGGAGTGGACCGAACTGCTGGAGCGGAGCGAGCGCAACGAGCTGACGCTGTCGCCGGAATGGCTGCTGACATGGCAGCGAGTCTACGGGTCGCAACAAGGCCGGCAGCTGCGCATCGCCCTGTTCCGCGACTCGGGCCGGCTCGTCGGATTGGCGCCGCTGTCGCTTCGCCGGCACTGGTATCGCGGCGTCGTGCCGTTTCGCCGCCTGGAGTTCCTGGCGTCGGGCGAGCGCGAAGGCCACGGCGTTTGTTCCAATCATCTCAATGTGATCGCGGAGCGCGGCGCCGAGGAAGCGGTGGCGCGGCGGTTGGTCGTCGCGCTGACGGACGGGACGTTAGGAGCATGGGACGAAGCCGTGTTGCCGATGATGGACGGCGACGGCCCCATGCCCGCCCTGCTTACGGCCGCATTCCGCGAAGCCGGCTTGACCGTCGAGACGACCGAAACGGCCCGCGCCCCGTACATTTCTCTACCTAAGACATGGGAAGACTATCTCAAAAGTCTGTCATGCACTCATCGCCGCCAGGTGACGCGATCCCTCCGCGCTTTCGAGGAGTGGGCGGACAGCGCGGCGCGCCTGGAGCGCGTGACCGACGCGGCCGAGCTGGAGAAGGCGACGCGCGTTCTGATCGATTTGCATCACGCGCGCTGGGAAGGAGACGGGCAATCCGGCGTCTTCCACTCGCCGAATTTTTTACAGTTTCACGATGCGATCCTGCGGACATTGCTGGAACGCGGCGCGCTGGAACTGCACCAGCTGACCGTGCGCGGCGAGCCGGTCGCGGCCCTGTACGGCATGACGTGGGGCGACAAAACGATTACTTATCAGACGGGACGGAGCGTAAATGTACCCAATAGCGTCCGTCCGGGCGGCGTGATCCTGGCGTATGCGGTTCGCGCTGCCATCGAGGCCGGGCGCCGCGAGTTCGATTTTCTGGCCGATGAAGCTCCGTATAAGCTGCAAATGGCGTCGGCTTCGCGGTCGTTGATTCAGCTGCGCGCCCATCGCGGTGGGCCGCGTGAAAAGGCGCGCCGGTTGATGGAACGCTGCTTCGACGGTGTGCGGGTGCTGCGGAGAAAATTGTTTAGCCGCGACCCGAAGGGGAGCGCGGGCGAAGAGCGCTCCCCTTCGGGTCGCGGCTAAACGACCCCGCGCTCAGTGCGGAAGCGAAATCACGCCGCTGTCCATCTGGAGCGCCGGCAGTCGCTCGCCGACCCGGTTTTCGAGTCCGTCCGGCAGGCCGAGGCCGCGTTTCATGGTGTAAAACCACTGGAGACAGCCGCGTAGGTGCAGCTGCACGTTAAGCAGCCCCTGGTAGACGGGCGACGAGTCGCGCGGCAGGATGCGGCCGTCGGCGCCGGGGTAGACGAAGCCGCCGTAGCCCGACAGACAACCCTCATAGCCCGCCTCTTCCACCAGCGCGGCCGCTTCGGGTCGGAGATCCTCTCTCCCCCCAAAGCGGTAGGCGAACCAGCTCACCTTCCGGCCGAGTTGCTTTTCCAGGACGGCCTTCGACTCGAACAACTCCGTCCGCGCCTCCTCGTAAGAGGCGGTTCCCAGGTTGGCGTGGTTGACGGTGTGCGAGCCGATCTCGTGGCCCATGTCGGCCATCTCGCGCACCTCGTCCCAAGTCAGGTTGGCCATGCGCGGCAGGTGGTGGTCCCACGGGAAGATATGATCCGTGCCGACGAATGCGGTGGGAACAAAGAAGGAGGCGGGCAATCCATATTCGGCGAGGACGCGGGCGGCGAAGAGGTTGTCGCGGTAGCAGTCGTCGAAGGTGACGGCCACGGTGCGCGGCGGCATGGGCCGGCCGGAGCGGAGTACGTCAAAAACCTCGGCCAACGGCACGACGCGAAAGCGCCGGCGGAGCATGGCGCAAAGGGCGCGAAAGCGTGCGGTGGAGACGGTCAGTCCGTCCTCGGGGATCTGGTCCGTGACGCGGTGGAACAGAAGGATCGTCATGAACTGACGGCCGGCGCGGCGTTGCAACCACTCTTGGGCGTGGGCGGCGCCGGAGTAGAGGTAGGCGGCGCAGAGGGCCGATTTCGTGAACTTTTTGAGACGGCTCATGGCGGGTCACGTCGGTAGGAGGGCCGGTTGCGGGGCGCGCGTTTGGCGCACTGACCCTCTATTGACACGGTAGGTTACGACTCGCGTCGGGGCAACCGGATCTGAGATTGGCGAGCCGCCGGGTTCATCCCGGCGGGCCGGACGGCGGGGATAAACCCCGCCGCTCGCCGTCACTCTCCCGTCGGCTTCCGCCGCGTCGATTTCGCCGCCGACCGATGCCGTTTCTCCGCCAGCCGGCGTTCCTTCGACGCCCGCGTCGGCCTTTTTTTCTTGCGCGCTTTTGGCGCCAACGTCGCCGTCCGCACCATCTCGCACAGCTTTTCCAGGCAGTCCTGGCGATTGCGCTCCTGATCGCGGAAACGCTGCGACGACAACACCAACTCGCCCTCGGTCGTGATCCGCCGACGCTGTTGCGCCCGCAGCCTGGCCTTCACGTCATCCGCCACGCTCGGGCTGGCGCCCACGTCCCAACGCAGCACCGCCTTGGACGACACCTTATTGACGTTCTGCCCGCCGGGACCGCTTGAACGCGCGTAACTCCACGACAACTCCTCGTCAGGAATCGACAACGTCTCCGTAATCCGCACCATGCTCCGTCTCCTTAGTTGGAAAAAACAGGCCGCGGCGCGAGTCCTCTATACAATATCGGGGTTTCTATCTACCGTACTCGCACCCTGATCCCGTACCCTACGAGGAGGAGTCTGACAATGCGTAACGTCTGCACCAAGATTGTAACCGTCGGCCTGGTCCTGTTGGCGGCTTCCCCTGCTTTCGCCCAGCCGCGACCGGGCGGCCGTCCCGGCGGCGGTTTTCCGGCGCCGGGCGCCGCCCAGCTCCTGGGCATGGAGAAGGTCCAGGAAGAGTTGAAGCTCACCGACGACCAGAAGGCCCAGATCACGAAGATCACCGACAAGTACAAAGAAGACATCGCCAAAGCCCGGGCCGACATGAACCGTGAGAAAGGGGCCGAGCTGCGGAAAGCGGAAACGGAAGAGATCGAAAAGGCCGTTCCCACCGTCCTCAAGGCCGATCAGGTCAAGCGTCTCAAGCAGCTGGAAGTGCAAGCCGGCGGCTTGCGCGCATTGAGCAAAGAAGACGTTCAGACCTCGCTGAAGCTGACCGACGCGCAGAAAAAGAGCATTAAAGACTCTACGGAGGAGATGGCCAAGGACGCTCAGGAAATGTTCACAGCCGCCGGCGGTGATCGTACCAAGATGGGCGAAATCTTCACGAAGATTCAGGCCATGCAGAAGGAAGCGATGGAGAAGACCGTCAACAGCCTGACCGACGACCAGAAGAAGGAATGGAAAGAGCTGAACGGCGAGAAGTTTGAGTTCCCCGCGCCGCAGCGTGGTCCTCGTCCTGGCGCCGCCCCGGAAAAGCCGAAGAGCGATAAGTAAACCTGTTCCAGAAAGCGTTGGAAAGTGAGTCGAGCGTAAGCGAGACTCTCCATAGGACCAATAGGACTTATAGGACCAATGGGTCCTATAAGTCCTATAAGTCCTATATGACTACAAACACAGACCCCTAACTTCAATTCTCCTTCTTATCCTCCGGCGGCGTTGGCGGCGGCGGCGAGCGCCTACCGAGTAGGGCGACCATGCAGCCGAGGAACGTGGCCAGCGCGCCGGCGCCGGCGCCGATGCCGAACACGACAAAATCGCGGCGCGTCAGCGGTAATCCGAACAACGGTTGAGGCGCCGCCGTCGGCGCCAGTTCCACGTCGATGACCGGAATCGCCGCGCCGGACGGCGGTCTCACGGGCGCCGGCGCGAGTTGAGAACGAGGTTTCTGCTTAGATCGCGGTTTGGCTCCCGCTTGCCGCTGTGGGCCGGCCTCGCTCGTCGGACGCGCTGGTTGGACGGGAGGTAGGTTGATCGCGGCCTCGGTGGGGACGGAAGCCGGGGAGGGTCTCTTATCGCCCTCTTCTTGGAGCCACGATAGATACGACCCCATATTCGGATCGGATTCCGGTGCTTGCGACGACTCGGCGCCCGCGGCCAGAAACACTTCGAGCGCCTGGGCGGCGCGTTCCGGCGTCGGATAGCGGCCGGCGGGGTCTTTGGCCAGCATCCAGTTTAAGATCTGTTGCAGGCCGTCGGGCACGGCGGGATTAAGCTCCTTGAGCGGCCGGGGCGGCTCCGTGGCGTGACGGATCATCTGGCTGATGATGTTCGTGTCGGGGAACGGCGGCTGGCCCGCGAGAGCGTGATAGAGGACGCAACCGAGGCTGTAAACGTCGCTGCGGATGTCGGCCGTGCGCGGGTCGCGCGCCTGTTCCGGCGACATATAATCCGGCGTACCTAGTAGAACGCCTTCGCCCGTCAAACCATCACCGTCCGCCGGCCCGGCGCCCCCTTCCTCGAAAAAGACTCGCCCCAAGCCGATGTCGAGCAGCTTGACCGTGGCGCGGGTGGTGCTGTCGGCCGCCCCGTTCACGAGCATAAGGTTGGCCGGCTTGAGGTCGCGGTGAACCAATCCTTGCTCGTGGATGTGCTGCAACCCTTGCAGCGCCTGGAACACCAGCCGCACCGCTTCGGCCGGCGGCAGCTTTTTTCGCCGGACCAGCGCGTCTTCCACCGTTTCGCCCTCTAAATACTCCATAACTAGGTAATGAAGGTCGCCGGCCTGACCGACCTGAAAGGTGCGAACGATGTTCGGGTGCTTAAGGCGCATGGCCAGCTTGGCCTCGCGCTGGAAGCGGCCCAGGAAATTCGGATCGCCGGCTCGCGACGGCGGCAGCACCTTGACGGCGAAAATCTGGCCAAGGCGATGTTGGGCCTTGTAGACGCCGGCCATGCGGCCTTTGCCGAGACGGTCGAGAATCTTGTATTCGTTGAGGAAAAAGCCGTCGGCGTGACCGCGCACCAGCAACGACGCCTGGTATTCCGTCACCAGCTTGTGCGACACCAGCCAGGCGGCGAAGCGGCCCAGGTTCGTGGCGCCGTCCTTGGCCTCCGCCTGCCAACGCGCGTACATTGTCCTAGCTTCATCGGCGGACAACAGCTTGCTGCGCAACAATAAGCCGTAGACGTTCTGTACGGTAAGTTCCATGTGTCCCTCGGGAAGGCGCGATCGCGTTTCCCGTATAATAGAGCGCGAGCCAGCTGGACGCCGCTCCAAACTTTCTGGCCCTCGTAAAGTTAAGGAATGTTGGCATGACAACCATTCACGCCCATATGATCGGCGATCAAGCGGTCGTACCAAGGCAAGAGTTGGAGCGCCTACTAGAGTTGGCGCGGCGATGCGAGCCGGTCGAACTGGAACTCGACGAAGGAGACGTTTCTACTCTGGATGTCATGCGGCTGGCTGATACGGGCGGCTCTTTCGATTTCTGGCTCGAAGAGGGCGAGGACATTTATACCGCCCAAGACGGAGAGGCTTTGTGACGCCCTGGTCGTAGCCCGCGGCGCTTAACGGTGTCGTGGAGGACCGAACAGGACATAGACCACAAATAGACTGACGATGAGGACCACCGGAACGACTCTGTAGAATAGCCATGCCATAGCGAGGATATGACTTCCTTCCGTCGTCCTCGCGACCCAGAGTAGCCCCCCAGCAACGGCGAGCATCCCCAAAAGGGCGAGCAAGACAAGGCCGTCCTGCGAGACTCTCAGGCCGTGTCTGGAATACTCGCCTACCGCTAAAACGATTCCTCCTATGACGACGCCAACCACGCCTGTCCCAGCAAAAAACCAGAGAACGGGCTGGACAAATCCTTCGGCTTTTTCGGATCGTAAAAGTCCGCGCAATAACAGCCAGACCACCAAGCCCAGGGGTAGGAAGAAGATTGCCCACAGGCCGGTAGGCTTCGCCACGGCAAAAACCGTGGTGGTCGCAAACATAGCAATTGGCATCGCCACAAATCCTCTCTTCTCCAAGCGAACCGGCGCGGTACGCTAGAACTCTAGTACATGAAACAGAGACAGGCGATAGTTGCTCGCCCTGAACAACGGACATACGCGAATGATAAAGGCGGCCATCCTCGGCGGCTCCGGTTACACCGCCCTCGAACTCATTAAAATCCTCTTGCGCCATCCGCACGTCGAGATCGCCGCCGTCACCTCGCGCCAGGACGACGCCCCGCTCGTCGCCGATCTGCACCCCAGCCTCGCCCACCGCATCGACCTCCGCTGCGAGCCGTTTCACGCCGACCGACTGCTGGCCCGCGGCGTCCAGTGCGTCTTCAGCTGCCTGCCGCACGGCGCCAGCATGAGCGTCCTGCCGTCGCTGTTGCGCCACGGCCTCCGCGTCATCGACCTCAGCGCCGACTACCGCCTCCGCGATCCCAACGTCTACGCCCAATGGTACGGCGCCAGTCACGAAGACCTTGCGCATCTCACCCAAGCGGTCTACGGCTTGCCGGAGGTGTACGGCGAGGAAATCGTCTCGGCCCAGCTTGTTGCCAACCCCGGTTGCCATTCGCAGAACGGCATTCTCGGCCTGGCCCCGCTGGCCGCCGGCGGCTATCTAGAACCGCGCGGCGTTATTATCGACAGCAAGACCGGCGTCTCCGGCGCCGGCCGTACGCCCAAGCTGACTACCCATTTCCCCGAGTGCAATGAAAGCGTCGCCGCTTACATGGTCGGCAAACACCGCCACACGCCGGAGATCGAACAGGTGCTGACCGACGTGGCCGGCGAGCCGGTCGAGGTGCTGTTCACGCCGCATCTCATTCCGATGGACCGCGGCATCTTCTCCACTATCTACGCCACGCCGCGTCGCCAATCGTCCGAGGCCGAGTTGCTCGATCTGTATCGCGGCTACTACGCCCGCGCTCCATTTGTGCGCGTAGTGGAGCGACTACCGGCCACCAAGGATTGCACGGGGACCAACTTCTTTGACGTAACTGTGCGCGTGGTGCGCGGGCGCATCGTCGTGCTGGCGTGCCTGGACAACCTGATTCGCGGCGCCAGCGGCGTGGCCGTACAAAACTTCAACCTCATGTACGGCTTCGACGAACGCACCGCCTTGTTGTGAGAGGCCGACCGCAAAGGGCGGGGAAACCCCGCCCCTACAGCGATTTCCCTCGGTAGGGGCGGGGGTTTCCCCCC
>DHJA01000099.1:657-7318 GCA_002404095.1 Planctomycetaceae bacterium UBA4732 | reverse complement strand
GGAAACCCCCGCCCCTACAGCGATTTCCCTCGGTAGGGGCGGGGTTTCCCCGCCCTTTCGGTACAGAGTCTGAGAGACCGCTCATGACAAACACCCTTTATCCCTCCTTGATGGAGTTGAATACCCGCATAATACTGGGAGAAATCGCCGCACGCGCCACGCTCGACGATCTGCCGGACGCGGTGCTCGACCGGCTGGCGGCGCAGGGGTTCGATTGGGTTTGGATGCTAGGCGCCTGGCAGACGGGGCCGGCCGGCCGGCAAATCACCCGCGAGAATGCGGACTGGCGCCGCCACTTCGCCGAGGAGTTGCCGGGCTTCACCGAGGCCGACGTATGCGGCTCGCCGTTCGCCGTGTGCGCGTATCGCGTCCATACGGACTTCGGCGGCGACGCGGCGCTGGCGCGGCTGCGCGACCGGCTGCGAGGGCGCGGCCTTCGCTTGATGCTTGATTTCGTGCCCAATCACACCGCCCTCGATCACCCTTGGACCCAATCCCACCCGGAGTATTACATCCACGGCTCCGACGACGACCTCGCCCGCGAGCCGCAAAATTATCGACGCATCCAGACCGGCCGTGGTTACACCGTGTTGGCGCATGGACGCGATCCGTACTTCGCCGGCTGGCCTGACACGCTGCAATTGAACTATCGGCATCCCGGACTACGCCAGGCGATGATCGAAGAATTGAAGGCAATCGCCGAGCGCTGCGACGGCGTGCGTTGCGACATGGCGATGCTGCTGCTGCCGGACGTCATCGCCCGGACGTGGGGCGATCATTCGCGGCCGGCTGACGGCGCCGCCCCGGCGGACGGATTGTTCTGGCCCGAGGCCGTCGCCGCTGTGCGGGCGCGGCGGCCCGATTTCCAATTCTTAGCTGAGGTCTATTGGGATCGCGAATGGGCGTTACAAGAACAGGGTTTCAACTACACCTACGATAAGCGACTGTACGACCGCTTACACGGCGGCGATGCGTTGGGGGTTCGCGGCCACTTGAACGCCGGCCTCGATTTTCAAAAGCGCTGCGCGCGATTCATGGAGAACCACGACGAAGATCGCGCCGCGGCGGTGTTCCCACCGGGCCAGCGCGAGGCGGCGGCTCTGGTGACGTTCCTGACGCCGGGCCTGCGCTTCTTTCACGACGGCCAGTTTACCGGCCGGCGCTTGCGAACGTCGATCCACTTGGCGCGGCGCGCCGTCGAAGCGCCCGACGCGGCGGTCGCGGCTTTTTACGAACGGCTGCTCGCCTGCCTGAAGCGGCCGGAAGTGCGCAACGGCCGTTGGCGGCTGTTGTCGTGCCGGCAGGCGTGGGACGGCAATCCAACTTGGGACCGCTTCATCGCCTTCGCCTGGAACGACGACGCAGGCCGCCGATTACTTATTTGCGTCAATTACGGTCTTACACAGGGGCAATGTTACCTGGAATTGCCGGCGGACGAATGGCGCGGCGGGGAGTGGTTGCTGCGCGATTTGATGGGCGATGCGAATTACCAGCGCGACGGCGACGACCTTGGGGCGCACGGGTTGTATTTGGACATGTCGGCGTGGAAAGGGCAGGTATTCGAGGCGACGCACGGCTAAGAGACGATATCAAATCGGAGGCGAGCCGGCGGGTTTATCACATTAGTTTCTACACAAGTACTTATTAGAATCGGGGTGCCATGCTTTCGCGGGCCGGTCCCAAATCCTTGTCCCGTCCCAACCCCGCGAAAGCACGATTCCCAAGCGGGCACTCATGCTTTCGCGGCAGTTCGAGCGGCTGCCCGGTGCGGATAGAGGCCGCGAAAGCATGGCACCCACTTGTGTAAATACTACAGGGGTTTATTCCGCCGGGACAATCTCGACGGCCACAAGGGAAATGTCATCTTGCGGCTTTTCGCTTCCACTCCACCGCATGATCCCCGCCAGCAGACTGGCGATCCCCTCCTGTAGCGGTTCGGCCCGGCCTCGGCTGATCGCCTCCATGAGCCGGGCGTCGCCGAAGCGCTCGCCGCTGGGGTTCATCGCATCGGGGACGCCGTCGGAGTAGAGATAGAGCCGGTCCCCCGGCCCCAGATGGACGCACTGCTCCTCGTAGGCGTCTTCCGCCAGGCTGATCGGAAACCCCGGGCTTTCGAGGATCGCCGGGGGCCTGCCGGCGAGGAGATGCAAGGGTCCGGGGTGGCCCGCGGAAACATGGCGGAAATCCCCGGTCGAAACGTCCAGAACCCCATACATGAGCGTGGCGAACTGCTCGGTCGCCGTGTCATAGGGGAAGAGCCGGTTCAGGCGGTCGGCGACCTCGGCGGGCGGCGTTACGTCGAGCGGATCGAGGACGTTTCGATCCCGGATCAGGATCGAGGACGGCTCCGACGGCGGCGAGAGGAGACGACTGAGCGTCACCGACAGCAAGGCCGACGAGACGCCGTGGCCGCTTACGTCCAGGATGTAGAGGCCAACCTTCCCACCGCCGAGAGGGATGATGTTCAGCCCATCGCCGGCCAGTTCGTCGCAGGGCCGGCAGCACCAGGCGAACTCCGCGCCCGGAACGCTCAGCGCGGCGCGGGGTAGGAACGTCTTCTGGATCTTCGCCGCCGTCGCCAGGTCGCGCGACATCCGACCGTTGACCCTCTCCAAGCGCGCGTTGGCCTCCTCCAACTCGACCTGCAGGCGGCGGAGTTTCAGATGCGTCTCGACGCGGGCGTGCAATTCCTCCATCTGAAACGGCTTGGTGATGTAATCAACGCCGCCGAGGGCGAACGCATTCACCTTGTCGAGGTTCTCGTTGAGGGCGCTGATGAAGATGACGGGAATTCCCCAGAGAACCTCATCGGCTTTCAAGTGCTGGCAGACCTCATAGCCGTTCATTTCCGGCATATTGATGTCCAGCAGGATCAGGTCCGGCGGCGCCTTCCGCGCCGCCAGCAGCGCCAACTTGCCGCTCGGAACCGGCCGGACCTTGTAGCCGCGATCCTTGAGCATTCCGGTCAGCACCTGGAGATTGGCGGGGGTGTCGTCCACGACCAAGATGCTGGCGGGCTGCTCGCCGCCGTTTTTAGGTTTCTCCGTATTCAATGGGGGCTCGCCTTCTCCGAGATGGTCGCCAAAATTTGTTGCACCTTGCCGAAGTCGGCGGGCTTAACCAAGTGGTGATCGAACCCCGATTCTTGCGAAAGCTGGCGGTCTGTCTCCTGTCCATACCCCGTCATGGCGACAAGCACGATGTTGTGGAGAACGGGTTGCTGCCGTATCCGTTTCGCTACCTCATAGCCGTTCAGTCCCGGCAAGCCAATGTCCAACAGCACCACGTTCGGTTGGTAGTCGAGGGTCGCTTCCAGTGCGTTCGGCCCGGTGTGAGCCGTCCGAACATCATGCCCCGACGTCTTCAATAGCATCGCCAAAGTCTGAGCCGTATCCACGTTGTCATCCACAACGAGTACCCGCAAGGACGGTCCGGTCGGCTCGGCGGTTTCTTTGGAGGTCGATGGCGGCGGCGGCGCGGGAGCCGGCGCCACCGGCAGACGCACGACGAACTCGCTTCCCTGTCCCAAAGCACTGTAAGCCTCCACCCTCCCCTGGTGCATTTCCACCAGCCGGTGCACCAAAGCCAGCCCGATGCCCAACCCGCCTTGTGAGCGGTCCAGCGACCGTTCCGCCTGCGTGAACAGGTCGAAGATACGGGGCAGGATCTCGGGGGCGATGCCGACGCCCGTATCCCGCAATCGCAACACACACTCGCCGCCTTCCTGCTGTACGGACAGCCAAATGCGTCCGCCGTCAGCCGTGTACTTGGCGGCGTTGGTGAGCAAGTTGACGACCACCTGTTGCAGCCGGGCGGCGTCAGCGTTCAGCCAGATCGGTTGCGGCGGCAGCGACACCGTGAGTTCATGCCCGCGTTGGTCCATTAGCGGGCGGGCCGTCTCCACCGCACGTTCCACGATGCTGCTCACGACGACCCGATCATGGCGAAGCTGAACCCTGCCGGTCGTAATGCGGGACACTTCCATCAGGTCATCCACCAGACGAGTCAATTGAGTCACTTGACGCTCGATGATGGTGCGGGCTTGATGCTGGAGTTGGTTCTCGTTCTTCTGGAGGCGCAGGAGATGCACGGCGTTGAGGATGGGGGCAAGGGGGTTGCGGAGTTCGTGACTGAGCATCGCCAAGAACTCGTCCTTGCGGTGGTGCAGGTCCGACAACTCCTCTTGCTTGCGGCACAGCACGCCGTTGGCCTTCGCCAGTCGCGCGTTGGTCTCCTCCAACTCGATTTGCAGGCGGCGGAGCTTCAGGTGCGTTTCGACGCGGGCGTGCAGTTCTTCTATCTGAAACGGCTTGGTGAGGTAATCCACCCCGCCGATGGCAAACGCCTTCACTTTGTCCAACTGTTCGGTGAGGGCGCTGATGAAGATGACGGGAATCCCCTTGAGCTTGTCGTCGGCTTTGAGGTGTTCGCACACCTCGTAGCCGTTCATCTCCGGCATATGGATGTCCAGCAGGATCAAGTCCGGGGGATCGCGTCGCGCCGCCAGCAGCGCCAGCTTGCCGCTGGGAACGGGGCGGACTTTATATCCGCGGTCCTTGAGCATGCCGGCCAATACCTGGAGATTGGCAGGGGTGTCGTCTACCACCAAGATGCTGGCGGGTTGCCTGGCGCCGGTTTTAGGCTTCTGCGGATTCATCAATGGCCTGCTCCAGGGATAGGGACGAACGGAATCACTCGCAAACCAGGTACTCGCGAAAACTCCTGGACATTTTCGGTCAATACCGACAAATCATGACAATGAGCCGTAGCCGCGATGATCAAATCGTTTGCGCCGATCATTTGCCCATTCTTCACAAGTTCGGCATAGATTTCGGCATGAACGCGCGCGGCGGGAAGGGTAAAGTCCAGCACGCCGACACCAGAGATGACGGCTTCGACGAAGGCCGACCGGCGTTGCCGGCGCTCTTCCGTGTTCGCGCGGTGAACTCCCATCAGCAATTCGGACACGATCACGACGCTGATGTAGACCTTTTGAGAACTCTCCCATGAGGAAAAGTCGATCGGCTTGCCGCTTTTCTCGAAGCGAATAAAGACGTTCGTGTCAACCATCAATCCCATGGGTTGGCCTCCGCCGGAAACTCGGCGCGGAGGGCGCGAACGTCCTGGGAAAATCCGTCCGCATCATCGCCCAACGAGGGAAGACTGTGCAAGAACGCATTCAGCTCGCCGACCGTGAGGGGCGACCTCGGCTCGGCCGGCGTCAGACGCGCGATTACTTTGTCGTCGCGCTCAAGATCGACGCTGACGCCTTCGATGTAGACCTTGTTCACCAATTTGGCAAAGTTCTTTTCCGCTTCCGCAACGTTCATGATGCACCTCCTATCTTTCGGCGACCGCGGCTCTTCAGCCCGGTTTTGATGCTACCCGCCGACTTGCTTCCCCGCAATCTTCTTCTTAACCCATCGCGTCGAATCGGCTCCGGATTCACGGATACTCCCGACAAGTTTTAACAAACTCACCGAAGGTCCTCCCGACCGAATAAATCAAGAAGCTTCTGATATTCAAAGCCTTCCGCCAACCGTCGCAGCCCCTGGGCTATGTTAGGATCGCGGGCTTCAACCTCCTGAATCTTTACCAGCAACTGGTCCAGATCCGCCGTAATGACGGCTTCACGCATCGGGCGGATGAGTTCTTTGGGCAAACACGCCAGGGACTCGGGTGTGAGTTCGACCGCTTCCTCCTGGGCCGCGGCTGTGGGATGCTCGGCGTAAACGTACTCCACTCCCACTTGGGCGTGAATCTTCTGGAATAGCTCTCCTTCCCTGAACGGCTTGCTGATAAAATCGTCGGCGCCGATCTCCATCAACTCCTGGCGGTTTTCGTCCATCGCACTGGCAGTCACAGCGATAATCTTGGTGTCCTCGCCGCCGGCCATGGCCCGGATCCGACGGATCGCCTCATGGCCGTCCATAACCGGCATGCGGAAATCCATCAGGATCAGATGGGGCCGCCATTGGTCAAACTCCTGGACGGCTTCCGCTCCGTTGGTCGCCAGCCGGATCTCGAAACCGACGGGGGCTAGAAGCTGCGCCAGTAGTTGGCGGTTGTCCTCAATGTCGTCGGCAATCAGCACCCGGCACGTCGCCTGCCCGGGCTGGAGCTTCAGGACATGCTGGGGCTTGTCTTTCGCTTGAACCGCCTGGGCCTCCCCCTCCTTCAAAGGCAGGCGAATGACGAAAACGCTGCCTTTGCCAACCTGGCTGTTTACCGTGATGGCACCGCCCATCAGGCGAACAAATTCCCGGCTGATGGCCAAGCCCAGCCCCGTACCGGTCCCCACCTGTTGCCCGGTCTTGGTTTGCTCAAAATGCCGGAACAACTTGTCTTGGTCGTCCGGCGAAATGCCCGGGCCCGTGTCCTCGATTTCGACCCGGAGAAACGATCCCGTCGTGCCCTCGCGGTCCGCGCGCACGCGCAAGCCGACGCCGCCCTGCTCGGTAAACTTGACGGCGTTGCCCAGCACGTTTATGAAGACCTGGCGCAGCTTGTTAATATCGGTCACGATGTATTGGGGGACGTCGCCGATCATCTCCACCGAGAACGATAACTTTTTCTCATCCGTGCGGACGCGGAACATCATCTCCAGGTCTTTGAGCAGGACGGGCAGGTCGAACGTGGAGGGGTTCAGGGTCGTGCGGCC
>DHJA01000099.1:0-557 GCA_002404095.1 Planctomycetaceae bacterium UBA4732 | reverse complement strand
CCGAGGATGGCGTTCATGGGGGTGCGGATTTCGTGCGACATGTTCGCCAAGAAGACGCTCTTGGCGCGGTTGGCTTGCTGCAGCGATTGCTCGTAGCGTTTGCGCTCGGTTACGTCGCGGGCGGCGGCGAACACTCCTTGCAGCTTGCGGTCGCGGTCGTGGAAGGTGCTCGCGTTGTAGGACACCACGGTTTCCTTGCCGTCCCTGGCGCGCGCGGTGAGCTCGTAGTCGGTGATTTTTCTTTCGCCCAGCACCTGCTTGATGCACGCCTCGGCGCGCTCCGGGTCGGTGAAGTAGTCCTTGAACGGCGCGCCGATCAACTCGTCGCGCGTGCATCCGGTGAGCGCCTCCATCGGCTTGTTCACGTCGGTAATGATGCCGCGCGGATCGGTGGTTATCAGTGCATCAATGTTCGATTCAAAAAGCGAGCGGGTGTAGAATTGTTGATCGCGCACGCGCTGATCGAGCAGCATGCGCTCGGCTTCCACCTGCTTACGTGCGGTATTATCGGTACCGATCAACAGATAACCGATGATTCCCCCTTGTGCGTCGCGCAG
>DHJA01000269.1:23869-27093 GCA_002404095.1 Planctomycetaceae bacterium UBA4732 | reverse complement strand
CCCCCGACGCTGGGGGAGGGCAGGGTGGGGGAGGGCGCCGCGGGGAGACGATACCGTGAAACAGAGTAGTGGACGGCTGATGTGGCTGGCGGCGGGCGCTCTGGTCGGCGCGCTCGGCGCGTTGCTTTGGGCAGGCCGGCCGCACGAAGCGCTGGCCAGCTCCGACCGCTACGAGGATTACATCCTCGCTACCGGCGCGGTGGCGACCATCCAGAATATACCGACGGATGGCGTGTGGATGCTTGATTACCGCGCCGGTAAGCTGCTTGGGACAGTAATCGACCGCAACCAGGGCAAAATCCTCGGCTGGGCCGAGGTCGATCTGGTCTCGGAGTTTGGCTTGCCGCCGCGCAAGGACGTGCATTTCATGATGACGACGGGTATGGTGGCGCAGGGTCAAGCGGCCCTGTACGTCGCGGAAACCACGTCGGGCAAATTCGGCGTGTACACGATGGGAATGCGGCCGGATGGACGGCCGGGAGTGATGATTAGGCGGCAAGACCTTGTATTGTTTCGCCAACCGGCGAACGGCGGGAACTGATTGTGCAAATAGTTTAGCCGCGACCCGAAGGGGAGCGCGTAGTCCGCTTGGGTCACGCGCTCCCCTTCGGGTCGCGGCTAAACAAATCCAAGAAACATTTCTCAGAAGATGACGGTTGCCGACCCGCCTGCGTTGACGGTGACGGTGCGCGTCTTTTTCATTTGATGCCCGTCTTCCATCCAGCGCGCCTCGATTGTGTAATGGAAGGAGCGTCCCGCCTCCAGAGGCGGCGACACAAACGCTCGCTCGGCACCCGTTTGGCTGGTCTTGTCCCCGTCAAAAAACACCTGAGCGTCGGCGTTGGGCACTTGCACCGTGATGTGAGCGCGATCATCGCGTTCGCCTCGCTGAGAATACCCGGACTGTGAGTCGCCTTCGTCGTAGTTTACGGACGGCGCCACGTTGTAGTTTGGCTGGACGTACTGCCCATCCCCCGGATTGTAGTAGTTGGAGTACGTTGAATAGCCGTAGGACGGGTACGAGGCGCCGTAATTGCTGAAGTAGCCCGGCGCGTAGCCGCCGTAGCCGCCGTAGCCAAGACCGCCCAAGCCAAAGCCGCCGTAGCCAAAGCCGCCGCGGTCGTAACCGCGACCGTAGCCGCCGCCATAGCCGCCGTAGCCGCCCCGACCGTAGCCGCCGCCATAACCGCCGTAGCCGCCGCCATAACCGCCGCCATAACCGCCGCCGTGGTAGCCGCCGCCGCCGCCGTGGTAGCCGCCCCCGCCGCCGCCGTGTCCACCACCACCACCGCCGTGTCCACCACCACCGCCGCCGTGTCCACCACCGCCGCCGTGTCCACCGCCGCCACCGGGTGCGGCATAAGCCGGCGCCACGGTGAAAGCCAAGGCGATCATGAGACCAGCCGCAGTGCGGGCGAAGGGTAATCGTTGCATAGACATAGTGATGCCTCCACTTGCCGGCCTTGAAATTGCCGTGCCGGCTTCTCGGGAATCTTCTTAAGTCGCCGCGGCGCCACATTGGCGCCGATGCGAGACTGTAAGTATCGTAATGCACATCGTGTGCCGAATGGACAAGATCGGCTGCCGTCACGCGGCCAGCCGTTGTCGGCTCTCGCCCGGCGCGGTAAATGTATTATAGCGAACACGGCAGATTGGGTCGTCTCGATGGGAGTTGAGGCATGCGCGTCGGCGTGGCGTTGCTTTTCGGATTGGCCGGTGCGGCCGGCCTCCTCGCTGCCGATGGTGAGGCCAAACCCGGCGCCCGATACGGCGTTGAACCTGACCTTACGACGTACCCGCAAGACGCCCCAAAGGCGGCGTTGAACTCCGTCCTCAAGGCGGCCAACGCGGGCAAGTTCGACTATCTCGCCGCCCAGCTCGCCGATCCATCCTTCATCGACGCCCGCGTCAAGGAACTATTCGGCGGCAACTTCGAGGAACAGGTCAAGGACACGCGCGACCGTCTCGATTCGGTCGCGCTCAAGGAATTACACCGCTTCCTGAGTGACGGCGAGTGGAAGATCGGCGAAGCCGAGGCGTCGATACGCCTCAAGGATGTAAGCGATCGCGCCGTCACTTTCCGCAAAATCGACGGCCGATGGTTCCTGGAACATCCCAGCAAGCCGAAGACTTAAGCTATTTTCACCATCTGGAAATTATCATGTCCCAAGCCATCATCGACCTGCGAAGCGATACGGTCACGCGGCCGACGCCGGGAATGCGCGCGGCCATGAACACGGCCGAAGTCGGCGACGACGTTTTCCACGAAGACCCGACCATCAACCGCCTAGAAGAGCGCGTGGCGAGCCTTCTCGGCAAGGAAGCCGCTCTGTTCGTGCCGTCGGGCAGCATGTCCAACCAGATTTGCGTAAAGGTCCACACGCAACCGGGCGATGAACTGCTCTGCGACGTCGATTGCCACATCTACAACTACGAAGCCGGCGGCCCCGCTGCTCTTAGCGGCGTCACCT
Organism: Planctomycetaceae bacterium UBA4732; assembly: GCA_002404095.1. Lineage (GTDB taxonomy): Bacteria > Planctomycetota > Planctomycetia > Gemmatales > Gemmataceae > UBA4732. Next base: position 24,622 of record DHJA01000269.1, on the reverse strand, counting down.
GCCGTACGCTCGATGGCGACTATGGCATCCTGGATGTCAGTCAGCTTTCGGACAAGATTCGGGCCGGCAACGATCACTTGGTACGGACGCGCCTGGTCTGCCTGGAAAACACACACAATCGCGGCGGCGGCCGCGTTTATCCGTTGGAGAAGATTCAGGCCATCAGCGCCTGGACGCACGCCAATGGCCTCATCCTTCACCTCGACGGCGCCCGACTCTGGAACGCCGTCGTCGCCACCGGAACGCCGCCGCACGTCTGGGGCGAGCTGTTTGATTCTGTGTCGGTATGCTTCAGCAAAGGCCTTGGCGCCCCGGTAGGCTCCGCGCTCGCCGGCTCACGCGACTTCATCGCGCGGGCGAGGCGAGTTCGCAAATTATTCGGCGGCGGTATGCGCCAAGCCGGCAGCCTCGCCGCGGCGGCGCTCTATGCCTTGGACCATCACGTCGAGCGCTTGGCGGAGGACCATCGCAATGCCCAAGTCATCGCGAAGGTGATCGCCGACGCGCCGGGCCTGCGTCTTGATCCGCCGGACGTTGAGACGAATCTGATTTGGTTCGAGGTTGACCCGGCGCTTGGCACGGCCGGCGAAGTTGGCGGCGCGCTCAAGGCAAACGGCGTTCTCGTTCACGTCGCCGGGACGCATACGCTACGCGCGTGTACACATTTGGATGTATCGGCGGCGCAAGTGGAGCGCGCCGCGGACGTGATACGGCGAACCGTTGCGAACTCATACAAGCCCCGAGCGCAAGCGA
>DHJA01000269.1:23126-23774 GCA_002404095.1 Planctomycetaceae bacterium UBA4732 | reverse complement strand
TCCCTCGCTCGCGCTTCGGGTTGGAATATGCGCATCCGTCCGCTGCACCGCTAGGATCTGTCGCCGACCGAGCCACTACGTCAACGCCCTGGGCCGCGGCGAAGCGACGATCTGACTTGATGGGAATTTCATCGCGGTTTATAATCTGGTAGGTTCAACAACGTCCCTCGCGGCTCGACGGAGAGGGTAGGATGGTCGAGAAGGTCGCGCCCTGGAACTTGACCATCGCCAGCGACCTGCGGCTACTCGCGATGGCCCGGTCCTTTGTCGAAACCGTCTGCCAGGCGGCCGGCTTCGACCCATGCACCACCCACGCCATCGTCCTCGCCGCCGACGAAGCCCTCAACAATATCATCCGCCACGCCCACCAGGATCGCCCCGAGGCGGTCGTTCAAATTCAGTGCTACCTCCGAACCGACGACATCGAGATCCGCCTGCTTGACGAGGGTGAGCCGTTCGACCTTTCGGCTGTGCCTCACCTCGACCCCGGCGAACTTCGCGTCGGCGGACGCGGTGTGTTCCTTATGCGCTCTCTTATGGATGAATTGAGCTGCCAGCCGCGCGGCGAAGGCGGCAACACTCTGCGCATGGTCAAGCGCCGCGCCCCCGAACGCGAGGCAGCGGGCTAGTGCTTTGTCACGCATGGAT
>DHJA01000269.1:13011-22961 GCA_002404095.1 Planctomycetaceae bacterium UBA4732 | reverse complement strand
AAACCACGAGTGACGTTGCACTAGCGCGCCGGGCGGTCCAATGCGGACGCCGTGCTTTTGTCTCGTCTCACGCGCCACCCCTTCGCCCGCCCCGCCGCCTACCGCGCGCCTCATCCCTCTACTCGTCGCCATCGAAGCGCCGGGCATCCCGCGCTCAAAGCGTCCGCGTGACCCGCGCGACGGAAGGCCGTGCCAAACGCTTCCCAGATTTCCTTTAATCTTGCCCCACTTCCCGACGATACTGAATGTAGAGAAGAGGGAGTGGGCAACTGAACACTAGCGAGGGCTACCTTCCGGCTTCTCCAACCGGATTCATCGTCCGCGCCGACGACGAGGCCGGATGTGTGGTATATTTAAGAAACCCGTCATGGTTGGCGCCGCGCGATCCCGTCTGGGCGGCTCTGTGGTTGATTCATTCAAATCTCAATGGATAAGATAACCTGGGGCCGTGGCCGCGGTTTCCCGCGCATGCTCCACTCTCCAGGGGAGACAATCTATGTACTGGCATTCTCCGGTTGGTCTTCGTGGGCCGGTCACACGCGCCCGCACTTGGTGGAACGTCTCGGTCGTTAAGCTGAACACGGCTGAGGACTCATCCCAAGCAGCGAACACGGCTGTTATAGACGAGGACATTCGCGCCGATCTCGTCGCACGGGTGCGGCAGGAAATTGCCGAAGGCCGTTACGACACAGCCGAGAAGTGGGATGCGGCCCTCGACCGTCTCATGGCGCGCATGGCATAATCCGGAAAGCAACCCCATCGCTCCCGCTTGGTCGCGGCGACGGTCGGCCCTATAATGAGATTCAAGAATCATTCTTGATTTCTTGTTGGGGGATTAAGCGCCATGCAATTGCCGGCCGTCGCGGTGTCTCAGAGTCCCGAGGACAAGTTCCGCGAATATCTCGCCAGCCGGTCGCGCGCGCAGCGCTTCACCGATCAGCAGCGCGACATGGTTCGCTTCATCTTCAGCCAGCACCATCATTTCGACGCCGACCAACTCATCGACGACATGAAAAAGGCCGGCTTCGGCGTCAGTCGGGCCACGGTCTATCGCACCCTCGCCAAGCTGGTGGACGCGGGCCTGCTGCGCCGCCTGGAACTTGGGCCGCGCATGTATTACGAACACGACTACGGCTATCCGCAACACGAGCATTTGCAATGCGGTCAGTGCGGCAAGATGATTGAGTTTCAGAGTCCGGCCATCGAGGCGGCCATCGAAGAGGTGTGTCGGCAGCACCAGTTTCACGCCACGGGACACACTTTCATCATCCGCGGGGCATGTGCGGAGTGTAATCGGGCGCGGGTGCTGAAGCGGCGGTTGGACTTAATCTGACGGCTTTAGGCAGACGCACCGTTGCTTTTGAATGGCATGGGCAGGCATTCGATGTGCGTGATGTGCAATAAGGCGATGATGATCTCCTGATCGAAGGCAAGCTGATCTGGCCCGGTCCCCCTTTTGAAAACTGTCACGGTGGATGACATGACCGCCGCGGCCTCCGGATGTCGTACTTCGTAAGACGTGGTCTCGTGAACAAAGAATCGGAATGGTTGAAAGGGGCGCGCACGGAGTAGGCGTCGTAAATCTTCAGGCCACATCGTTGTTTGTTCCAGTAATTTATCAGGGTTTCGGAGAAGTCATGGCAACGCCGAGCGCCTCGACTCGGTCGATTTCCACCTGGGGCAACTTCTCCAGGTATTCGCTGATCGGAAGAACGGGATCGAGGTCGCTCGGAATGGGGATGCCGAGGAAGAGGTAATTATGGCTTACGATGGCGAGGCGCGGGAACCGAATTTCAAAGGTCCGGCCGTCTTTCATGAATAGGCGCAGCGGCTGAAATGGCTCACGGTGAATGAGATCGTACAGTTCCATTGCTTGCATGGCGAACGTCTCCCAACGCTTCGGGCGAGAAGAAAGCCGATTGAGGCATTATACCATCAACGTTAATCGCAGCAATTCTTCCACCTCGCGCACGCGGTCGATGCCTAGGAAGCCGATTTGGTGCCGGCTGCCGGTCGTGCCGCCGTTGCTGCTGTACGAACTGGGGCTGTAAATCTCCTCGAATACGAGGTCGCCCGTCCCGTTAGTGCGATCCGCGCGGTGCATCCGGCGAAGCCCCGCGCCCGTATAGCTGCGCACCGTGTAGCGGTCGCTGAACCAGGCCGGCTCCCAGACAATGGCCCGTCGATTGGTGATCGCGTAAATGATCCGGCGGATGTGGCGGGGCATCCAAAGCGGGGCGACCAGCATGTAACCGCCGAGCAGCACGAATGGCGCGGGGAGTAGGCAGAACAAGAAGGGAATGCAGCCGCTGAGGCCGCCGCCCGGACCCGCCCCAACCGCGACCATTAGCCCCACGGTGATGATGAAGAGAGGGACGCCGCCGCAGAAGGCGCCGACGAATGATAGGAGGATCGTCTGTCCACGGAACCGGTCCGGCCTCGGCCGGCCGACCCACACCAGGCGTTCGTCGGCCGCCAACTCGGATCGGACGCGCTGATCTAATTCCGGCGGCAAAGTGTCTTTGCCGGCGTAGTCGTTTGTACTCATAGATAGCCTACGAATTGTAAGAGCCGCGACCGCTGGCGCGGTCGCAGCTGCTCTGTAGATAACCTCGTGGGGTGGCACGCCCTGAGGTACTCCGAAGGGCGTGGGCCGTTGCAAGGACGCCACGCCCTTCGGAGTACCTCAGGGCGTGCCACCCTCAGCGTCGCAGCTTTTCTACATAGCAGGTCGCGGCCCTTTTTAAGGCACGGGCCGCCCCGCATCACGCCTGGGCAATTGGCAACTCGAAGCCCTTGCGGTACTCGCGCGTCAGCAGCGCGTCGGCTTCCTTGTCGCCGATGAACCTCTCCGTCTTGGGGTCGAGCTTCAGCTTGCGGCCGATGCGGTACCTCGTCTCGTCCGGCGACACCTTGTTGTCCTTGAGGTGCGCCTCCATCCGCTCGAACGTCTCGGCCGCTTCCTTGTCGTCGCCGAGGCCGGTGTAGCCCGCGCGGAACGGCTGCTCCACGCCCAGGCGGTAGCTGATGTTGCCGAGATGACACAGCGCGCTGGACAAATGGCCTTCCAGGATGTCGGCGTGCAGGGTTTCAACCTTGCGGCTGCGCACCGCCGACACGAAGTTGTCGAAGTGGTCTTGCTCAGAGCCGCCGCTGAATTTCTGGATGACCTCGCCTTTCGGCGTGAAGGCGATCGCGCTGTTGTAACCCGGAAAGACCATGTAGCCTTCCGAGCCGTAGACGATGTTGCCTACGCGGGCGCCGAGCAGCGGATCGGTCTTCAGGCCGCGCACCTCGAATATCAGTTCGCAGTCACCGTAGTCGAAGACGCAGATTTGCGTGTTGGGCGTCTCCGCGTCGTCGATGTACCCAAAGCGGCCGCCGACGCTGACGACCGAGTTGGCCAGGGCGTTCTTGTTGAGCGCCCAGCGGGCCACGTCCATTTGATGGATGCCCTGGTTGCCGAGGTCGCCGCAGCCGTAGTCCCAGAACCAGTGCCAATCGTAGTGGACGGTGCCGAATGAGGTCTTGCGCAGCGGCAAGTTGTGCGGGGCGGGGCCGCACCACAGGTCGTAATCCATCGTCGCGGGCGGCTGCTGCGGCCCGTTCACCTTGCCGATGCTGCCGCGCGACTTATAGCACAGACCGCGGGCGAGGCTGATTTTGCCGAGTTTGCCGTCGTGCAGGAACTGAATGCCTTCCCGCACGCCGGAACTGCTGCGGACCTGCGTGCCGGTCTGACAAATGCGCTTCTGCTTGCGGGCGACCTCGACGACGCGCCGCCCCTCGCTGACGTTGTGACTGACCGGCTTCTCGACGTAAACGTCTTTGCCATTTTGCAGACCCCAGATGGCGGCGAGCGAGTGCCAATGGTTGGGCGTGGCGATGGAAATCACGTCAATGTTCTTGTCTTCGACGACTTTGCGGAGGTCTTGTTCGTATTTTGGGACGGAGCCTTGCGCCTTCTCAGCCTGGGTCATGGCGCCGCCGATGACGCCCGAATCGACGTCGCAGATGACGGCGACGACGCAGTTGTTTTTGCCGGCGAAACCTTGGATGTGGCTACGGCCGCGGCCGTGGACGCCGATGACCGCGACGCGCAATTGGCCGTCGGCGTCGCCGGACTTGGCCGCCTTGGCCGATTTGGCGGCGGCCGTGGCCTTGCCGACGACGCCGGCGCCGGCCAGCGCGGCCAGCACGGCCGAATCCTTGATGAAATCACGCCGATTGAGAAAACTCATTGCGGACACTCCTCGCCGGGAGGCGGAATGGGTGGAAGGATGAACAGAGCCTGTGTTCCCACTGTACCCGCGCCGTGTGGCAGGTCAATCATTTCTTTGGATTTTTGCTCTGGAGGGGAGGCGGTCGGCCGTCAGCTATTTTAACACGGAGAGGGCGGCGACGGCGGCGCCGACGGAGACGACCACGGTGAACCCGAGGCCAACCAAAACGTAAATCAGGATGCGAACGGTGTTGTAATCGCCGTGAATCCCGTTGTAGTTCGTGTCGCATTCCCTGCAGCGAACGGTGTTGATGAACAGCGGCCCAACAAAGCCGCCCCACCAGGCAAAGCGAACGCGCGTGGCGTCGGAATAGCCGCAGTTAGGGCAGTCAGCCCATTCGCCGCGAGTTATTTTGCGGCGTTTCTTCCGACGCGGGCGGTCGTCTTCGTCGTCAACGGGCCGGGCGCGCCTCACGGGTTTCTGGGCAACGCGCTCTTCTTCCTCTTCCTCGTCGTCGGCAACGCGCGGCGCCGGCCTGCGCGGCTTGACCGGCACGACTTCTTCGGCAAAGTCTTCCTCGGCCACGACTTCTTCCAACACTACCGGAATGGTCAACGTCTCCTGGCAAGCTGGGCATTTGACTCTTTTGCCGGCGTATTTGTCGGGGACGTTGAGAGTCTTGCTACACGATGGACAGCGTACCTTGACCATGACCGGCCCCCGCGAGAAAGTGCGAGCGTTGGAGAGCTAGGAGAATTCGGGCGTCGGGGTAGATATTAGTCGGCGCAAGGATAGCCGTCAACAAGCACCCCGAACTCAGGAGTACCTTCGCCCGGGGCTTTATTTCAGTCGCCCGAAGGGGCTCCGGATTTCAGTCGCCCGAAGGGGCTCCGGCCTCAGAAACGGCTCCGGTCTTGGAGCCCGGCTGAGGGCGACCGAAATAAAGCCCTGGGCGAAGGTACTCCTGAGTCCGGGGTGCGCCGACTATTGACCGCGCGACGCGGTGCCATGACGTGAACTGCCGATCGGCATTCCTTCCAATAACGGCCGGCCGGCCACCACGAAATCACGTTCGTGCAAATAGTCGCGCAGGCGGCGATAGAGAGAGAAGCTATCGGCATAGACCCAGATGGTGACGGCCGTGACTTTCGGGTCGAGGCCGTCCACCACTTTGCGGAAGTCGGAATCCGCGGCCAACGCCGCATCGCCTGCCTCGCCGCGATCACCGTTGATCGGCTCCGCCATCCAACCGACGCTGTAGCTGAACTGCGTCTCCGGCAACGGGGCGCCGCCCGGAGCGTCTACAGGGCCTTGCTCCCGCTCCAGCGTGTAACGCATTCGGAAAGCGCCAACGGACGCGGTCGCGCCTTCGACCTGCCATTGGTTCGCCAACAATTTGGCCTTCTCGTCCCTCTCACGGCGCACTTGCTCCAGCATCGCCCCCACGTCGATCAACGTGATGCGCCCGCCGTGGCACTCGAAAAACAATTCCTCGGTCTGCAACGGCTGGCTGACAGGCGTTTGATACCGCAGACTGCGTTTAGCGGATGGTAGCTTTTTGAGGTCGTCAATCTGCGCGTTGACCAGCCGAACGCGGTTCTCGATTTCCGGCAAGGACAATTCGGCCGTCTTAACGCCTTTGCCGTTGTCCGACGCCGACCGTTCGGCCGCGGCCCGTTTCGCTTGAAGGGTCTGCGCGCGGGCCGACGCATCGGCAAGTTCCTTTTCAGAGAGAGAAAGTCGCCCCTTCGCCAGGTCTTCCTGCCGCGCTTGAACGAGGAGGCGGTCGCGCGAGGCCGTCAATTCTCGCTGATGGCGATCTAAATCGTCGGCAATCGGGTCCGGCGGAAGCGGCGGTTCGGTTGCGTCCGCCGTTGCTTCCTGGACCACGGCCGGCGGCGCCACCGCTAACGTCGGGTGATACGACCGGCCTCCCACCCAGGCGACGAGAATGAGGCGCAAGATGATGCCGACGACGTTGGCCACGACGTCGAGGAACGAGTCGAAGCTGAAGGGGATTTCACGTTGAGGTCGGCGGCGTCGGATCATGGCTTCCACACTCGTTTAGCCGCGACCCACAGGGGAGCGCGGGCACTCCTTCAATGCGCCGCGACGATGGTCGCTACGTCGTCCTCAGGCGCGAGGGTCTGTGCGGTCTTCGGCGCGGCGAGAACGTCCAGCATCGGGTAGGTCAGGTGATACGTTCGGCCGGCGTCGGGATGCACCAAGAAACGCACTTCGGGGCGGTACGCCGCATCGCCGCGCCGCACCGTCGCCTGTTTGCGGTCGATCAATTGCTGTACCGATTGCAGTAAGGGGTTGCTGCCAGACGCGCGGCCCAGTGCGGACACGGGTACGAACAACTGGGTCGGATAGACCACTACGCCCTCTTTTTTGCACTCGACGAACACGATCCAATCGCGGTCGCCGCTCAACCGAGCGGGGCGAAGCGCCGCCGGCGGACGCGACGCCTTCGGCAGCTTCGGCGTGGGGGTCGCCCGTAGGAACGGATCGTCGTCGTCGAGCCTGTCGGCGGCGGCGCTGCCGTCGCCGGTCGCGGCCTTGGCAGCCGTACCGGATGGCGCCGGGGACGCGTCGGTCGGGCCGCTCTTGGCGGCTGGCGCGGTTTGGGCGCTCCCTGACTTCTGCCCCGTATTGGTGCGAGGCGGCCCTAGCTCGGGAAGCACCACCGAGGGGTCGGACGGAGGAGGAGGCGCGGCGCCCGCGCTTTGCGGCCCTGGAGTAGTAGAACCTGGAGGACCGCCGGGCGAACCACTACCCCCCATCGCCGCTCTTTCGGGCGGAGGGGTGAGCAACGACCCTGAAGGCGATGGAGGAGGGGGCGGCGCCATGCTTCCTGCACCAGAACCGCCGCCTATTGGTCCGCTAGAGGACGGCTCGTTCTTGTCCATTCGAGGGCCGGTTCCCGCATCTGCACTCGGCCCCCCTGGTCGAATTTCATTCGATGGGGAGTTCATGGCGACCGATCCGCCGCCGCTCGATCCGAATAAGGACGGCTCGCCTTTTTCCTTTCCAGGGCCGAACCTCGCATCTCCACCCGGCCTTCCAGGTTGGGCGCCTTGCGACCCAAGGTACCTAACCGTGCTGGGAGATAGCTGAATCATCCTCATGCCGCTCTCCGACCGCGAGGCGCCGGTGGGATAGGGCGGTGGAGGCGGTCCATCTTGGCCGTGCGTGGAAACGCCGGCGATGCGGACGCCGGAAGCGGTGGAAGGCGTCGGCGGCGCCTCAGCCGGCTTCGTGGTCGTCACCCAGGATTGCGGCACTGGCGCCGCGTCGTCCGCGGGGAAATCCAACACCCAGTCTTTGTCGATGAATTCGTACCCGAAGTCGATCTTGAGGCCGCGCAGCGACTCACGCAAATGATAATAGCTGACAACGCCGTCGGGCCGCACTAACAGCATGAGATAGGGCGTGTAGGCTGCCGCCTGAGCGGAAGGCAACTGCTGTTTCTGCCGGACTAGCCGGCGTTCCACTTCGGCCTGTACTTCGGACGATGCGCGCGACTCGGCCAGCGCGAGATGGTCGGGGTGGAAGACCACTTCACCAGCGGAACACTCAACGTAGAGCGGCCGACGGCTCTCGCCGTGCTTGCCGTTATACGGCACCACGGAATAAGTGTTCTTCTCCTTCTCGCGCGCCGCCTTGAGGTCCGACAAGGCGCGTTCCAGCCGCGCCAGTTCGCCGGTCAACTGTGTCAGTGCCTGGCGCGACGATTCCAACTGAGCGGTCCTTATCGCCTCTTCGGCATGGACGCGAACCAGCGACTGCTCCTCCACCGTCGCCCGCCCGTGTTCTGCCTCAGTCTTTCGTTTCAGAACGGTTTCCTCGTTCTGCTCGGCAAGCAAACGGTCGGCCGCCTTGGCCATCTGGTCGCGGATCGCCTGAATCTCCGCTTCCACCTCGCCGACCTGACTTGCAAGACGGGCGTGTTCGGCGCCGCGCTTCTGTTCCCGCGCGTCGTGGGCTTCTTTCCGGGCCGTTTCGAGGGCGCCGCGACGCGCCTCCGCTTCGCGCGTCGTCTCGCTGACGTTGTGGCGGAGCGCCTGCTCGGCCCGCGCCAGAGCGGCGGCGTGCGCCCGGCGGTCCATGACGAGCAACACCAGCAGCAGCGCCCCCATCGCGCACAGCAGCACGGCCAGAAAGGGGAACGTCGATACTTGCAGTTTGTGGCGTCGGCTTCTCATGCCACCTTCCCCAACCGCAGGGTCGGCGGCGACCCGCCGGACTGTGCGGCCGTCCGGGAAGTGAGAAGGTGGATGGCCGCCGTCAGGCTATGCACCGCCTGATCGAACGAGCTGGCATTGGCGAGAGCCGCGAGGTTTTGGTGCAACACCGCCTGCAAATGGACGAGGTTCGTCTCGCCTTCCTGTAAGCGGCCCAACACGCCAGCCTGCGCGGCCACGCCCTCGGCTACACGCACCAGGGCCGCTTGCTGTTCCCGCCCGGTGTCGCGCACCGCCGCGGCCAGCGAGGCCATCGTCTCCACGAGCTTGCCGGTGCGCTCGAGCGACTTCCCTTCCATAGCGGATAGTTTTTGGGCGTGAGCGGTCAGCGCAAGCTCCAAGGCCTGTTGCACACTCCCAATGAATTGCTCGCGCGGCGCGGCGTGGACCGCTTCGGAGCGCTTGTCCATCTCGGCCACAGTCGCGCTCCACACTTCCGCCTGACGCTGCACGAGTTGGCCCATCGACTCCAGCAAAGCGTGCGTATTCTGCTGCACGGCCTGAGCGAACGGCCCGGCGTCGGCGCCGACGCGCTGGAATCGGTGGGCCAGGCAGCGGTCAACCATGCGATCCACCGCATCAAGGACGCCCTGCTCGTCGCGCTCGACGAGGAAACTGATGAACATCGTAATCATCGTCAAGGCGAGCGCAAGGGCCGTGGCATCGAAGGCGTAGGAAAGGCCGTCGGTGACGGCGCTAAGCGATTTTTCGAGGACTTCCGGCGTGGCGCCGTGAATGGCGGTGGTGATGCCGAGGACCGTACCGAGGAAACCGAGAATCGGGATCGCCCATGTGATAAACCGCGTCAGGGCGAAGCCGCCTTCCATGCTCACTACGTCGTTGTCAGCTAGGGTGCGCAGTTGGTCGTCAAGGTCGTCGGCGGCGCCGCGCTGGCGCAGAAATTCGAGGACCGCGATGAGCCGTTGGCCAAGGAAGGTATTCCGCAACCGAGCCGGCATCTTCTGTACGGAGGCGAGCAGCTTGGCCGCTTCGGCGATGGGCACGGGGCGGCCGTCCCAAGACGGAAGCACATTAACGCGGCAGGCGCGTCGTTCGATGCGGCTGCGCAAGACTTTGGCGGCCAGGGCGCTGATCGCGCAACAGAACAGCACCACCTCGACGCACTCGACCGGATTGGAGATGTAATGTTCCAGATCCTGCACGGCCGTCAGGTGCGCGGCGCCGAAGTGGACGCCGGCGAGGACGGCGGCAGCCATCGGCAGGCCGACGAGGAAGGCCGCCATAGTGGTTTTGGTACGGCGTCCGCCATTGGCGGCGCCGGAGGTGGTCGCGTTCATGCGTGCGGCCCTCGATCCATGAGGAACGGTCTCTTTATTCATCGGCAGTCGGCGGGGCGGGGTTGTAACGTATTTCGGGAATGGAGGTCAAGTGCCGAAGGAAGTGGAAACGCGGGAAGTGTGGGAAAGGCGGGCAGGCAGCGAGCGCGTTACATTAGTTCTTGGCGAGCCGGGGGCGTAAG
>DHJA01000269.1:0-12967 GCA_002404095.1 Planctomycetaceae bacterium UBA4732 | reverse complement strand
CCCCCCGGAGGTTCCGTTCCATCGCTGAAACCATCCTCCGAGGGCTTACGCCCCCGGCTCGCCAACCTTCAGCATTTCGCGCACCTCTTCCGGCGACCAATCCTTGGGTTCATCGCTGCCGCGTAGGAAGTCCCAGCCGTTCACGATGGTGTTCGATTCCGGCATCTTCAAGTCGCTCAATTCCCGGCGCGCCGCCTCCGCGGAAATACGACGTTCCTTACAGAAAGCGCTTGTCCGCTCGATGCGGCGCAGCGTCGCGGCTTGTCGTGGGTTCGGCGCATAATAGCAGAGCAAGCCGCGCGGCGCCTGGACCAAAAAACACAGACCCAGCAGACACGCCAGCGCCCGTGTTTGGCGCGGCGTCAGCCGTCCGCTCGCGTCCAGCCGGAACCAGCGTCCATCCCCGGCCGGCAGCCCGCCGCAAATCAGCAGTACCAGTCCTAGCTGCGGTTGCAAGTGATAACGACTCCATGAAGGAGTGAACATGCCTACATCGTCGTATGTCCCCAAAAAGGCCCGCCCGCTGTAAATGAGCAGGTAGCTGCCGAAGATCAGGCCGGCGCCGAGCAGGGCCAAGCGACGATGCGGCGACTTGCGCGCCCACCAGACGCCGGCCGCGATCAGGATGAGGAATAGCAGCGGCGCGACAACCGATCCCACTGTGACCCCGGTTATCCCGAAGACGCCGAGAGCCAGATTGTCCACTACCGAGCGCACCGTGTACCACGCGCCGGTCAACGGCTGGAACGCTTCCACGGCCGTAAGGTTCTGGTTGCGGTAATGTTCCAGATGTTGGATGACCCCGGCCGTCAGCGGCAGGCTCACGGCCAGAAAGGCCGTCGTCCCTAACAGCGGCGTCAACGCGGCCAGCGTGTGCCACGGCTGTTTCAGCCGTGTTGGGTGGTCGAAACACGGCTGAAACAGCCGTGGCACACCAACGTCTTCTCTTGGAAACAAGTATAAGCAACAGAGCGGGCCGGCCAAAACGCCGCTGGCGAACCAACACGGCGCCAAGGCGCAGCATAGTCCGCAAGCGACGAGCCATCGGCCGCGTCGGGTTTGCTGGTAGCGCTGGGCGGCCAGCAGCGCCAGTAGCAGCACGTCCAGAGCGTAAACGGAAAACCCAGCCGCGAACCAGTAGACGGCCTGTTGATAGACCGAGCTGACGCCGAAGAGAATCAGCGCCGTTAAGCCATAAAAGGGATGTCCTAGCTCCCGGCGGACAAAAGCATAGGTCAGCCCCATGCCGATCATCAGGCCGACGACGCCAGTTAGCACACCGGCGAACGGCAGCGCCGTGGGCCGGCCGGCCAGCTGCACTACCGCGAAAGTCAGTAAACGGCCGAGAGGCATCGCGTGTTCGTTGTTCGGCGTCCACAATCCGTCCATCGTCCTTTGCCACGTCCACGATTGGGCGAGGATCTGGAAATCGTCTTGGCTCAGTACGGGAAAGAGCATGGCGTAGGCGTAGAGCGTCAGCGCGGCCAGAAAGGCGGCGCCGGTTAGAAGGGCGGCCATATGGCGGTGTTGGAGGGGATTCGTCGCCGAGGCGGTCATGGGAAAGCCGGGGCCGGAAGGTCGGGATCGCAGGGGCCGATGTGGGGTATCATCGGCGTCGGCGGGGGGCGCGGCAAGACAACGGTGGGGCGCTCATGGACGGAAAAAGGATTACAGGCGTCAGGTTGAACATAGGCTTGTTAGGAAAAATCCGCATTTTCGAGCGCCCGGCGCTTGCAATAGCCGGTAAGGTCCGGTAGAACACTCCCTTAATTCCCTCACTGTCCCCGGCGACGACGGCCAGCGGTTCGGCCGGTGTGGGATTAAGCGGTGGCGGAGGAAGCGGTCCTCTTTACAATTCCACAGTCTGGTCGTCGGAAAGGAATGAGACAATGGACTTTATGGGCGGTTGGGGGATATTCATTGTCGGGGGTGTTGCGATCGTGGTCCTCATCGGGATCCTCCTCTTCCTGCGCTCGCGCAAAAAGGATGAGTGAACAAACCGAAGGGGAGCGCGCCTCCGCGCGCACTTATTCGCTCACGGTTTGGGACGCAGCCGAACTTGACCCTGCGCCCAGTCGCCGACCACGGCGTCGAGGGTGAGCGTCTTGCGTTCGCGCCAGACCTGCAAGCGTATGCGCTGCCCCGCCGGCAGGCCGCTTATCGCGTTAATCAGGCTGTTGTCGGTGCGAACGGGCGCGCCGTCCAGGGCTAGGATCACGTCGTTGGACCGCAACCCGGCTTCCGCGGCCGGCGTGTTGGGGTAGACCGTTTCCACCCAGGCGCCTTGCGCGCGATCCAGGCCGAGTTTCGCCGCGTCGGCTGCTTCAAACGAAGAGGCCGTTTGTACGCCCAGATAGCCGCGCGACACCGTGCCCTTTTCCAACAGCTGGCGCACCACGCGCTTGGCCATGTTGATCGGGATGCTGAAGGCCACGCCGCTGTTGCCGCCGGTGTTGGAGGCGATGGCGGTGTTGACGCCGATCACCTCGCCGTCCAAGTTCAATAGCGGGCCGCCGCTCGACCCCGGATTGATGGCCGCGTCCGTCTGCAAGAAGTCCTTGATGCGGATGGACGTTCCCAGGCTGATCTGCCCGCGCTCGCGAGCGCTGATGATGCCATGCGTCACCGTCTGATTCAGGCCGAAAGGACTGCCGATGGCCAAAACCCATTGGCCGACGCGAACCCCATCGCTGTCGCCCAGCACGGCGACCGGCAAGTTGTCGGCGCCTTGCAGCTGTAAGACGGCCACGTCGGACTCGGGGTCCGCCCAGACGCGGGCGGCCGTGAAAATGCGGTCGTCGGCCAGGCTGACCGTGATCTGGCGCGGCTCCGCCTCGGCAATGACGTGATTATTCGTAAGCACATAGACGCCCTGTTGTCCGTTCTGCCGGAACATTACGCCGGAGCCGGACTCCTCGACGGTCTTTGATTTGCCGTCTTTATGGGCGAGCTTGACGGCCTCGACTGCGACGACGCAGGGGCCGACTTTACGCACGACTCTTTCAAAGCGTTCCTCCAGCCGATCCGGCTCGCCGAGCGGCGCAGCGGGCTGCGCCCATGCGGACGGGACAACGCGGCCGAATTGAACGGCCGCCAAGCCGCCCAGGAAGGAACAGCATCCTAGAAACAGCGTTACAACAAAGCGTTTCATGGCGAAGGCATCCGCGAGAATGGCCGACTGTGACCCGGCCGGGAGCAACCAAGACGTGGCATAAGGGCGCCGACTAATTCTAACCCTCGCGGCCGCGCGTCTTGAGCAAATTCCGATGCCGTTCGGGACGCCGATCCTTCCCACGGCCGCAAAAACGGCACAAGGCCCGCAGTCGTTTGACCGCGAGCCTTGTGCCGTGAGAAGCCGCTCGACCAAGCCGCCGTTTTAATGGCTGCTCATGTCGATTTCGAGTTTCGACAGATCGACTTCCTTAGCGTCGTCGTAGCGGCCGGCGTCGTAGACGTTTTCCCAGTTGGCGGCGCCGCGCCGGTCGGCCCAGTCGGGGAACCGTTCCTGTTCGCGCTGACAAGCAATGCACAGCGTACTGTACGGTAGGGCGTTGAGCCGCCCTACGGGAATCTTCTCCGCGCAGCTTTCGCAGAGACCGTAAGTGCCCTGCCGGAGACGGACCAAAGCGCGTTCGATCTGAGTGATTTCACGCGAATCCAGTTCCGCCAACTGCGAGGACATCTCGTCGCTGCCCGACTCGAAAGCGGCGTCGGCCACATCACCGTTGGACGTGGCGTCGCTTTGATTACGAAGGCCGTCAATGTCGTCGGCCAATTTTTGCCGCAGGTCCGTCAATCGGCCCTGCAAGTTTTTGTGCAAACGCAACAGGGCGTCTGGTCGTGCCATGGTTGCAACCTCTTGTGTGCGCTCTTTCGACAAAGGTTCATTCGAGAGCCGCGTCCCAACCGGGCCGCCTATTCCTCAAATTTCCGCCTTTAGCTCGAAAAGAACTAAGCCCAATAGCGAAACAGGACCATTATTTGCAATTCCAGTGCCGTTCCCCGTTTACTCTGCGGTTTCGGTTCAAACTTTTCTGAAAACGCCTGTTTTCATGGCTAATCTTCTTGCAGCGGTCCTGCCGATTCTCTTCGCTTCCTCTGCCAAGTTGAATCATTCTTGAACAAACGGCTGCCGGAAATACACCAAGCGATCCGCCAAAGCACCCAAGTATATCTGACAAATGGACGGGCGGCGGTTTATGGCTTATGGAACTTGAGATTTTTCGCCTCGATTGCCCACTTCCGACGGCGCCGACGATCAACCGGACACTCTGGCGACGTGACACCTGGCCGCTCCTTCGATTGCGTCTGCCTCTCGATTTTGGGCGCAGGCGGCACGACCGCCCCGTGTTCAAACGCGGGCCTACAGGCGAAAGCCCCGTTCACAGATCGTCCAGCTTTTAAGCCGCGATCTCGGAATGGTTTGCGGCGGCGGCCCTGTCGTCGTTGCTCTCGGCGGCGAGGAGGGCGAGTAGGTTTTGGCTCAACACCAACACTCCCACCTGACAACGCGCGCTCTTCAAGCCTCGTCCCGCGAAGCGACGCAGTTTGCGATGCGTCTTCCAGTCGGCGTTCACCAATTCCACCGTCCGCCCGCGCAGGCGATACAACGCCTTCGCCTCCGCCGTCGCCATCCGCGTCTGCAACGCCTCGCTGAGGTTCTCGTGTTCACTACGGCTAATTGTTCGTCCTTGGTCCGAACGCGGCGTACAACGCGACCGCAATGGGCAGGCTCGGCAGTGTTCCGTCGCACAGCGGTACAACTGCAACGACACCGTCTCTGGACTCGAACGCTTCTGCCGCGACGCGCCGACATAGGTCAGCCGCTGGCCGCGTGGACAGCGATACGCCTGTTCGTCCGACAACCACTGGAACTCTCCTTTAGGAATCTGCCGGCGGTCGCCGCCCGTCGCCGGCGGCGACGGCGCGTACACCGTTGCCCCCGCCGCCGCCGCCGCCGCCAAGTCGGCCCCGCCGGCGTACGCCGAGTCGGCCAACAGCGTCCGCAACGGCCGTCCTAACGCCTCCCGCAGCCGAGCCAGCATCGGCCCCAGCAGTCCCGCATCGTTGGGTTGAGCGAACACCTCGTAGGCCAGGATCAACGGCGAGTCCAGATCGTCCACGATTTGCACGTTGTACAGCGGCCGGAACACCCCCTCCTTGTCCCGCCCCAACGCCGCCTCGGGGTCCGACGGACTGACCACGATCCGCTCGCGTTTCTTGCGCTTGGAAGACCGTTTGCCCGCATTACGTCTCTGCAATTCGTCCAGGCGTTCCCGCGTCCGCCCCAGACGTTCCTCCTGGCGGCGCCGGCCCTCGGGCGTCGGCGCCATCCATCCCGGCCGCTCCGCCGCCGCGGGGGCGGCGGCCTTCGCCCGACGCAGTTCCTCGCCGCGTCGTTGCAGCGTCGCCTCGTCCAGCAAACGCCGCCGCGAGGCGTCGGCGGCGATGGTCGTGCCGTCCAGAGCGCCGCGTTCCGCGGGCGTCTGTCCTTCCGCGACCGCCTGGGCTAGCACTTGGCGGTTCCAGTCCTCCAAGTACGGGGCGATGCGATCCCGGAAGGCGTACCAGCAGGACCGCGACGGCTCGCCGCCGCGCAGCAGCCAACGCACCGGCTCCGAGGAGCGGGTGGAGCGACGCCATTGAGCGGGACTCTGTCGGCCCTCGCGCGTCTCGTACAGGAGGACCTTGAGCAACAGGGCGGGCTCCTAGGCCGCGGAGCCGCTGCGGCCATAGGCGTCGCGGAAAGCCGACAGGTCGAGGCGGTCGACGGCTTCGTCGAGACGACGGGCCAGGTGATCGGCCGCCAGACGCTGCTCCAGTTCGAGGCGACGCGGATCGAGGTCTTGCCACGGTGGGGAGGCGAAACGGGGACGAGAGCATACGATAGCCAAGGGGGAACTCCTGCGTGTGACGGTTCGTGTACACTCCCGTCCTTGCAGCTGTTCCCTCTCCTTTTGTCCAGCACCGTCGTCATAACTTGTTCCCAGGCAAAGACCTCAAAGCTGGACGATCTGTGAACGGGGCTTCTGCTTGTAGGCCCGTGCTTTAGCACGGGCCGTCCCGCGGCCAGGCGCCAAAATCGAGACTGAAACCCGTTCGCCTTACCGCCGTCCTACCAGGCTGGTTATTGCCTATGAGTGCCGCTACTCTTTTCTTGGTAGAGGAGATCGCCCGGCGGCAAGGAAATGATCTGTGACAATTCGCTGTCTGTTGGACGGGTTATTGCTGGATGCGACGGTGGGGCGCCGCGGCGCTCGGGTGACGGCTTACGACGGCGATGAAGCCTTTGGGCTGGAAGCCGTCGAAGCCGCCTTTTATGAAGTCGTTTCGGCCGATCCCGACGAGTTGCTCGGTTTGGAGCAGGCCCACTACCGATTGCTTCGCCGCGCCGATGACTTCTTGCTCCGACGAGCGTGACGGGCGGGAACCCCCCGCTTTGGCGGGGGTTTTCCGCCCAATACCCATTTCGGACTCGCCCTCTCTTTGGCGTCGGACGCCGCGCTTTTGGCGGCGAACGAAAACGCATCTGTTGGCGCAACATATTTTACAGCAATAGTTTCGGCGTCATTCTCATCGTAACCCATAAGGCAAGGTAGTTGTCGTTTGCTCCCTTTGGCGCCTGAAATGCTTTCATAGGCTCCGCCCTGACTCAAACGCTTCGCCCGTTCCACACCACTGCGGAGGATCGCATGAAACGCTGGATTACACTCATCTTGCTTGCGGCCGCGTGCCTCGCCGTCGGCGCGGCCGCCACGGCCCTGGCCGAGGGGAAAGGTAGATTCGTCCTCGACCGGCTGAGCGCATTTAGAGCGCCGCCGCCCCGCGGCGACCGCGACGCGCCGCCGCCGCCTCACCATGCGGAAGACCGTGCGGGCGATCACCTCGCTCAGGCTTATGACACCCTGACGGTCGTGGGGCTGTGCGAGCGCGGCGAAGGAAGGCAGACCGACAAAGAGACCTCGAAATTGCTTGACTCTAGCCGCGAGTTTTATCGCACCGCCCACAAAGCCTATAAAGACGCGGACTACGAGCGCGCCGATGAGACGGCCTTAGCCGCCAATGACAGCGCCCGAGGCATCCTGTACACTCTGAAAGCCAACGCCGGCAAGCAGACGGACCTTCCGCTGCCGCCAGTCGTGGGTCACATGGGGCCTCCCCCGCCGCCTCACGGCGACCGCCCGCCGCCGCCGCCTCGTGGCGACAGGGACGCGCCGCCGCCGCCACGTGGCGACCGTCCGCCGCCGCCCCCGCGCGGCGACAAGGACGCCCCGCCGCCGCCGCGTGGCGAGCGTCCGCCGCCGCGCGGCGACCGTGACGCGCCGCCCCCTCCTGGCGACCGTCCGCCTCCGCCTCCGCGCGGCGACCGTGACGCGCCGCCGCCTCCTCCGCGTGGGGATCGCGAGCCGCCCCCGCCGCCTCCAGGTGGGCCGGACGCTCACCGCGAGCCAGAGGCCGCGGCGACCGACGCCATCCAGCACGCCGTCAATCGCTTGGAAGCCGCCCCCGCCGACGTCAAGGGGCCGGGCCGCGCGTTCCTGGACGCCGCGCGCAAATCTCTGGATCAAGCCAAGCGGGCTCAGAAGGACGGCGATTTCTTCAAAGCCGTCGATCTGGCCCGCGCCGCGGAAGCCTGGTCGCACGTCGAGGAACACCTGCACCGGGCGGACGGGGCCGCAGGCGACCGTCCGCCGCCGCCCGCAGAACGCAGGGAACGGCCGCGCGAAGAGTTGAAGAGGCAACCGCCTATGCCGCCGTCCACTGATTGACGCGGCCGGCGCAAATGTTTGGCCGCCGCCCGCTTTTATTGAGTCCAGCTTGGGCAAAGCCAAGGCGAGCGGCGGCCTTTATGCCCGCCGTCCGAACCGCCGGGATAAACCCATAAGTATCTACACAAGTGGGGTGCCATGCTTTCGCGGCCTCTTTCCGCACCTTCCCGCCGTCTAAGCTGCCGCGAAAGCATGAGTCCCACGCGGGACTCATGCTTTCGCGGGGTTGGGACTGGACGAGGTTTCGGGACCGGCCCGCGAAAGCATGGCACCCCACTTGTGTAGATACTTATGGGATAAACCCGGCGGCTCGCCTGGCGTTTTCCAAAGCTCGATTCAGTAGGAGCAGGCAGCCTGCTTTATCCGCAAACGCCGTGAGGAACCTCATGCCTGATGAAACGGTTTCCGCCGCCGGCGCCATGTTCCTCATCCGCCCCAAGGAAGTGGACGAGACCCTTGCTTCGGGCGGAATAGCCAAGGTCGCCTTCGGCGTCTTTGCCGGGATCGCCACTCTCGCGGCCGTGTTGTACATCGGCTTCATGCCCGAAACGAAAGACGCCAAAGCGGCATGACGGGCAGCCCGCCGCCCTGTCGCATGGAATAATTCCCTTCAAGCCGTCTTCTGGTGAAAGATAGTCAGCTCACCCCCTCCAACGGCGATGAATTGGCTGGTTTCGTTGAGGAGGTTCCACGCCTCATATCCCGAAGAATCGGGAATGATCTGAAGAATATGTCCCGTGCTGAATCGCAGTTCCAAGTCTAACAGGCCGTCCCGAAGATCAACCGCCTCCACTGACGCCCGCGCCAGGCGGCGGTTAACCTCCATGGCGGCGTCTACAGGAGCCGGGAAACCAAATTGGTGACCGTCATCTTGACTTGTAAATCGTATTCGACCGTTTTCTACAAGGCGCCAGAGACATTCAATAACAAGACTTACTCTCTTGTCGAAGACAAGTACCCAATCAAACTCCCGTCGGGTGAGGGATTGACACGAGTGTCCGACAAGCCACGAAAGTTCATTCATGGTACCTACGGCCTTCCTGTCGCCTCACGTCAACAGCCATACCAGGACCGCTTTCTGCGCGTGCATCCGGTTGCCGGCCTGCTGAAAGACGACGCTGCGTTCGCCGTCGATGGCCTCGGCGCTAACCTCTTCGCCGCGATGGGCGGGCAGGCAGTGCATCAGCCTGGCCTGTTTCGGCGCCTTGGCCATCAATGCCGCGTCCACCTGGAAGCCGGCGAAGTGCCGTAGCCGGCGTTCGCGTTCCGTCTCTTGACCCATGCTCGTCCATACGTCGGTGTAAATAACGTCGGCGCCGGCGACCGCATGAGCCGGCGCGCCGTCTTGCGAAAGTTCTCCGTGCGGCGCCTGGCGACGGAAAATCTGCACGAACGAGTCGTCGAAGCGATAGCCTTCCGGCGCCGACAGGATAAAGCGGGCGCCGAGCTTGCCGCAGGCCAACGCCAACGACCGGGCCACGTTGTTGCCGTCGCCGACGAAGACGACGGTACGCCCCTTGATGGAGCCGAAAACTTCCTGAATGGTGAGGAGGTCGCCGAGCGCCTGACACGGATGAGCAAGGTCCGACAGGCCGTTTATGACCGGAATGCGCGAGTGAGCGGCGAACTCTTCAAGCGTCTGATGGCTGAAGACGCGCAGGACGACGGCGTCCACATATTCGCTGAGGGTGCGGGCGAAATCGGGGACGCTTTCGCGCTGACCGATGGGGCCGTCGGTGGCGCTGAGGAAGATGCTACGGCCGCCGAGTTGGGCCATGGCCGCCTCGAAGCTGACGCGCGTACGCAGCGACTGCTTCTCAAAGATCATGCCGAGGACACGGCCGGCCAGCAGCGGCGGCCGGTCGCCGGCTTTGAAGGCCGCTTTCAAACGCGCCGCCTCGGACAAGAGGTGATGGAGGTCGTCGGTTTTCAGATCAATCAGATCGAGAAAGTTTCTCATGGCTAAATAGTAGTCAGTAGTCAGTAGTCGATCTTATAAGTCCTATAAGACCTATAGGTCCTATAGGTCTTATAGGACTTATAGGACTTATTGAATCGACTACTGATTACCAACTACTTCCTCCAATATCGAGCATCCCTCATCCAACTCAGCATCGCTGAGGGTGAGGGCGGGTAAGAGACGCAGTACGGTGGAATGGGTGCAATTGATAAGCAGGCGCCGCTCCAGACACGCTTGCACGATCGGGGCGCCGTCGATGGTCAGCTCGACGCCGATCATGCAGCCGCGAATGCGCACGTCGCGTATCCAGGGGCAGCGACCGCGCAGCGCCTCGAAACGCTGGCGGAAGCGCTCGCCGATCTCCACGCCACGCGCCAACAGGCCGTCGGCCTCGATGGTCTCGATCGTGGCAAGGGCGGCGGCGCAGGCCAGCGGGTTGCCGCCAAACGTGGCGGCGTGTGTTCCGGGCCGCAGCTTGGCAGCGAATTCCGGCCGGGCGATCAGACCGCCGCACGCCACGCCGCCGGCCAGTGCTTTGGCCAGGGTGACGGCGTCGGGTTGCACGTTCCAATTTTGGTGGGCGAACCAGCGGCCGGTGCGGCCCATGCCGGTCTGCACCTCGTCGAAAATGAGCATCAGCTTATGGCGGTCGGTCAGCTCGCGCAGCCCTTCGAGATAGCCGGTCGGCGGTAAGTTGATCCCGCCTTCGCCCTGAATTGGTTCGATCAGAATGGCGCACGTTTCGGAGTCGATAAGTTTAGAAGCGGCGTCGAGGTCGCCGAAGGGGGCGTAGTTGAAGCCGGCCAGCAACGGTTCCAGACCTTGATGATACTTAGGTTGGCCGGTCGCGCTGAGGGCGCCGAACGTCCGGCCGTGGAAGCTATTGAGCATCGACACAATCTTATAACGGCCCGGTTTGCCGTTGAGGCGCGCGACCTTGATGGCGGCCTCGACCGCTTCCGCGCCGCTGTTGCAGAAGAAACATTGACCGCCCCAGCCGGTGCGCTCGCCGAGCGCCTGGGCAAGCTTTCCCTGGGCTTCCGTGTACCAGCTGTTGGGCACATGGATCAGTTGGCCGGCCTGTTCGCGCACCGCCGCGACGACGCGCGGCGGACAGTGGCCGAGGAGGTTGCAGCCCCAGCCGGGGAAGAAATCGAGATAACGGTTGCCGGCGTCATCCCAGACGGCGGACCCTTCGCCGCGCACCAGACAAACGGGATAGCGTGTGTAGTTGGGGATTACGTAACGCTGATACAGGTCGAGGGTCGCGGGATTCATGTCGCATTCGCCGTTCATTCAAGGGTGATTTCCGTCCCGACGCCGCTGTGCGTGTAGATTTCGAGCAGGAGCGAATGTTTCAGGCGGCCGTCGATCATGTGCGTCTTGCGAACGCCGCCGCGTAGGCTTTCCAGACACGCCTCGACCTTGGGGATCATGCCGGCGTCGATGATTCCTTCGGCGATGAGCTGCCGGCAGCGCGCGGCGTTGAGGCTTCTCTGAAGCGTGGTCGGATCGCGGCGGTCGATGAGGACGCCGGGTGTGTCGCTGAGAAAGACGAGCTTTTCGGCCCGCAGGTTCGCGGCCACGGCGGCGGCGGCGGTGTCGGCGTTGACGTTGAGCCAACGGCCCTCGCTCGTCTGCGCCAGCGACGGAATCACCGGCACCACGCCGCCCTGGCCCAGCGACTCCAACAGCGGCGCGTTCACGCGCGTCACCTGGCCGACGTGGCCGAGGTCGATGGGTCGGCCGTCCGCTCCGGGCAGCGTCAGACGCTCGCCGAATAAACATTGGAGGCTGCGGTCGAAGAGCGGCAGCGCCTGGCCGCCCAACAGACGGATTTGCTCCACGAGGCCTTCAGATTCCTGGGTTAAGATGCGCACGACGATTTCGAGCGCGGCGTCATCGGTGACGCGGCGGCCCTGGATTTTTCGCGGCGTCAAGCCCGCCGCAGCCATGGCGCGGTCGATGGCCCGGCCGCCGCCGTGAACGAGAATGGGGCGGAGACCGACCGTCTCCATGAAGACCACGTCCTGGAGCGTGGCCTCCAGGCCGACGGGGTCTTCCATGGCGTTGCCGCCGAGCTTGATGACCGTGAAGCGATCGCGGAACTTGCGGATATAGCCGCCGGCCTCGATCAGGCTCTCGGCCTTGCGAATGGCGTCGTCCATCGTCGTCGGTTCACTCACGCCCGCGGAATGCCGGGGGCTTCAAATAAGAAATGACTATTCTAAGGCGAGGGGAAGAGGCGTCAAGGGGCGCCTGATTGAGGGGGTGTCCTTCTCGATTTTGGCGGGTAGGGTCGGGGCTTTCCCCGCCCCTACGGCCCTCGCCTCCAAAATCTGGAGGGGCGCCACTCCGTTTTTGGCGTCGGCCATTTCTGACCTTGACCCATCCACGCGGTGCGGTTATCGCCATTCCCCCAGGCCGATCCAGGGCGGACGGCTTCGCGCGGAATGGGTTAGGAGGCTCGGAAATGGCGAGTTTACGGATCATTAAACTTCTGGCGTTGGCCGGGGTGGTGTGTCTGATGGGATGCCGAGGCTATTGCGAACGCAATTACCCGGCGGTGTCGGGGCAGGCTGGCTGCGCTTGCCCCCCTCAGCCGTGTTGCGGCCCGGCCTCAAATTATCCTGTCCAACCCCAGCCGTGTAATAATCAGCAGGGCACCTGGCAGCATCCATGATGCGGCGGTGCGGCGTTTAGGCGGACGCAAAGCCCAGAATGGTAGCGGCGCCGTCGAACCCTGGGAGCATTGCTAAGTCACAACTTCTTTCCGGCCATGAGGTCACCGGCCTTCCCCAGCGCTCAAACTACCTCCCGATGGTTGACGCCCGGCAACTCGGGCAGGGCTACACCTCAACCGTCGCCTGTTTGGCTCCTGCCGATCGTGCAAGTTCTTGGGCCGCCTCCAAATATCCTCGGATGGCGTCGGCGATGTTCACCAACGCTTCCGCCTCCGTGGTCCCTTGCGAGTGACACCCGGGCAGTCCCGGAACGGAAACAGCGAAGCCCTCGTCCGATTCTTCTATGACAACGGCGTACTTTATGACGATCTCCAAGAGAAAGAATCCTCGCCTTTTCCAGGGAAAGTATATTCTCGCACAACCTGCTTGGTAAAGCGATTCGAGTAGCGACTTGAACTTCCGCACGCCCCCCGGCGTCGTTAGACTGATGGAGGAAGGAGTAATCCCATGAACACGACCGAATCCGTCGTTACTGCACTTTCCGAAAAAACCTA
>DHJA01000081.1:35590-44502 GCA_002404095.1 Planctomycetaceae bacterium UBA4732 | reverse complement strand
CTGGACGATCTGTGAACGGGGCTTCTGCTTGTAGGCCCGCCGTTGACGGCGGGTCGGCGGGGCGGAATTGCCAAAAAGCAGTTGCAAGCCCACGCGAACGCGGTACACTAGATTAAAGACAATCCGATTCCCGCCGGTTTCCGCTTCTCTGTCTTTTCCGACAGGGCGGCCCAGAAACTCCACTAACCTCACCGGGCGGCTGTACGCCGTCCGCGGCGCGGAGTTTCATTCATGGGCGCGCGACGAATCTTCCTCCCTTACCCGCCTCCATCCCATACCTGGGGCTTCGTCGTTGACCTTCCCATCATGACTGAGGTGTAGCCATGAAATTATCCACAGCCGTCAACCGAGCGGACGACGAAGACCTGTTCTCGCATACGCGCATGTCGTTCGGCGACCACATTGAAGAACTGCGTTTCCGGATCATCTGGGCGATGATCGGCTTCTTCGTCGCCTTGGTGGCCGGCCTGTTCCTTGGCGCCCCCGTGCTGGATTTCATCCAGTTGCCGGTCCAGCGCCAGCTTAACGGATTTTACGACGCCCGCATCGCCCGTCAGACGGCCCAGCTGGATAAGGACGAGGCTGAACGCCGCGCCCACGGCGACGCCAACCTCTCCGGCGACGGGTCGGCCAAGGAAATGCTGGTGGAATTGCAAGAGCAGGGTGGAACTGAATGGAAGATGTTCAAAATCCGTTATAACAGCCAGCGCCTCGTCAACGAGTTGGCCCAGGACAGCCGGCGCTTCAACCGCCCCGCCAGCCTCGTCTCGCTGACCGTGACGGAAGCCTTTATGACGTACTTCATGGTGAGCATCTACTGCGGCATCGTGCTATCGAGTCCGTGGCTGTTCTACCAGGGGTGGATGTTCATCGGCGCCGGGCTGTATCCGCACGAAAAGAAATACGTCTACCTGTATTTGCCCCTCAGCCTAGGCCTGTTCCTGGGCGGCGTCGCCCTATGCGAGTTCGTGGTGCTGCCGCTGGGCGTCCACTACCTGTTGAGCTTCAACGAATGGCTCGGCGTCGAACCGGAATTGCGTCTGAGCGAATGGCTTACTTTCGCCATTATGATGCCGTTGATTTTCGGCGCCGCTTTTCAGACGCCGATTATCATGTTGTTCCTCGAACGCATGGGCATCGTGGACGTTACGTTGTACACGAAAAATCGGCGTATGGCGTTCTTCATTCTCGCTATCGCGGCGGCGCTGATGGCCGCGGCGCCGGACGCCTTAAACATGATGCTGTTGGCCGTGCCGCTGTGGGGCTTGTACGAGTTCGGCATTCTCCTTTGTCGCTTTACTCCGCGCGCAGCCAGCGACATGGACGAACCGGACCCCGATGAAATGGTTGAGGGGTGAGAGTCCATCCTATACGTCCTATAAGACCTATAGGTCTTATAGGACGTATAGGATCGCTTATGGTTTCATTCCGCGCCGCCCACCGTGAACACTACGTCGCCTGACCCAATGTTGCCGGCCGCGTCGTGGACGCGCAGCACCACGACGTAGGTGCCCGGCTTCAGCCCGTCGGTGGTAAACTGAAACGTCTTGGCCGCGCCGCCGAACAAGCCGTCCGCCGGGAAGACGTTTACCGACTTCTTGCCGTTGAGCGTGTAGGAAGCCGATGTCAGCCGTACCAACGGCGACAGAGCGGTCGCCTCGATCAGCGCGCCGTTAGCAGCCGGCGTCGCCTTCACCTTCACGGCCGGCGCCGTGTGACACACCACGAACGGGCTGCTGGTCCGCTCGCCCGTGAGCGCTTCCGCGTCGGAATTGTCCTTGCGGTCGCTGGCGACGACCTTCAGCTGGTAAACGCCGTCAGGCGCCGTCGTCGGATCCCATTCGTACTCCGTTTTGTCGCAATCTTCCTCCAGTTCCATCCAGCCTTTCCAACTGTCTTTACGGACGTAGAGCGCGAACGACAGCTCATCCTCATTGGCGTCCACGGCCGACCATTTGAATTTGAGCTTTTTCGGAGTGTCCAAGTTGACGGCGTTAAGGTCCGGCGTTTCAACCTTCGTCACCTCCGGCGACTGGTTGGTCGTTTGGTAACGCAGCGTCACGCCGCGCACCGACGGCGTGACGGCCGGATCATTCGACGACAAGGCGAGGCGGTATTGCAGGAATCGGGCCGGCGGCGCTTCGATGCCGGCCTTGCCAGCGTCGGTCTGCTCGGCCGACCAATCGCTCCAGGCGTCCTCCGGCTCGGCGGTATTGCCGCTGCGCACGGCCACGCTTACGGAGGTCTTGGCCGGCGCGTCGGCCTGCCAGCGCAGGGCGCCCCACTTACTTACCAATTTTGTATCCAGTACCTCCGATACCATCGTGCCGTGCACGGCGTAGCGGTCTTCGAGGACGTAGAGCTTGCCGGGGTCGCCGGCGCCGAGGACGATGGAACCGTCGCGCCGCTGGCACATGCACAGAACCTGCCCGTGGTCGAGCCGGGCGATCTCAGAATGTTCGCGCGTCGCTTCGTCCACGTCGAATAGCTCGCCGTCCATCCCGGTACCAACAAAGAGATGGTTGCCTTGCCGCGCAAGACACAGCATCATCGCCTTCGCGCGGAACACCTCACGCACGCCGCCGTCGAGGCCGATCCGATAGACGGAGTTTTCGCCTCCCGATGGGGTTGAAGGAGCGGAAGCGGGGCTGCCTTTGCTTTCCTTCGAGTCAGCGTCCGACGCGGCGCCCTTCGACGGCTTCTCGTCCTTTTCCTTGCTCACCTTAACGCCGAGGACGACGGCGGCTTCCGGCTTGCTGGTCGTCAGATCGGCCGTCACGACGCCGCTGCCCGACGCGCCGGCCACGGCGCCGCCGTGCCGTTTCGTCGGCGCGCTCGTGCCGGCGTATACCGCGTCGGCCGTCACTTTGAGGGTGCGTATCTCCGCTTGGGCCGCCTGATATAGCACGAACGCCTTTCCCTTGGCGTCAATGCGATAAACGAGACCGTTTTTGTCCACTCCTGCGTACACCGCGCCGTTAGGGCCGGCCGTCACGCAGAGGACATGGTCCTGTTTCGCCGCGTACAGAACCTCGCCCTTGCCCTCCGGGCTGATTTTGTAGATGCGTCCATGCGGCCCGGTGCCGGCGTAGAGCGTGCCCGTCTTGGCGTCCACGGCCAACGACCAGACATACGGCTCCCCCGTGTCGCACACCACTTTCACCTTGCCGTTTACATCGACGCGCAAGATTTGGCCGTGCGGCCCCGCTCCGACGTAAACGGCGTCATCGCCGGCCGGCGCGAGACAGAATGGCCGGCTCTGATCGTCGGCGTAAACGACGGAGGTTTTGCCGTCGGCGGAAATCTTGTAGACCTTGCCCTCATCCCCCGCGGCCGCGAACAGGGCGCCGTCCTTGACCTCCACGAGATCCCAGACATGGGCGGCGTCGAGGTCGGCGAACGGCTTGAGCCGCCGGCCGAGGCGGATCACGCCTTCGCTGCTGACGACGGCCTGTTGAAACTGGGCCTTTTCATAGTGGGAGGGCGCATGCTGATCCCACACCTTGACCTTGGCGCCCTGGCAGAAGGGCGCGGCAAGCGCGGTATAGATCGCGGCAAACGCGAGAACGGAGGGCAAGGATATTCGGACCATAGTACCTCCATGAAGTATGGATTTATCGTTTAGCCGCGACCCGAAGGGGAGCGCGTCTCTACCGATCCGTGTCGGCAATCGTCTGCTTGTGTCGAACCACCGTGAACCGCGCCGACTCGGAACCTTGCACCACCCAGTCAGTAGCTTGACTGGAGGAAAGAGCCGCGCAGATCGGCAGCGCCCCGGTGCGTCGGGCCGACCCAAGGATCTGCACCATGCCGGCCGGTAGGTCGGCCAGCGATTTGCCGCCGACCGCCACGCCCGCCGAACCGACCGGCACGCGCAGCGTCAGCCGCGTGCGCTTCGCCTCGGTTTGCACATGCACGGCCCGCAACACTTGCTCCACGTTCTGCGGACTGCTCAGGTTCGGATCGTCGCGCAGCGCCAATTGGGCGGCGCTCACCTCGTCGGAGGCCGTAACGGTGTACTCGCCTTCCGGCAGATCGTCCGGCAATTTCAGCTTGGCCGTCAGCCGTTGCGGCGTTCCCTTCCAGGGCCGCACGAACACCGACGCCCGCACCACGCCGCCGGGTTCGTAAGCGTCGGAGTCCAGCTCCATCGTCTCCACCTCGGCCGTGCGCCGCTCCGCCGATACGCGCGTGTCGCAGTCGATCCGCGTTACGCGCAACGGCTCGTAAGGATTGTTGAGCAGCAGGCTCACCACACCGGCCACCTGACCGTACAAGGCGGCCGGCGCCCGTCCGCCGCTGAAACCGGAGTACATATCCTTGATTATCACCGGATCCCGGCCTTCCAACTCGATTCGAGCGTCGAATTGCGCCGTTAGTTCCTCCGGTAACTCGCCTTCCATGTCCACCGAGTTGGTCAGCGCCGTGAACACGAGGGCCGGCGTCAGCGACCGTTGCCGAACGGTCTCCACGTTGAACGTCCGCACGGCGCCCTTATCGCCCAGCGTCACGGTCATACGCACGGGCAGCATGTCGGGTTTGCGATGCAGCCAGCCGGCGATGCACGTACTCACGTCGGCGTTGACGACGCCGACAGTGCGCAGCGGCGACCCCATCTTGAAGCTGACGGTCTGGCGCGGATAAATGGTGTGGATATATCCGGTCATTAGCGGGAACTCGCAGGCGCCGAGGCCCATGAAGGGATGGCCCCAGCCGTATACGCGGTCGCCCTCGATGTGCGTCACCGTGCCGATGCCGGACAAGTCGAAGTCGCCGGTTATCATCGCCAGCGCCAACGGGCCGCCCGGTTCCAGCGGTGCGTCCTTCTCTTCGTCGGCGATTTTGGCTGTGGCCGCGCCGCCCTGCACCGGAACGAGGCCGGCCCCTCCGCAGCGCTCGCGCAGCAGATCGAGGCTGTGCGGCGTGAATCCCGACGCGGCCAACGGCGTCCGCAGCGGCGTCAGCCATAGGCCGTCCGCCTCGCGCGGCGCCGGATCGTCATACGCTTCGGACACCGTCGCCGACTCGAACGATTTGCCGTCAACGTGCAGCGGTTGGCGTAGGCCGACGCGAACCGGCTTATCGTGACCGGCCAGGTCGCGGCGTTCGTAGGCTTCGACGAAGCCGTGCATCTGGCTGAACGGCGTGACGCCGGCGATCGGTTCCTTGCCGTAGGGCCAGGCGTAGGCGACGGCGCCGAGGAGCTTGCCGTCGATGGTAATGGGACTGCCGCTCATACCCGCGATGACGCCGGTCTTTTCCAAGCCGAGGCCGGACAGCCGGCACAACACCATGTCGCGGCCGGGGCTAGTGTTTTTGAGGACGCCCAACACCTCGGCGTCGAAGGATTCGACTTTCGTACCGCGCATCACGGTACGACCGACGCCCTTCATGCCGGCGCGAACGTCATCGACTTGCCAATAGGCGTCAAGTTTGGGAGCGGCGACGGCGATAGGAGAGGCGCTGAAAACGAGCAGGGCGACAACGCCGGAGAGAGGAGAAAGAAAGAGGAGGATGCGGACGACGTTTTTCATGGCCGCGTCTCCGGAATGGGAAATGGGGGAGGGAACGGAAAAGGCCGCGACGGACGTTCAGGAATCGTAGCGCATGCTTCAGACATTGCTCATCCTTAAAAGAGCGAACGGGCCGGCGAGAACCCGGCGGTGAGAGGCTGGCGACGCCAGCGGCGCCAAATCTACATCAAATGAGGGAATGAGAACAAGGGGAATATGGCTCTGGCGATATACTTCCGGGCGTCCCACCCGATTATGGCGGCAGGGCGGTAGGGGCGGGGTTTTCCCGCCCCGGACGGTTCCTAAACCAATCCTTCCCACCGCGATTCACTCTCCGCTCCATGACGGCCCCGGCGAAGGAAGCGCCAACTGCTACAAGCAAGAAGAGGGTGTGCGTCTTTTACTTGGGTGACTTTTACGTTGGGTGCCATGCTTTCGCGGCCCTGTTCTGAACATAGACAGCAGCAAGGCCGCCGCGAAAGCATGTCTACCTCGCGCGGCAGACATGCTTTCGCGGCGGCGGTTCCTGGGATTTCTCGCCTCGACTGGGGCCGCGAAAGCATGGCACCCGATTTACTCTGTGGACTGCGGAGACGAGAAGAATTTTTCACCCAAGTATCAGATGCACACCCACAAGAAGAATACGCGCCGGAATACCATCGCCAAGCCGCGGCGCCGCCCTTACAATCCGTTTACGGGGCCAGGAGACGCCGGACGGCGGCGGTGGGGCGCCCGCACGGAGCCGGTCCATGACGCAAGCGCTGAGTCATTCCATCGCGGTCTATCCGGGCACGTTCGACCCCATTCACCGCGGCCATCTGGACGTGATCGAGCGCGGCAGTCGCATTTTCGACCGTCTCGTTGTCGGCGTCGGCGTCAACCCGGACAAAGCCACCTATTTCGAGTTGGCCGAGCGCGTCGAATTGGTGCGCCAAGTGATCGCGCCGTTCGCCAACGTGACCGTCGAATCGTTCACCGATTTGGCGGTGGCGTTCGTGCGCCGCACGGGCGCTCGCGTGATGTTACGCGGCCTGCGTACCACGAGCGACATGGAAAACGAGTTCACCATGTCGCTGATGAATCAGACCCTGGATCCCGAGATTGAGACGATGTTCCTGATGGCTAGAGAGGTGTATTCGCACGTGAGCAGTACGCTGCTGCGCCAGATCGCCACGTTCGGCGGCGGCTTGGATAAATTCTTGCCGGCGCCCGTCAAGGAGGCGTTGGAGGCGCGAGTGCGCCAACGAAAGAAATAGAAACGCCCTATGACTTGCCCCACGACGGGAGTTTTCGATGCCACATGCCACTGACGGGGCGCCCGTATCACAACCTTACAATACCTTTATACAATCTTTAGGCGTCAATCTGCGCTCCAACGACAAACCGCCGGCCGACCGCAAAGCCTGGGACGAACGCCGGACGACGCTGCGCGCGGCCATGTTCGCCGCGATGGGACCATTTCCGGATAAAGAATGTGCGCTGCAACCGAAAAACGCCGGCGTTTTGATGCGCGACGGCTATCGCATCGAAAAGCTGATTTTCCAGTCGCGGCCGGACGTATGGGTGACGGCCAGCGCCTATGTTCCCGAAGGCGTAAAGGGCAAAGTCCCCGCCGTCCTGGCGGTTCACGGCCATTGGCCGTGGGCGCGGCGCGATCCGGTCGTGCAGGCGCGTTGCCTCGGCTTGGTCAAACTCGGCTTCTTCGTGCTGGCGGTGGACGCCTTCGGGGCCGGCGAACGCCACCCGGCGCCGGGCCAGGGCGCTTACCACGGCGCCTTACTCGGGGCGTCGCTGTGGCCGGCTGGTCAAACCCTGCTCGGGATGCAGGTCTACGACAATCGCCGGGCGGTGGACTATCTGTTGACGCGGCCAGAGGTGGACGGCGACCGTCTCGGCGTCACCGGCGCCTCGGGCGGCGGCAATCAGACGATGTACGCCGGCGCGCTGGATGAACGCTTTAAGGCGGTCGTGCCTGTCTGTTCGGTGGGCAATTACCAGGCGTATTTGCAAGCGGCGTGTTGCGTCTGTGAGGTACTGCCGGGGGCGCTGCGTTTCACCGAGGAAGGCGACGTATTGGGATTGGTCGCGCCGCGCGCTCTGATGGTGGTGAGCGCCACGAAAGATTCGTTTCAGTTCAGCGTCGCCGAGGCGGACAAAAGCTTAAATCGAGCTAAGGCGATATTTAATCTATACGACTCGGAAAACAAGTTGACGCACCCGGTATTCGAGTCGCCGCACGCCTACAACCAGGCGATGCGCGAAGCGATGTACGGCTGGATGACGCACTGGCTCAAGGGCGAGGGCGACGGCAAGTCGATCCCCGAACCGAAACACGAGGTCTAGACGGTCGAAGATCTCGCGTGCTACGCGGAGGGCAAACGGCCGGCGACGTTTATATTTCCGACGACGTTCGCCGCGCGCGAGGCCAAGCGCCTGCTGGCGGCGTTCGACGGCCAGATACGTGATCACAAAGAGGCGTGGGAAGCGACGGCAGTAATGCTGCGCGCGCGCCTCCGCACCGAAGTATTCGGCGGCTTTCCGAAGACGCCGCGGCCGGACGCCAAGACCTTTGCGGCAGTGGGCCATGAAGGGGGGCTAAGGAGGCCGGTGAAGTTCGAGCCGGAAAAGGGACTGCCGCTGTCCCTCCTTGTCCTCTCCAAAACGGGCGTTAAGGCACCGGCGCCTACTTGCGTCTTGCTGCATTTAGACGGCAAGGCCGAAGCGCTGAAACATCCGCTGGCCGGCGCGCTGGTCGAGAAGGGTTGCACCGTCGTCGCTCCGGACCTGCGGGCAACCGGTGAGGCGAAACCGGAAGCGGATATGGTTCACGGAGCGCCCGATCATAACGCCGCCGAACATGCCGTTTGGGTGGGCCGGCCGTTACTTGGGCAGTGGGCCTTCGACGTTCATTGTTTGCTGGACTGGATGGCGCTGCAACCGGAACTGAACCCGGAACAGCTCGTCGTGATCGGCATCGGACAGGCGGGCGTGATCGCCCTATGTGCGGCCGCGACGGATGATCGCGTCCATACCGTCGCCGCGTTCGACGCCCCGGCCACGCTTGTGACCGAAGAGGCGTATGCGCCGGGGACGCGAATGGGGCTGCTGGCGCCGAACCTATTTGCTGTCGGCGATGTTCCGCACCTGGCCGCGCTCGGGGCGCCGCGACGACTGTTCATCGTGGGCGCCGTGACGCCGCAAGGCAAGAAGCTGCCTGAAAAGGACATTAAGGAGGCGTTTAGGTTCACAAGTGAGGTTTACAATCTGTTCAAGGCGGCCGATATGCTGACGCTGCTGGAAGACGGCAAGCCGGAAGATATGGCGGCGCTGCTCGCGTGATACGACGAGCCGTGACCGTGAGGGAGCGGGGCGGCTTCCCCGCTCCCTCACGGTCGCGGC
>DHJA01000081.1:32780-35512 GCA_002404095.1 Planctomycetaceae bacterium UBA4732 | reverse complement strand
CTCCCTCACGGTCGCGGCTCGTAAAAACTGGATCACGGCTTAAACGCCTGATACTCCTTCCGGCCCTGCGATTCCATATACGCGATCAGGTCAAGAATCTCGTCGGCGGTCAGTCCGTCCGCCAGGTGTTCCGGCATCGGCGACACCTTGGAAAGCCCCAGCGTATCCACGTCCGCCCTCCTGATCTCCACTCGCGCTGGCTCCAACGGATTGGGCTGGATTATCAGCGCCCCAGCTTTCTCCTCCAGCAGCCGGCCCACCACCGTCTTGCCGCTGTTCGTGGTCACAATCACGTTCCGATACTGCTCCGATACTACTTTCGACGGCTCCAGGATCGACTCTAAAATATCTTTGCGGGCGAACCGGCTGGATACGGCCGTCAGGTCCGGCCCAACGGCGCCGCCTTCGTTGCCGAAGCGGTGACACTTGATGCACTGGCAATCGAGGTACGCTTGACGGCCTTTCTCGAAGTTCCGGCCGCTGGTGACATGGTCAAGCGTCGGCAGAACTTCGGCCGTCTTCCACTCCTTGACGACCGGCCGCGTCTTGGTTGCATAGGTGACAATGCTCGCCTGATCGATTGACTTCAACAGCGGCGCCAACTCCGCCCGCTCGGCGTCCGACAGGTTGGCCGTCGCCTCCTTGAAGATATTTTTCATGAAGTTAGGAAAGCTCGACCCGTCGCCGTAGGGCCGGCCGGCGTCCGCGAACCACTGCACCAACTCCGGCGAGTGTGGCGGCCTTTTGTGTTCTTTGGTGAAGTAGCTGAAATACTCCTTGCGCTGACCCATCGTCCACTGGCCAATCGGCAGCGTCCGCAGGTTGTACTGATACTCAATCTGATCCTCTTGAGTCTTCGCCTCCTTCATTAGTTTCAGGCACTTGTCAATGACGCCGGGCGCGCGGAGATAAATGAGGATTTGTGCAATCTCACGAGTCACATTCTCGCTTTTGTTCGGAAACTGGGCGTCCAGATCCGCAATGACTTTCTTCACGGCCTCCGCCTGTGGTCCTCCTTGTCGGGCGAAGCTCACTTCCAACAGACGCAGCTTTGCCAGTTGCTGTTCCTCGGTCAGCCCGGCCAGCGGGAACTTCTCCACGGCCGCCAGCAGTGCCGGTTGATCGGCAGGGGCGCCGCAGCGAGCCAGGGCCAGCAGTGCAGTCAACGCGGCCGTCGGCGGGTTCTGGCCCACCGCTCGCGCCTTCCATTCAGTTACGGGCTGAGTCTCCACCGCGATCCGAGCCGCATAGCGCATGGCGCGGTCGTTACTGTTCAGGTCTGCCCACGCCGCGTTCAGCGCATCAGGGTTCTTCTTGCCGTGGAAAGCCTCCAGCTTGTGGCGCGACTCCCGCTCCGCCATGCCCGCCTTATCGTGCAGGTCGGCCGGGGCCGTCGCTTCTGTCCCGGTGTACGAAACCCGATAGAGGCCCGACTGCGTGTTGCGTCCGCCAGTGGTGAAGTACAGGGCGCCGTCGTCGCCAATCACCACGTCGGTGAGCGGCAGCGGCGTCTTCGGCCCATCGCCCTTGAGTGACTTCGGCGCGACGAAATTTTCATACGTCGCGGTATACGTCGATCCTTCCGGCGTCAGATGGGCCGCGATGAGACGGCCATAGGACCAATCTAAGATGAAAAATGCCTTTTGATACTTCGCCGGGAATTTCGCGCCCCCGCCGAAAGTAACGCCGGTTGGCGAGCCAACGCCGACGTTCACGACGGCCCCAAGACTGTCGGCGTAATAGGCCGGCCACTTGCCGGCGCCGTTGCGCCAGCCGAATTCGGCGCCGCTGGTGCAGTGGTTGACGCGGATCGGCCGATACCACGGCATGCCCCAATCCCACTCCATGTCGGCGTCGAAGGTGAACAGTTCGCCGTCGGCATTGAAGGCGAAGTCATAAGCGTTGCGGAAGCCGGCGAGCAAAAGCTCCCAGTCTTTGCCGTCGGCGTCGGTGCGCAAAACGAAGCCGCCGGGGGCGTAGCGGTTGGCGGCGAAGCCGTTACCGTCAGGCTGGCGAGGCAGGAGTAAGTCTTCCTTATAATTGCGGTGCGGAGAATCCGGAGACATACCCTCCGGAACATCGCAGAAGTTGCCGAGGAGGATGTATAGCTTCTTATCCGGCCCGAGGGCGATGGCGTGGGCGCCGTGTTCGCCGCCGCCGGTGAACTTCTTGAGTAGGCGGACGTCGTCGTACTGATCGGTCCCCTTCGTGTCCTTACAGCGGTACAGCCCATAACCCTGCGGGCCGTCGCCGTCCACATAGAGGCTATCAAAGGCGTACAACAGACCCATCGCCTCGCTGATCGGCAGATCGAGTTTCTCAATTTTTTCGACCTGGCCGTCCTTCAAGGTGACGCGCAGGATCGGCTGTTTGTTCTGGCCAGACTTTTTGTTCTGGCCGGAGATGATAAGACGGCCCTTGCCGTCCTTGGCCATGTTAATCCAAGAGCCTTCCGCCACGGCGTCGGACGAGTGCAACAACTCGACCTTGAACCCCGGCAGCGTCGTCAACGCCTCGGCCGGGGAGGCCGCCTCTTGTTTCGGTGTCTTGGGCGCCGCGCAAACTGCCGAGGCGGCCGTCAGAACAAGCCCTATCAACGCCAACCCACTCATTCGATACATGAACGATCTCCAATATCGGTCGCCGCTTAGGCGGGACGCCATGATGAGAAAGGCAAAAGCAGGAAGACATTGTACGAAAAGCGAACGGAACGAGCCGCGCCCGGGGGGGGG
>DHJA01000081.1:14537-32638 GCA_002404095.1 Planctomycetaceae bacterium UBA4732 | reverse complement strand
CTCCCTCACGGTCGCGGCTCGTAATGGTCGCGGCTATAGGTTGTCAGCAAACAAAGGTTAGGTGCGCTATAGCGACCATACCTGTTAGGTCACTTCTGGCTCGGCGGCAAAGAGGATCCGCCTTCGCTCGGGGGCTTCATGGGGCCAGGACCAGCGGGATTCTTCTGAATCGGCGGTCCCGTATCGGGGGTGCTCCCCGAGCCGCACCCGATGGCCGCCAGGACGATTACGGCCGTCCACGCCCAGACTGATCGACGCATGATGGCATTCCTTCCTTTCGGCTAACGAAACAAAACTTGTTACCAGTCCGATCCGAGGACGTCGCCGACGTTCGGCGTGACGGCCGCCCACCAGGTCGGGCCGCTCACTCCGCTATTCACCCCGCGGACGCTGCCGTCCCCCATGCCGGCCAACAAAATCGACGTGTGGATTTGCTGCGTCATCATCGGATTGCAGGCTAACGAGTTCTGAGGGATGACCTGGAACTTCGAGTTCGGCCCGACAACTCCGGTGATCCCGGAGTTGGCCGAATACCCGGCCGATCCGTCCGGCTTGCCGTAGGCGAACTCGGACATGTAGGGGACGTTCCAACCCCCGTGGCCCCAAAGCGACGCATAGGCGGCCCCTCCCGGGCTACACCTTCGGAATTTCTCCGCGAAGAAGATGGTGTTGGAAGTCCCATCCTGGATCGTGTTCAGCTTAAGCGATGTGTGCATATTCGGGTAGTTGGCTTGGTTGGCCACGTCGCCGGCGGCCGGGTTGCCGAATACCTGGAAGTTAGCCCCGTAGTTGCTGTAGGACCAGTTGCCCCTTTCGTTTGGGTCGCCAAAGATCGGCCACAAGCCGTTGTCCTGTCCTGTGCCGTCGGACGGGCAGAGGTAAGCCTTGATGGGCCGGGCGGCCGGAGCCCAAAAGGAACTACCGCCCTGGGGTTCATGGCATAGGAAGTCGTCGATCCCCGGCAAATAAGGCCCAACGGTCGAGTTGTTCCAAATCGGCCCCTGCTCGATGTAGGGCAACAGATATAAAGTAGATCGTCCCGCGTGGGCCGGGCGACTCGTTGTACTGAGGCGGCAGATGATCGGCCGCATCCTGGTAGGAGTGGCAGGCAAGCGCGATCTGCTTAAGGTTGTTGCTACAGCTGATGCGGGCGGCGGCTTCGCGGACTTTTTGCACGGCCGGCAGCAGCAAGCCAATCAAGATTGCGATGATGGCGATGACCACCAGCAGCTCGATTAGCGTGAATCCACGCCATCGATGCGCTTTTGAGGAGAACAGCATGGCCAAACCCTCTGAGGCAGGATGAGAAAAAGGATCAAGATAATTTATAGACGCCCGCGCAAACCTTGTCCACAAAAACCCTACTCAATCCGGTGTTGCACACTCCCAAAAAATCGAAAGGGGGCGCCTCTAACGGCTCCGCACTTGCGCGACTCTGTTGCTCCTGCCCAAAGAACCCGTTAAAGTGATGAGCAAGCGATTAGGGTATTCGGCCATCAAGGCGAATGGCTGCAATCAGGCTACATGCAAGATTTGGAAAACAGAAGCGAATGGACGTATTCCTTAAGCAGCACAATACATCGGGCCTATAGCTCAACGGCAGAGCAGGGGACTCATAATCCCTTGGTTGCAGGTTCGAATCCTGCTGGGCCCATTTCCATTCTCCCCTCTCGATCACGAAATCAGCCGTTCCACCATCAGTCCCAGCAATTCCTTCATTCTTGTCCGATATGTTTCTACTTTGTACGACCGGGCGATGCACTCGAAGGTCGAGTCGTGAAACCAGAAAATGAAGTGGTGTAGGTCGTTCCAGCGTTCCGGGCGATACATTCTGTGAACGCTGTTGATTGCCTCAATCTCCTTCAGCCACCGTGAATTGACGACTCGTTGCGCTCCGTATGCTTCGAGTCCTTTGCCGTTGAGCGGGTGGCCCTCAAATACTTCGTCATTAGGCGATCCGAGCTTTGCGGAACCACAATGCTCGAATTCAACAAGTGCCAGCAGGTCTGGTCCTTCATCTGACGCACTCTTGACCGTCACGTAGCTCCCGTCCCACGCCGGATCGGGTTCGTTCAACAAAAACGCAAGCAGCGCCCGATTGTCGTTCACCATCAAGTGCGGCATGGGCGCGCCCGCGTCCCAAGTTAATGGAAAGCCACACGACTCTGCATATTCCTCTCGATTTGCTGCCGCCAATTGTCTTTCCAGCAAAAGAACTTCCTGGTGGGCTGCTCTATATTCTTCCCACTCGCCGCCCTTGTGCTTCGGAGCCATGGCCGCGGCCGCTCGCTTCAATCGCTCACCTGCAATACGGAGTCGGCGTTCGAGGTCGTGAATGTCGTTCATTGATTCGCCCCTCCGTCGTAGGCATTCGCCATGTGTTTTGTTTGTAGAGCCGCTCGGATAGAATACTCAGTGTCTGATCTTCAGTTGGTTGAGTTTACTGTGAAGCGTGCAGAAAGCGGAATTCCTCTACCGCGTTGTTGCGTCTTCGGTCGCGGAGCGGTAGTCTGAAAGCATGAACTCTCTTCCCGATTTTACTAATCCCCGACCCGCCACCCGCCGCCACTTTCTGCTGCAAGCGGGCGGCGGTTGCGGCGCCTTGGCCCTAGCGTGGCTGCTGGCGCGCGACGGCTTCGCTGCCGATAAGATTGCGCCCGCCAATCCGCTCCGCGCCAAGCCGCCGCAGTTCGACGCCAAGGCGAAGTCCGTCATTTTTATGTTCATGGTCGGCGGACCCAGCCACATCGACCTTTTCGACCCCAAACCGGAGCTGTTAAAGCAACATGGCAAGCCGTTGCCAGAGAGCTTCGGCAAACCCGTCAGCCAGTTCACCAAAGGCGACACGCCGCTCCTCGCCAGTACGCGCACCTTCAAGAAATACGGCCAGTCCGGCCTCGAAGTCTCCGACCTGATGCCGAACCTGGCCGGCTGCGTGGACGATATTGCCTTTTTGCGCTCCTGTTGGTGTACAAGCACGATTCACGCTCCCGCCATGTACGATTTGCACACCGGCCGGACGCAAATGGGCTGGCCTAGTCTCGGCTCCTGGGTGACGTATGGCCTGGGCAGCGTCAGCGACGATCTGCCGGCTTACTGCGTGCTGTTGCAGCCGGAGGGGGCGCCGGAAGGCGGGGCGCCGTGCTGGGGCGCCGGTTTCCTTCCCGCCGTCTATCAGGGGACGATGTTGCGCAAGGGCGCCAATCCCATTCTCAACCTCAAGCCGCCTGCCGACGTCAGCCCCGAGCGGCAGCGGCGCACCCTCGACCTGCTGCGCTCCATGAACGAAACCGGCCTCGACCCGGATGACGGCGAGTTGTCGGCCCGCATTGCCAGCTACGAGTTGGCTTTCCGTATGCAATCGCACGCCCCGGAGGCCGTCGATCTCTCCCGCGAAACGGCGGCGATGCGCACCGCCTACGGCCTCGACGACAAACGCAGCGCCGATTTCGGCACGCGCTGTTTGCTGGCGCGCCGGCTAGTGGAACGCGGCGTCCGTTTCGTGCAGCTATATTCCGGCGGCGGCCCGCTCGTCACCCAATGGGATGCGCACGACGACGTGAATGACAATCACGAGCACATGTGCGCTCGCGTGGATCGGCCCATCGCGGCGCTGCTGAAAGATTTGAAACAACGCGGCTTGCTCGACTCAACATTAGTCGTATGGGCGAGTGAATTTGGGCGGATGCCGACGTCGCAAGGGGGGAAAGGGCGCGATCACAACCCTTACGGATATACAATGTGGCTTGCTGGCGGCGGAGTCAAGGGCGGCCAAGCGGTCGGCGCCACCGACGAGTTCGGCCTCAACGCCGTGGCCAATCGCGTCAGCGTCCACGACTTTCACGCCACCATCCTACACTTCCTCGGCCTCGACCATGAGAAATTGACGTATCTTCATGGCGGCCGGGATGAACGCTTGACAGACACGGCGGGCGTTGTGGTGGAAGCCGTCGTTTAGCCGCGACCCGAAGGGGAGCGCGAGACCAACGCGCTCCCCTTCGGGTCGCGGCTAAACGGGCGCCGTCGGCAGTAATGTATCATAAGGGAAACCTCCTCATGTCCGCCTTCGCACTTGCCCTACTCCTCTTCGCGGCGGCGGATGCGCCGACGCCCAGCAATCAAGCCGCCGCCAAAATGACGTTGCCCGCCGGCTTTCACGCCACGCTCTTCGCCAGCGAACCCGACGTGGTCAAGCCCATCGCCATGACCACCGACGACCGCGGTCGGCTCTGGGTGGCCGAGTCGCACTCCTACCCTCACTGGATAACCGACGGCAAGGACGGCCACGACCGTATCCTCATCTTTGAAAGCAGTAAAAGTACGGGTCATTTCGCATCTTGCAAGGTCTTCTCCGACCATGCCACGAACCTGTCCGGCGTCGCCGTCGGCTTCGGCGGCGTCTGGCTCTGTTCGACGCCGAATCTGCTGTTCATCCCGCTCAAGCCGAACGGCGACGAGCCGGCCGGCCCGCCCGTCGTCGTGCTGGACGGCTGGGATCTCAAGGCCAAACACAACGTCTTCAACCAGCTCGTCTGGGGGCCGGACGGTTGGCTCTACGGCTGCAACGGCATCCTGTCCAATTCGCGCGTCGGCAAGCCGGGGACGCCGGACGCCGAGCGGGTCGCCTTCAACTGCGGCGTCTGGCGCTATCACCCGATCAAGAAGCGCTTCGAGGTGGTCGCCTCCGGGACCACCAACCCCTGGGGCCTCGACTTCGACGACCGTGGCGAGGCGTTCATCACCAATTGCGTTATCAAACATCTCTTTCACGTCGTTCCGGGCGCCCATTATGAGAGAATGTATGGGCAAGACCTGGACGCCAACAGTTTCGGCCTGATGGAAAGCTGCGCCGATCACATCCACTGGGCTGGCGGCGCCTGGACGAGTTCGCGCGGCGGCGAGGGCGCGCACGGCGAGGCCGGCGGCGGCCACGCTCACGCCGGCGCCATGATTTATCTCGGCGACAACTGGCCGGACGCTTACCGCGATCATGTTTTCATGTGCAACCTTCACGGCAGCCGCGTCAACCAGGACGTGCTGGAGCGCGTCGGTTCCGGCTACGTCGCCCATCACGGCAAGGACTTTCTGTTCGCCAACGACCCGTGGTTCCGCGGCCTGGCCTTGTTGTACGGCCCCGACGGCGGCGTTTATGTCAGCGACTGGTGCGACACCGGCGAGTGCCACAATTACGAGAAGATCACGCCAACCACTGGCCGCATCTACAAAGTGACCTACGGCGAGCCGACGGCCTTAGATGTAGACGTGGCGAAGTTAAGCGATGAAGAATTGGTTAAATTGCAGCTGCATAAAAACGACTGGTGGGTGCGCCACGCGCGCCGGCTCCTCCAGGAACGAGCGAACGACGACAAATTGGATAGGAAATTGGTACAACCCCTGCTGGTCAAGATGTTGAACAAGCAGACGGAGACGCCGCGGCGCCTGCGGGCGTTGTGGGCGCTGCATGGAATCGGCGGCCTGGACGAACAAGCGCTGACCAAATTGTTGGACGACGCCGACGAGACGGTGCGCGGCTGGGCGGTGCGACTGTTGCTGGAGGATGAAAAGGCGTCGGCGGCCGTGACGGCGAAGCTGGCGGCGATGGCCCATACGGACAAGTCGGCATTAGTACGGTTGGCGCTGGCGTCGGCGCTGCAGCGGCTGCCTGCGGCCGCGCGCTGGCCGATCGCGGAAGGGCTGGCGGCTCGCGAGGAGGACGCCAAGGACGCAAATCTCCCTTTGATGATCTGGTATGGGATCGAGGGGCTGGTTCCGACGGACCCGGATCGCGCCGCGGCGTTGCTGGTGAAGGCGCGCATTCCGTTGGTCCGCGAGTACATCGCGCGCCGCATCGCGGCGGGGGCGGAGTAGTGTTCATCGGCAATTGGCGGCGACGCCGCCTGGGAATTGTGGTAAATGCCAATGGAGTTGTCTCGCCGGGTTCGGACTTAGGAGCAAAGCGAATGACGACACTTCTCACCCGCTGCGGCCGCGCGGTAATCGTTCTCGCGGCGATATTAGGGTCAACCCTGCCGGCTTCGGCGGAGGAGCCGGTCAAGCTGGAAGAGTCGTTCCGCGCCGACCGGGTCTACCGTGTCAGCACGCGCGTAGACTTGGCAGGTTCCCTGACGCCGCCGACCGAGAAGGGCAAACCGGCGCCCAAGCCGGTGTCGGTCAAAGGTGACAGCGCCATCGACTACGACGAACGCCTGCTGACCGTCGAGGAAGGGCAGGTGCGAAAGACGATCCGACTCTATTCCCGGATGGATTTTGCGCGGACGC
The DNA here is from genome assembly GCA_002404095.1 of Planctomycetaceae bacterium UBA4732. Classification (GTDB taxonomy): domain Bacteria; phylum Planctomycetota; class Planctomycetia; order Gemmatales; family Gemmataceae; genus UBA4732. The sequence goes on along the minus strand of DHJA01000081.1, from coordinate 26,359 downwards.
TCGGCGACCGGCCCCAAGACAGCAGCCTCCGGCCGGCGGTGCATCGCCTGGTGGTGATGCGCCAGAACGGGACCAAGGCGCCGTTCTCGCCGGACGGCCCGCTGACCTGGGGCGAGATCGACCTGGCGCGGACGGATGTATTCACACCGGCCTTATCCGGAATGCTGCCCGATCACGCTGTCCGCCTCGGCGACCGCTGGACGGTATCCACGGACGCCGTGCGCGAGCTGACGGACATGGAGCGCATCGACGAAGGCAAGATCGAGTGCCGGCTTGAGGAAGTGGCGCCGAAGGACGGCCGGCGCCAGGCGCGTGTGACGTTCGCGGGGACGGTGCGCGGGTCGAACGAGGACGGCCCCAACCGCCAGCAGTTGGACGGCTGGCTCCTATTCGATATGGAGTCGAACCATCTGAGTTATCTCTATTTGAAGGGTGTCCACTCGTTGCTGGACCAGGACGGCAAGGAGATGGGCCGCGTCGAGGGCCGTTACGTCCTCAGTCGCAAAGCGGACATAGCGAGTCAGAAACTCGGCGATGAGGCGTTGAAAGGCGTAACCCTGGAACCGAACGCCGAGAATACGCTGTTGCTCTACGACAACCCAGACTTCGGGGTGCGCTTTCTATTCCCGCGTCGCTGGCACGTGGCGGGCGTTCACGGCAGTCAAGTGGCGCTGGACGGCGCCGACGGCAGCGGCCTCCTGATTACCCTGGACGCACCGGCGCGGACCCCAACGGGGGAGCAATTCCTGAAAGAATCGCGCGACTGGTTGGAGAGCAAGAAAGTGAAGGTGCTGCGCGCCGAGGCGGCGCGGCCGGTGACGGGCGCGGCGGGGCTGGAACATTTCGCGCTGGAGACGGAAGCGGCGGACCAGAAGGCGGTGATGGATTATTACGTCGTCCATCAGGCGAACGGCGGGGCGACGCTGGCGGCGCGGCTGTTGTCGGCGGACGTGGAGGTGCGAAAAGAGGTGGAAGGGATCGCGCGCGGCCTGACGATTACGAAGAAAATCGCGGACCATAAGTGACGGGTCTGACGGGCGATGGCTGCGCGAAGTCAGGTCAGAACTTCAATGGGAATGCCCGCAAATCGGCTCAGACGAGTGTCGTTGGTGAGGAAGAGTCCGCAGTGGTTCTCGATTGCCGCGGCCAAATGCAGGGCGTCAAGCGGTTTGAAGCCGTGGGCCGCACGGATCTCCGAAGCCCGATCGCAGACGGCGGCGGTTGCTGGGAACACTTGTACTTCAGGCGAGGCGAAGAATGCGTCGAATTCGTTCAGCCGAACCATGTTTCCGGATTTCAGCGGCCCAACACGGCATTCCATACGTATAAGGTCGCTGATAGCCGCTTCATCGCCCGCGCCCTTGAGGGCGGCGAGACGGACCGCGACCTTCGGACCCCAAACCAGATTTCTCTCCACAGAATAGATGACGATGTTCGTATCAAGAAATACGATCACCAGTTAGACTCCTATTGTGGGCCTTGTTGTTCACGCGCCCGCTCGCATTCCTCATACAATCGTTCGACGGCCTGCATTTCCTCCTCCGCGTCGTCACGCAGCAGGTTGACCTCGGCATCGACTTCTTCCCGCGTCCGAGGTACGTAACCGCGGGCGTCTTGCGCGTCCCAGATTCTTTGCAGGACGGCAAGGAGGCCGTCCTCCGGTCCAGTCGGCGGCGGCACGGCTTGCATCGTCACGCGCACGCGCCCTGGCGGCAGCTTCGGTTTCTCGTCCAGCACCAACGTGCCGTCCGGTTGCAACGCCCCTTCCACCACGATTTGCATTACGTCCATACGGAACCTCCCCTGGCGAGGATGAGTCATTTTCTACCGTCGTCATCTTACCACGGCAACCGCCGCTGGCCTCATTCCTCCTCATCCGCCGGCCCTTCGAGTTCCACCCAGCCTTTCAGTTTCGGATCGTCGGCCATATCGGCGAACTCCGCCAGCCAGCGTTGCGTCTCTTCGGGAGAGACCGCTTGCGGCTTCGCGGAACCGTCGGCGACGGCCCGCGTCGGCGCCGGGCGGCCGGCCTGTTCGAGATAGTCCAGGCATCCGAGGGACGCACACTTGCCGCGACGAGCGGCGTCTTTGAGCCGATGATCGTCCGAAACAATGGTGAGCTGCCGCGGCGACGATTCTTCGAGGATGAGCTTTTCGATAAGGTCGTCGGCTTCCTCGCGCAGGGCGTACAGGACGTGAACGCCTCTGTAGTCGTGCTGTGATTCCGAGCCGGGCGGGGCGTTGCGGGCGTCGAAGACGACGGTGACATGGCCCACATCGTCGCCGTGTAGGGCGATCAGCCGGCCGAGGAGCGCGAGACGGGCGTTCTCCAGGCCGTGCGGCCGCCCCGTGCGACCGAGGAGGTCGCCTGTGGCGTGGAGCAGGTTGTAGCCGTCGATGAGATAACGCATATATTCTACATTGTGACACCCAAATACATTTCGGCCAAGGGAAATCGCCGAATGTGCGTCAGAGGTATCCCCATGAACCGCCGCGACTTCCTGCGTACCGGCGCCGCCGGCGTTGCCCTGTCCGCGATGGGCGGCTACCATGCCGCTTTCGCCGCCGCCAAGACGCCGCGCGTCGCCCTTATCGGCTGCGGCTGGTACGGCAAGTGCGACCTCTTTCGTCTCCTTCAGGTCGCGCCCGTCGAAGTCGTGTCGCTGTGTGACGTGGACAAGAATATGCTGGCCGAAGCGGCCAGCCTCGTCGCCGAACGGCAGGCGTCTAAGAAGAAGCCGCGCACCTATGGCGACTATCGCGATCTCCTTAAAGAGAAAGACCTCGATATCGTCCTCGTGGCCACGCCGGACCACTGGCACGCCCTGCCGATGATCGCCGCCCTCGAAGCCGGCGCCGACGTCTGGGTGCAGAAACCGATCAGCGTGGACGTCGTGGAAGGTCAGGCGATGGTCGCCGCCGCCCGCCAGCACAAGCGCGTTGTGCAGGTCGGCACGCAGCGGCGCAGCACGCCGCACCTCGTCGAAGCCCGCGACCGCATTATTAAGGAAGGCAAGCTCGGCAAGATCGGTCTCGTCGAAATCTATTGCTATTACCATATGCGGTCGCCCGAGAAGCCGCCGGACGAGAAGCCGCCGGAAAATCTCGACTACGAAATGTGGACGGGGCCGGCGCCGATGCGGCCTTACAACAAGATGGTTCATCCGCGCGGTTGGCGGGCCTTCATGGAGTACAGCAACGGCATCGTCGGCGACATGTGCATCCATATGTACGACATGGTGCGCTGGATGCTCGACCTCGGCTGGCCGAAGCGCGTCGAATCGACCGGCGGCATTCTGGTGGACAAGGGCGGCAAAGCGAACATTTCCGATACGCAAACGGCGACATTTGACCACGGCGGTCTGGATATCGTCTGGCAGCATCGGACGTGGGGCGAGTCGGCCGACCCGAAATATCCGTGGGGCGCGACGCTCTACGGCGACAAGGGCACTCTCAAAGCGAGCGTGATGGGTTACGACTTCACGCCGTTTGGCGGCGGCGCGAGCATCCACCGCGACGTGACCTACGAGTTGGACAAGTATCCGGAGGACAAGACGGAGAAGGACTTGGAAAAGCACGTCGCCCCGGCCATCCGCCAGCACATGAAGGACTTTCTGGCGGCGATCGAGTCGCGCGGCAAGCCGGTGGCGGACATTGGCGAAGGGCACATTTCCACGGCGAGTTGTATCCTGGCGAATCTGTCGATGAAGCTGGGAAGGTCGCTGACGTGGGATGCGGAGAAGCAACAGATAGTCGGGGATGAAGAGGGTAACAAGCTATTGCGACGGCCCTATCGGGCGCCGTGGATTCATCCCGAGGTATGATGAGTCGAAGGGCGGGGAGACCCCGCCCCTACAGCCCCGCGAGACGCTACCTGTCTTGAGGGAAGGTTGCGGAAAGAGGCGGGAGTTGCTACGATTCCTATTCGATGCGGAACGACTGCCGCGCCCGTAGCTCAATTGGATAGAGCATCGGTCTTCGNNGGGGCGGGGTCTCCCCGCCCTTTTAGCTTCTCAATGCTTGAACATCGCCTCGTCAACGCCCACATTCAGCCGCAGGTTGGCGAAACTCACCACCTCCGTCAACTCGCCCGCTTCGCCCTGGCGATGCGGCCAATCGTAGCACTCCATCCGAATCGGCAGCCCGTTATTCTTGTCGAAGTAAAGGATAGTGCGGTAGGTGTGGAACTGGTTGTCCGGGTTCGTCGGGTGAATTGTCTCAACGCCGATACAACGACGTTTATTATATTGATACTCGCCGATGTGAACTTGGGTGAGATTTAGCTGGCGTTCGATCTCCCAGTTATCGGCGAAGCACTGGATCATGTTGCCGATGCCGGCTTCGGTGATGGCGTGTTTGCTCGTCTTCAGGGCGCGAGGGTCGGTTGGGTCGATGGACATGAAGCCAATGGCGCCGAGGAATCCCGCCGACTTCGCGCGCATCTTGCCGTCGTTGCGTCCGGTGACGTAACAGGCTTCCTGGCCGACCATGTTCTTGGGTTCGATCCAGCGCAGGTTCACACTGAACGGCTCATTATGGACGCTCATGGCGACCACATGGTCCGGCGTCAGCTGGCCGTTGATCCGCTCTTTCTTGACGAGTGTACAGGTATAATCGGTAACTTTTTCAAAGTGGGCCTGCGCTTCGGTGATCAGGCGCAGCGGTTCATCCATGGCGCTGGCGGCAACCCGCGTCGTCGGGGCGGGCTTGGTCAGCAAGACCGGCTGGACCGTCACGGGCGGCGAGGCGGGCGGGGAGGCCGCGCTGACGGTGGTTAGCGTAAGGAGAGCCACGGCCCCACGCAGCCAAGGCCGAAAAAACGTCACGCGCGCGGACAACTTTGTCATGAACCCGCTCCTAGCATGATTACTCAATGCGACGGTCGCAGAGGCGCGCGAAAGGATTAAAGCAAATCAGGCGCCGGTATAATTTACTCGGCAATCGGTGAGGTGGTGGTTGAATTAAAGCCTGGTATCCGTGAAAAAGACCTTTGTGGCGCCGGCGCACCTCTTCGACGCGCCAAGGTTTGCCCGACCCCGAGACTCCCCCCATGACGCCGCCTATCCAGATTCGCACACTAACCTCTGTGCCCTTTGAAGAGAATACCTATGTGGTATGGCTGCCCGGCCGCGGCGACGCCGTGGTCGTCGATCCGGGCTTGGAGCCGGACATGATTCTCGATTTCCTGCGCGACGAGGGTTTAACTCCTTCGGCGATCCTCAATACCCACGGCCACGCCGACCATATCGCCGGCAACGAAGTGATGAAGCAGAGCTTCCCGGCCGCGCCGCTCGTCATCGGCGCCAACGACGTGCCGTTGTTGCGCAACGCCGAGTTGAACCTGAGCGCGGCGTTCGGCTTCGAGATCATCAGTCCGCCGGCCGACCGCACGGTGACGGAAGGCGACATTGTGGAGGCGGCGGGGTTGCGTTTCGAGGTCTACGACGTACCGGGCCACTCGCCGGGACATGTGGTGTTCGTGTTTCGCGGGCCGCCGTGCGTGGTGTTCGGCGGCGACGTGCTGTTCCGTGACGGCGTCGGCCGCACCGACTACCCCGGCGGCGACGCGCGTTTGCTCTATGACGGCATCCGCGGCAAGCTCTATACGCTGCCGCTAGATACCGTCGTTTATCCTGGTCACGGCCCCGTTACGACTATCGGGCATGAGATGGGCAATAACCCGTTTGTGGTGAAATGAGTAGAGTTACAAGCCCTGCGAGGGGGTTTGTCGAAACCCCTCGCTTGCGCTCAGGGCTTGTGGAAAAACCGATGCAAGCGCTCTCAAAAATCCTACTTCTCGCCGCCGCCCTAGATAGCGCCGTGATGGGCGCGCTCGCTTTAATCTATCCCTCCATCCTCTTTCATTTCCTGCTAATCCCCGCCAACAACGACGGCCTCTTACTCTGTCGTCTGCTTGGCGTACTGTTTCTGGCGCACGGCCCTTTCCTGTTCCTCGCCGCACGTCAACCCCGCGTCTACGGTGGTCTAACGCTGGCGCCTCTCTTCGGCCGAATGCTGTCGTGCGGCGTCTGGCTCTGGCTGCTCGGCTCCGGCCGGACGCCGGCCGACCACGCCGCGCTGCTGGTGTTGTTGATTCACGACGCCGTATGGCTGCCGATCTTCATATGCTTCCTTTGGAGCCGCCTATAACGAGAAAGATGCTGTTCATCATGTATTTACAAGACTCTCAACGCCGATCTTTGTTTCGCTGGGTTCTAGTCGGACTGGCCGCGCTCGCCGGCGCGCCGCTCGCGAGCCGCGGCGCCGATGCGCCGGCCCGGCCCAACATTGTGTTCATCTTCGCCGACGACCATGCCTGGCAGGCGATCAGCGCTTACAACGACAGTCGCAAGCTGATCGACACGCCGAACATTGATCGCCTCGCCAGGGACGGAATGCGTTTCGATCGCTGCCTCACGACCAACTCACTCTGCGGGCCGAGCCGAGCCGCGGTTCTCACCGGCAAATATAGCCACGCCAACGGCTTCTACAATAATACCAACAGTAAGTTCGACGGCTCGCAGGTCACGTTCCCGAAGCTGCTTCAGGCGGCTGGCTATCAGACGGCGATCTTTGGCAAATGGCACCTCGTCAGCGACCCGACCGGCTTCGATCAGTGGACCATCCTGCCGGGCCAGGGCGTCTACTACAATCCGCCGATGGTCAACAACGGCAAGGCGGTAAAGCACGAGGGATACGTCACGGATGTCATCACGGACCTGTCGCTCGACTGGCTCAAGCAGCGCGACAAAACGAAGCCCTTTATGATGATGGTGCAACATAAGGCGCCGCACCGAGAATGGGAGCCGGCGTTACGGCATCTCGATCACGACAAGGACCGTAAGTATGCCGAGCCGGACACGCTCTTCGACGACTACGCCGGCCGGGGCAAGGCCGAGCATGAGCAGGACATGATGATCGCCACGACGATGACCGCGAAAGACTTGAAGTTGACGCCGCCGCCGCAACTGACGGCCGAGCAGCGCAAGGCTTGGGACGCCTACTACGAGCCGCGCAACGAGGCATTCCGCAAGGCCAAGCTGGACGGCAAGGACCTGGTTCGCTGGAAGTACAACCGCTACATGCACGATTATCTCGGCTGCATCAAGGCGACCGACGAAAGCGTCGGGCGCATCTTAAAACAACTCGACGACGAGGGTTTAACCAAGAACACACTGGTCGTCTACTCGTCGGATCAGGGCTTTTTCCTCGGCGAACACGGCTGGTTCGACAAGCGCTGGATCTTCGAGGAATCGCTGCGGACGCCGCTGGTGATGCGCTGGCCGGAAGTGATCAAGGCCGGCGGCGTCAACAAGGACGTCGTGAGCAACCTGGACTTCGCGGAAACCTTCCTGGAAGCGGCCGGCGTAAAAGTTCCCGCCGAGATGCAGGGCCGCAGCATGTTGCCGATTCTCAAGGGGCAGACGCCGGAGAGCTGGCGCAAGAGCTTCTACTATCACTACTATGAGCATCCGGGACCGCATAACGTGCCTCGGCAGTACGGCGTCATCACCGCGCGCTACAAGCTGGTTTACTTCTATGAGCCGGATGAGAATTACTGGGAGTTGTTCGACCTGGACAAGGATCCGCACGAACTCAAGAGTGTCTACGGCCAAGCGGATTACGAGAAGGTGCAAAAGGAGCTAGAAGCGGAGTTGAAGCGCCTTCGGACGGAACTGAAGGTGCCGGACCCGGACCCGATGGAGACGGTAATCGCGCCGCCGAAGAAGAAGCGAAAATGACCGGGCGACAAGGGTCAAGGTGATTGAGACGCACTCCGGAATGAATAGCCACAGATGAACACAGATGAACACAGATGAAGAGCAAGAAAGGAAAAACGCGATGTTATCCGGCAATCCCTACTCCTATTTCCTTCTTATCTGTGTTCATCTGTGTTCATCTGTGGCCATTCTTTCCGGAGCGCCTTTATGCCTTGGCGCGCCGGTCGCAAGCCGCGCCGCCGATTCGCCGAAGAAGCCGAACATCGTGCTGATCCTGGCGGACGACCTCGGTTACGAATGTCTCGGCTGTAACGGCGGGACGTCGTACCAGACGCCGAACCTCGACAAGCTCGCGGTGACGGGGATGCGCTTCGAGCACTGCTACGTCCAGCCGCTCTGCACGCCGACGCGCGCCCAGCTCATGACCGGCCTCTACAACGTCCGCAACTACAGCCGCTTCGGCCTGCTCGACCCGGACGCGACGACCTTTGCCAACCTACTGAAGAAGGCCGGCTACGCGACGTGCATGGCGGGTAAATGGCAACTCGGCAACGGCTTCGACGGGCCGAAGAAGTTTGGCTTCGACGAGTACTGCCTCTGGCAACTGACCCGCCGGCCGCCGCGCTACGCCAATCCAGGCCTGGAGATCAACGGCAAGGCCATCGACTACAAGAATGGCGAGTACGGGCCGGACCTCGTGAGCGATTACGCGCTCGACTTCCTCGCGCGGAAGAAGGACCAGCCGTTCCTCCTCTACTACACCATGATGCTGCCGCACCCGCCGTTTCAGCCGACGCCGGACAGCGCGGACTGGGATCCGAAGGCGATGGGCGAAAAGGTGAACGACGACAAGAAACACTTTGCCGACAATATCGCCTACATTGACAAGCTCGTCGGCAAACTCGTCGATAAGCTCGATCAACTCGGCCTGCGCGACAACACGCTCGTCCTCTTCCTCGGCGACAATGGGACGGCCGGCCACGTCGTCTCGAAGATGGGCGACCGCACCGTCACTGGCGACAAGGGTAAAACCACCTCCGCCGGGATGCGCGTGCCGCTCATCGCCAACTGGCCCAAGGTCGTCGCGGCCGGAAAGGCGTCCGGCGATCTCGTGGACAGCACCGACTTCTTGCCGACGCTCTGCGAGGCCGCCGGCGCACCTATTCCGGCCGAGTTGAAGATCGATGGTCGCAGTTTCCTCCCGCAACTTCGCGGCGAGAAGGGTTCGCCGCGCGAGTGGATGTACTGCTGGTACGCCCCCAATCAAGGGAAGCTCATCGACGTGCCGAAGGAGTTCGCCGCCACGCCACGGTACAAGCTCTACCGCGGCGGTCAGTTCTTCGACTACGACCGCGATCCGCTGGAAGGGAAGCCCCTGGACTTCAATACGCTGGACGCTGAAGCGGCCGCCGCGCGGAAGACGCTTCAAGAGGCTCTGGACAAATACAAGGACGCCCGCCCCGCGAAGTACGCGCAGCCGAAACCGGAACGGTAGAAACGGGATCGCGAACCGCTGCCCGGCCTTACCAAGGCAAACTGAGACATTAGTCTCGGCCGCCACTTCGTTTGACCTTCCGCGCGCGCTCCGCTACCCTAAAAGGCTGTAACAAATGTCGAACGGCCGGCGTAAGCCGGCTGCTACTATGACTTTGATATTTCGTCGCCCTTGGGGGAATGGACATGCCGGATTTAGCGAATCCCGTTCCGCTCCGCATTGAGGAGGCCGGCACATCGCCGGCGGTCGCGCCGGCGGGGGCCGAGTCGATTTCGAATGACCTGATTGATTACATCACGCCGCCGCCGAAGAATGTCATCGTCGTGGACGTGCGGTATAGCGAGGCTAAGAAGGGGAAGCCCATGCCCTACGACCTGACGGACGCGGATGAAGAGCAATGAGTGTTCGCCTGCTTCTTTATGCGCGTCCGCCTTCCTTCCGCAATCCCAGCATTTGAACGCTCCTCATTGCCCCGGCCCTCTTCGTTTGACCTTCCGCGCGCCCTCCGCTACCCTAAAAGGCTGTGACAAATGGCGAACGGCCGGCGTAAGCCGGCTGGTACGTCACGCTATCGCCGACTGGGTGATGTACCAGCCGGCTTACGCCGGCCGTTCGCCCCTAAAGTCCAAGGATTGAAACAAACGACATGGCGGAACAGTACATCTACACGATCGAGAACCTCACCAAAGCCTACGGCAAACGCGAGGTTCTCAAGAACATCTGGCTGGCTTTCTACCCCGGCGCCAAGATCGGCGTCATCGGCAGCAACGGCGCCGGCAAGAGTACGCTCCTGCGCGTCATGGCCCAGGTCGAGACGGACTTCAACGGCTCGGCCCGGTTGACGCCCGGCACAAGCGTTGGCTTTGTGCCGCAGGAGCCGCGCCTTGACGAGTCCACCGACGTGCGCGGCAACATCGAGCAGGCCGTGGCCGGCACGCGCGCTTTGCTGACCCGGCAGGAAGAACTCGGCAACCTCATGGCCGAGGCGTCGGCCGACGAGATCGACGACGTGATGGAAAAAATGAGCAAGGTCCAGGACGCCATCGACGCCGCCAACGCCTACGACCTCGACCGGCAACTGGAAATCGCCATGGACGCGATGCGCTTGCCGCCCGGCGACGCCAAACCGAGCACCCTCTCCGGCGGTGAGCGGCGCCGCGTGGGCCTATGCAAAACGCTGTTGCAACGGCCCGACTTGCTGCTGCTGGACGAACCGACAAACCACCTTGACGCCGAGTCGGTCGATTGGCTGGAGCGCACGCTGCGCGAGTATTCGGGCACGGTCGTCGCCGTCACCCATGATCGCTATTTCCTCGACAACGTGGCGCAATGGATTCTTGAGCTGGACCGCGGGGTCGGCATTCCGTGGAAGGGCAATTACTCCTCCTGGTTGGAGCAGAAAGGGGCGCGTCTCGCCAAAGAGGAGAAACAAGAGTCGGCAAGGCGTAAAGCGTTGGCCCGCGAGTTGGAGTGGGCGAAGATGGCGCCGCGCGCCCGCGTCGCCAAGAGCAAAGCGCGTCTGAGCGCTTACGAAAAGCTGGCCAGCCAGGACTACGAGGAGCGCGAAGACGAGTTAGTGTTGCAGATTCCGCCGGGGCCGCACCTGGGCGATGTGGTAGTTCGGGCCGAGAACCTCCGCAAAGGCTACGGCGACAACTTACTGATGGAGGATCTGAGCTTCGACCTGCCGCGCGGCGGCATCGTCGGTGTGATCGGCCCCAATGGAGCGGGCAAAACGACGTTATTCCGCATGATCGTCGGCCAGGAGAAACCGGATGCCGGCGTGTTGCGCGTCGGCGATACGGTATTGCCAGCCTACGTCGATCAGGGCCGCGATTCGCTCGTCAACGATAAGACCGTGTTCGAGGAAATCTCCGGCGGCACGGACTACCTGATGTTGGGCAAGCGCAAGGTGGCGTCGCGCGGTTACGTTTCGCGCTTCAACTTCAAGGGGCCTGACCAGCAGCGCAAAGTCGGCGAACTGTCGGGCGGCGAGCGCAACCGCGTCCATCTGGCGAAGCTGTTGCGCAGCGGCGGCAACCTGTTGCTGTTGGACGAACCGACGAACGATCTCGACGTGGACACGCTGCGGTCGTTGGAGGAAGCGTTGTTGAACTTCGGCGGCTGCGCGGTGGTCATCAGCCATGACCGTTGGTTTTTGGACCGCATCGCAACGCACATTCTCGCCTTCGAGGGCGACAGTAAGACGGTATGGTGCGAGGGCAATTACCAAACTTACGAAGCGCAGCGGAAGCAACGGCTGGGCGTCGAAGCCGACCAACCGCATCGGATTCGGTATAAGAAGTTGCATCAGTGATTTTGGAGCGAAGCGACATGATGGAATTGGTGGAAGTCACCAAACACTACCAACAGGGCCGGCGTTCGGTGCAAGCCGTGCGCGGGGTGAGCCTACGGGTAGTGGCCGGTGAGTTCGTATCCATCATGGGGCCGAGCGGCTCCGGCAAGTCCACGCTCATGCACCTCATGGGCGCCCTGGACACGCCGTCCACCGGCCGCGCTTTGTTTCAAGGTAAAGACCTCAACGCCCTTTCCGACCGCGATCGGTCTCACCTGCGTCGTACGCGCATCGGCTTCGTCTTCCAGTT
>DHJA01000081.1:11288-14482 GCA_002404095.1 Planctomycetaceae bacterium UBA4732 | reverse complement strand
CTTCCAGTTCTTCAACCTGCTGCCCACGCTGACGGCCGTCGAGAATGTGGCGCTGCCCTTGTTATTGGGAGGCGTCCCGCGCGGCCGGGCGCTCAAAGACGCGGCCGAGAGTCTCGAACGCATCAACATGAGCGGCCGTGCCAACCATTTTCCCGAGGAAATGTCAGGCGGCGAGATGCAGCGCGTGGCCATCGCACGCGCGCTGGTGGGCGATCCGGAGGCGATCCTGTGCGACGAGCCGACCGGCAACCTCGACTCGGCCAACAGCCAGGAAATCCTCCGCCTGCTGCGCGGCCTTCCGGAGTCGGGGCGCCGTTGCGTCGTCATGGTGACGCACGACCCGCACGCGGCGGCCGTGGCGGATCGGCTGGTGCTGATTCGCGACGGCCTGCTTGAATCGACTTCGCCGCTTGCCAGCAAGGAGAAGAGTGGTCAATTGTCGGTTTTATAGGTCTTATAAGACCTATAAGACCTATAAGACCTATAAGACAGATGCTATCCCTACAACGCACCCTGAGCGTCGGCTATCTCTTCCAGCATCCCACGCGCATGGCGTTGGTGGTGATTAGCATCGCCCTGGGCGTCGGCACACTGGTCGCCACGCGCGCGCTCGATGACAGTCTGCATCAAGCGGCTAAGGGCGCCGTCAATCCTTTCGCCAGGCTCGCCGACCTCCTCGTCCTTAACGGTCAGACGGGCGTACCGGCCGATCTGGCCGACCGTCTCAAAGAAGCGAAATTGCCGGGCCTCGGCGATGTGCAGCCGCTGGTCATGGGCCGCGCCGCCCTCATCGATCTCGACGACCAATCGGTTCGCCTTCTTGGCATTCAGCTGTTTGCCGATGAGTCGCTGACGCCGGGCAAGGCGCTTGCAGGCGACAACCCGTGGGGTCTCCAGTTCTCGCCGACCGATGAGCCGGCCGGCGTCGGCTGGGCGCTGCTGCGCGGCGCGAAGCCGGTAGTGATAGGCGCCAAGCTGGCCGAACGCATGAAAAGCCTGCCGAATGGGACGCATGACTTCCAGTTACGCCGCGCGGCTGGCGAGGTTCAACGGGTCACGAGCCTCGGATCGGTTCGCCTTCAGGGACAAGCCAAGGGGCTTGAAGACGAGGCGGTCTTCGCGGACGTTCGCACGGCTTCCTCCATTATCTATCCGCAAAAGCCGAAACCTTACGCCTCTCAACTCAATCTTAAACTGCTGCCCGGCGGCGACAAGAAACAGGTGCGCCAAGAAGTAGAAGAGTTTCTCAAGGAACAGAAAGAGCCGGGGCTGGTGCAGACGATCGAGGCCACCGAGGAAATGGCCAGCGACGTGACGGCCAGCCTGGAACTCGGCTTCTCCATCGGCGGCTATCTCGCCCTGCTGGTGGGGCTTTTTCTCGTCTACAACGCCTTATCCGTGAGTGTGGCGGAGCGGCGGCACGACATCGGCATCCTGCGTTCGGTCGGCGCCACACGACGGCAGATCGCCGGCCTTTTCGTCGGCGAAGCGACGGTGCTTGGACTGATCGGCTCAGTACTGGGCCTACCGCTGGGCTACGGTCTGGCCTGGGCGGCGCTGGGGCCGATGCACCGCGTTCTCAGCGAGGTTTTCGTGAAACTGCCGGAGACCGTCGTGTCCGTCTCATGGCCTGTCATGCTGCTGGCGGTCGGCGCCGGCATGGCCTCGGCGCTGCTGGCTTCGCTGGTGCCGGCCATCCAAGCCGCCGACGAACAGCCGGCCGACGCCGTGCGCCGCGTTCCACAGATAACCCGCCCCCTTTATTTCGCTTTACAAGGCGGCGCCGCGCTCGCCCTGGCGGCGGCCGCGATAGGCGTGGGCGTCGGCCGGGCGTACCTACCGCCGCGCTTTGGCGCGTTTGTCGCTCCGGTTTGTCTTTTTGCCGCGCTGCTGGTGGCCATGCCGCTATTGGCCGCCTTCGTAGGCAGAATATTGCAGCCGTTTTTCCGCTTCTTTCTGGGCCTGGAAGGCCGGTTGGCCGGCGACAACCTCGTCCGCAGTCCCGGACGCACCGGCCTTGTGATCGCGGCGCTTGCCGCCACCGGCTGTCTGGTGCTGGGGACGGCTGGCTTCACCTACAGCACCGAACGCGCGATTAACAAATGGATCGACGACAACATCGCGGCCGACCTATACGTAACGGCCGGCAGCGGCGTTAGCAAAGCCGGCTTCTCCCTGCCGATGGACGAAAGCGTTGGCGTGGAGTTGGCGCACAAAGAAGGCGTCGAGGCCGCGCTGCCGGTGCGCTTTCACTACTTTACCTATCGCAATCAGTTTGTTTTCCTGATCGCCACCGACGTACACGCCTTTGAGGGGACGACGACGGAACGGGGACTGGCGCGTAACCTCAGCCGCTTCCCTTGGCCGCGCGTGCCGGACGCTAAGCGACCCTGCGCCGTGGCGTCCGAGAACTTCGCCGCGCTGCACCACGTCCGCGTCGGCGATCACGTCGCCGTTCCCGGCGGAAGGACGCCGACCGTCGATCTGGAAATCATCGGCACCGTGGTCGATTACACCTCCAACCGCGGCACACTGCTGGTGGATCGCCAATGGTACGCGGAGGAGTTCTCCGACAATCAGGTGGACGTTTTCGACGTTTACCTGCGGCCGGGCATGGAAGCGCAAGCGATGCAAGAGGAGCTGACGCAACCGGGAGGCTGGGCCGCGCGCCAAGCCGTCTTTATCGAGCGGCGCGACCAGCTGCGCGAGGCCGTCACCAATCAGGTAAACCGGATCTATCACCTCGCTTATGCGCAAGAATTCGTCGTTGGCCTGGTGGCGCTGCTGGGCGTCATTAGCGCGCTGTTCATATCCGTATTACAACGCCGCCGTGAGTTGGGGTTGCTGCGAGCGGTGGGTGCCACGCAAGGGCAAGTTTTGCGCTCCGTAATGGCGGAAGCCGCTTTGATGGGAATGGTCGGCGCCGTGATCGGCTTTGGCGGCGGATTGCTGTTGGAGTGGTACATCCTCAAGGTTGTGGTCTTCGATGAGGCCGGCTTGCTCTTTCCGATGTTGCTGCCGTGGATTTCGGCGGGCGTCGTCGTGGGCGCGTCGGTAGTGCTTACCACGCTCGTGGGCTTGTGGCCCGCTTGGCACGCTACGCGGCTGCGCATTCCAGAAGCGATTGCGTATGAATGATCGCGGCTGGGGAGAATTCCAAAAGGGCGGGGGAAAACCCCCCCCCCCCCCCGGGG
>DHJA01000081.1:0-11170 GCA_002404095.1 Planctomycetaceae bacterium UBA4732 | reverse complement strand
GGGGCGGGGTTTCCCCGCCCTTTTGGGATAAATTACTTCTTCGCCCGCACTTGCTCGATAATGCACGTCCCCTTCTTATTCGAGACGACAATATCCAAGAGGCCGTCGCCGTTCACGTCCGCCACCGCGAACTGCGTGGCGACGCCGGAGTCGTTGTCGATCAAATGCGGCGTGAACGTCGTCACGCCGTCCTGTTTCTTCGCCTCGAACCAGTAGATCACGGCCGGCGCATTCGGATCAACGTCGCCGTGCGAGCCGTGCGCCCACCAGCGCTTGCCCGTTACTAAATCCTTCAGCCCGTCGCCGTTGATATCGACAAAGTGCATGGCGTGGGATTGAGAGAATAGATGGGGGAAAAGGTCCACTTTCAGAAACGACGGATCGCCGCTGGCGTTCGCTTTCTGAATGTGCGCCCAGATGCCGTAGTTGTGCGCGGAGCTGCTGAGAATGTCCGCTTTGCCGTCGCCGTCCATGTCGTAAGCGAACATATCGGAGCAGTCCGGGCCGAGATCGGCGGGATGGAACTTCCACGCTTTGTCCGTCGTCTTGGCGTCGGCGGGTTGCTCCCACCAGCCGCCGGTGCAGATCACGTCGGCCCGGCCGTCGCCGTTCACGTCGCCGGCGCCGAGGCCGTGCGAGAAGCGGAATGTGCCGGGAACGGGTTTGCCGGGTGCGCTCGGCTCGCTGATCGGGTGCATCTCCCAAGTCTGAGTCGGGTCTTTGCCCGGCGTAAACCATGCCATCTGGCCTTCGTTTTCCTTGCCCTTCGGCTGGAAACCCATCACTAACTCGCGCTTGCCGTCGCCGAATAGGTCCAGGTACTGCGGCGTCTCGTTACAGGCGCTGTGCCAGATTTCGTGCTGTTTCCAATCCCCGTCGGCGCCCTTGGGATTTTCCAGCCAGTAGCAGGGCGCGCCGGGGAAGTCGATGACGATGAGGTCCGGCCAGCCGTCGCCGTTGAGGTCTTCGGCCCAGCAGGCGAAGCTATGGCTGTAGGGGCCGTCGCCTTTGCCGTAATCACCGAGTTTGCGGATCGGGTGCATCTTCCAATCGGGCGCCTCGTACCACGCCTCGCCGTTGATCACGTCCATCTTGCCGTCTTTGTTCACGTCGGCGACCGCGACCCCTTCGGAGCGGAACACCGGGTCCAGGACGGTCTTTTTCCAGGTGATGGCGTCGGCGGGCGCCGCGGTCGGAACGACATCGGCGGCGGGCAGAACGGAGAGGACCGCGAATAACGGAACGGGCAAGGCGAGCGCGGCGAGCCAGAAGCGGAGTCGCATGAATCATCCTCAAAGCAAGGACCAGGGGAAGGGCGCCACAAGGTAGGATGTATCTAAACGACGGGCAGGGACAAGCGTTCCTTCACTTCGGCGAGAATCGCTAAACGCTCTTCGCGTGATACGGTTCGGATCGGCCCACGATTCGGCAAGCCGTCATATGTTATCCCATCGATTTCTCGCCCCGCTTCGGACTTGCGGACTCCGCCCCATTGTTTGAAGAAGAAGGGTATGTTTCGTGCGGCGCAGCGATCACGGATATTTAATACCCACGATTTGTAAAGAGGCCGCGCGCCCGGCCCGCTTTCGCCGCCCACGATCACCCAATGAATGCCGGTCAGGTCGATGGCGCCGAGATCTTCCAGCAACGGTTCGACCGACAGAAATCGCACCACCGCGGGCGCGGAACGTAAATGGTCCACGCGCGGTAAGCCGTATTTGCGGTCCTCCACGCTAACTCCCCACCATATGTGCGGTAAGTCGGCCGCGAAACGTAAACGGGTCTTCAGAAGGGCGCGCAGCCTTTCCGAGCGCTTGGTGAGAACCTGATAGGTGTGCCAGTTCGCCGTCTCCATGACGCGGGCCGTTTGCTCGATGTATTCGTCGGATACATCCTGGTGAAACAGATCGCTCATGGAGTTGACGAAGATCATCTTCGGCGCCTGCCATTTGAGCGGCTCGGCCAGTTTGCCGGGGATCAGACGAAGGTCGAATCCCTGCTCGTAAGGATGTCCGGGAACTCCGCGAAACCGCTCGGCGAACGTCTCGGCGTAGCAGTGCGTACAACCCGGACTGATCTTGGTGCAGCCGCGCACCGGGTTCCACGTCGCGTCGGTCCACTCGATGCTCGACTTGGCGCTCATATTTCTTTTCCCCGATTGGCCCTCTTACAATGATAGCGGATACGCGCTCCCCTTTGGGTTGCGGCTAAACGACGTTTTTTATATCAGGAGTGATTCTCATGGCCGATAAGATCCACAAAACGGATGAGCAATGGCGGGCGCAGCTGACGGCGGATCAGTTCCGGGTCGCACGCGGCCATGGCACGGAGCCGGCTTTCACGGGCGCCTACTGGGACGCCAAGCAGGACGGCGTTTACGAATGCGTCTGCTGCGGTCAACCGCTGTTCGACTCGAAAACCAAGTTCGACTCCGGCACCGGCTGGCCGAGTTTCTGGCAGCCCCTCGCCAAGGACGACGTGGCCGAGAAGGCCGATAAGAGCTGGTTCACGACGCGGACGGAAGTTGTGTGCAGCCGCTGCGACGCCCATCTCGGCCACGTTTTCAACGACGGGCCGAAGCCGACGGGCCTGCGTTACTGCATGAATTCGGCGGCCCTGAAACTCGTGGATCGCGCTTCGGCCGAGGCGAACGCCGGCGCCGGCTCGCCAAAGAGCTAGCGCTTCTTTAGAATAGCGGAGTCATCCGAAACCGTTTTAACCCAGGAGCACCGCACATGGCGGACAACGACAAAGACCCGATTCCCACGCCGCCGCCCGCGCCGGCCGTCATCCAGCAGGACTATTCGCTGGACTACAACCGCATGTCGGAGGCCTACGCCAATTTCTGCCGGGTGGCGCAGACGCCCGAGGAATTGGTCCTCGACTTCGGCCTGAATCCGCAGATGGCGCCGCACCCCACCGAGCCGATCAAGATCACGCACCGCCTCGTCCTGAACTTCTTTACGGCCAAGCGGCTGCTCATCGCTTTGCACCGCGCCGTTCAGCAGCACGAACAGACTTTTGGCGTCCTCGAAATCGACGTCAACAAGCGTGCGCGGTCGCCGGGCGGGCGCCAAGGTTGAGTACGGCCTTTATGGGCGAACGGCCGGCTTACGCCGGCCGTTCGCTCTACGGCGTCAACAGTTCTTTGAGTACGGCGGGGCAGGAATTCCAAGCCGTCTGGTAGGTCGCTTCCAGCGGCGCCGGTACATGGGCTTCGGGTTCGAGGAATAACGGCATTTCAGGTAGCAAATCTCCCACGGCGACCGGCTGGACATAGGCCGTCTTGACGACACCCGCCGAGCAAGCGGCCAAGGTAAGCGGTTTATCGGCCGGCAACTCGAACGGCTCGTCCTTCAGTTCGTCCCAGATTGCCTTATGGATACCCTGGGGATCGCGCCGGGTCGGTGGAAACAGATCGATGATCAGAAGGTGAACGCCCTCCCGAAGCAGGTCCGTCGCCTTCTCGACAAAGGCGCGGAGCGCATCCCGACTGCTCTTGTTTCCTGGCGAAACGATTTCGATGACAGCGATGACGCGGCCAAGGCGATGTCGGATCGAGATGCGGTCGGCTTTACGGCTATATTGTTCTTCTTCAATGTCGGTTGCGAAGGGGTCGTCGCCGGACTGCTCCATTAGCGCATAGTAGTCCGGCGGTAAGCCGCCAGTGTTGAGAACGTCACTGAGAGCGCACGTCCAGCTCAGGTGAAAGTGATGGAAGGTTCCCGCGTCCACGCGCGTCCAATCGTGAATGGGCATGGAATACTCCTCCGATTCTGGCGAACGGCCTATCTTCCTGTATTGTAGGGAACAGATTCGTTGGTTGCCGTACCAACCGGCGCACGCCGACTATAACCTATCGCCGTTTTCATTGACTTATCGCAATTTGCGATTAGTATTGCCATTGGGTGATTTTGGCCGCGGACAGGTGTTGCGTGCGCGTCATCTCTAAATGGCGGTTGCGGGAGTTTTGGGTATCCCGCAAGAACGACGCCGCGTCTTCGCAAAGAAGCCTATCGGCCTGGTACAAACTCGCCGAGAACGCCGCGTGGAACAACTTCGGGGCGCTCCGGCAGACGTTTGGGTCCGCCGATCAGGTCGGAAACTGCGTCGTGTTCGACGTGGGCAACAACCGCTTCCGGCTGATCGGACGAATAAACTATGTCAAAGGCATCCTTTACGTCCTGCGGGTGATGGACCATCGGGAGTACGACAAGAAGCACTGGGTCGATGACTGCGGATGTCACCAGCCCCCGCCAAAGAAGCCAGCCCACACGAAGAAGGCGCCCGGGAACGATGCTCCTGCTACCCGCAGGCGAAAATGAAGGAGGTGAGCGATGGCCGTCAAAAACGCAGTCCGAACGCTGCCTGATACCTACTTCGAGTTGGTGCGCCAGTTCCCTCTCACGCACGTTCGGGACGACGACCATTTGGGCATAGCCCAGGAAAAAATGGATCAGTTGCTGCAACACGACCTTGATGAGGGGGCGCGGGAATATCTGGACGCCCTGACCGATCTGGTCGAAACCTACGAGGATCACCATTATCCGATTCCAGACGCGTCGGAAGCGGACGTGTTACGTGAGCTAATGCGGTCCAACGAACTGAGCCAAGCGAAGCTCGCAAAAAAGGCCGCCATTGCGCAGTCCACTCTATCCGCCATTCTGAACGGCGGCCGCTCGCTCACCAAGAATCAGGTGGTTCGGCTCGCCAAGGTCTTTAATGTTTCTCCCGGCGCCTTTCTGCGGGCTTAACGCAGCCTTATCGTGGATGCACCTACCCGATGCTCTCGGAAACGGCGCCGGAGGTTGCGCCGCGGACCAAGCAGGGCCGCCCGTTCCCTCCATCTCCACCCTTTTTCTTTCCCTTTTCAAACCTACAGAGATGTAACAGTCCAAGCCAATCGCGGAGCGATTGGCCCATCATTAAGACGGTTCGCCAGAGCCTTCGTCGTCGTCGAGGTGTTCCGCGCCGACGCGTTGGTACAATTCCTGTAAAGCTGCGGCGGCCTGTTCGGCCAGGGCGTACCACTCCGCATTCCGAAGGCAAGCGGGGTGCGAAAGCACGAGTTGTTCCACCATGTCGCTCGTCAATGAGGCGCGGTCCAGCAATTCGTGACAGCCGAAGGAACCCGGCTTGTATTGCTCGGACCAATTCGGGCCGTGTTCGGCGATCAATTCATTCACCAGCCGTTGTCGTTCCTGTTCCGCCTCAAGGGGGTTGATTGCTGGCGCGCTCATATTCATTCCTCCAGTCCCGCTTGTCGAAGAATGCTTTTCAGAGTTCCGATCGGCAAATCGTCCGACGAGCGACCCGGAACTGTAACCTTACCGGGCTTGGTCGGATGCCGGAATTGGCGATGGCTGCCTTTCTGCGCCCCACCCAGCCATCGTCGGCCAGTAACCGGAGAACATCCCGGACCTTCATGCACGGCCCTCATTTGGGAAGACTTGCCGTCCACATCGCCATGTTTCCGAGAAGAAAGTCGCACCTCATATGTTCACCGAAAGAGGGGTAGAGGTCAAGGAGTCAATTCTTGACAAAAAAGTACAGATTCCTACAATGGTCTATATAAGGACGATCCGCGACCTCGGTGGACTGGCGGCGCTTATGAAAATCACGGCCCAAGAAGAGTACGGCTTGCGATGCCTGCTGCGGCTGGCGCGCGTCGAGCCGGATCAACCGCCGCTCACCATCCCGGAGATCGCGGCCGACGAGAAACTCTCGACCCCCAATGTCGCCAAGCTGTTGTCCGTGCTGCGGCAGGCCGGTTTGATTGAAAGCGTCCGCGGCCGCACCGGCGGCTATCGCCTCGCCCGTCCGCCGGCCGACATCCGCCTTGGCGCCGTCATGCTGGCCCTCGGCGAACCGCTGTTCGACGACGCCAACTACTGCGAACGCCACGCCGGCCTCGACGCCGAGGCGCCGTGCGTCCACCGCGGCGGCGGCTGCACGATGCGCACGCTTTGGCAGACCCTCGAAGGCTGGATTCGCCGCACCCTCAACCAGATTACCCTCGCCGATCTGATGGAGGGCCAGGGACGAATCGCCGACTTGCTGCGCGACCGCCTGCGAACCGAGGTGTTCGAGCCGGTGCTTCCTCTGATTACGTTGACGACCCCGGGTAAAGTGTAAAGGCGAGCCGGGAGCGTAAGCGACCGGAGTTCCGTGCAAACGCTGACGCCGTACTCCGGTCGCTTACGCTCCCGGCTCGCCATGGAATAGGATTTAATGATGACAGCCACCGCCACCAGCACGATCCAGGAACTGGCCAACCGCGAGTACCAGCACGGCTTCGTCACGGACATTGAAGCCGAGACGCTGCCGCGCGGCCTCAATGAGAACATCGTTCGCACCATCTCGGCCAAAAAAGACGAGCCGGACTGGCTGCTGCAATGGCGGCTCAAGTCGTACCGCCACTGGCTGACGATGGAGGAGCCGCGCTGGTGGCCCAACCTGCGCATCGCGCCCATCGACTATCAGGACGCCATCTACTATTCCGCTCCGAAACAGAAGAAAAAGCTCAACAGCCTCGACGAAGTGGACCCTG
The DNA here is from genome assembly GCA_002404095.1 of Planctomycetaceae bacterium UBA4732. Taxonomy (GTDB): domain Bacteria; phylum Planctomycetota; class Planctomycetia; order Gemmatales; family Gemmataceae; genus UBA4732. The sequence continues at coordinate 4,620 of DHJA01000081.1, read as the reverse complement.
AGCTGCGCCGCACGTTCGAGAAGCTCGGCATCTCGCTGGATGAACAGAAGCGACTCAACAATGTGGCCGTGGACGCCGTGTTCGACAGCGTATCGGTGGCGACGACGTTCAAGGGCAAGCTGGCCGAGATGGGCGTGATCTTCTGCTCCTTCTCGGAGGCGGTAAGGGAACATCCCGAACTGGTGCGCAAGTATCTCGGCTCGGTGGTGCCGGCCAACGACAACTTCTTCGCGGCCCTGAACTCGGCCGTCTTCAGCGACGGCTCGTTCTGCTACATCCCCAAGGGCGTGCGCTGCCCGATGGAGCTGTCCACGTATTTCCGCATCAACGCGGCCGAGACCGGTCAGTTCGAGCGCACGCTGATCGTGGCCGAGGAGGGGGCCTACGTCAGCTATCTCGAAGGCTGCACGGCGCCGATGCGCGACACCAACCAGCTACACGCGGCGGTCGTGGAGATCGTGGCGGTGGGGGCCGACGCGCAGGTGAAGTATTCAACGGTGCAGAACTGGTATCCCGGCGACAAGGAGGGGCGCGGCGGCATCTACAACTTCGTGACGAAGCGCGGCGCCTGTCGCGGGCCGCGGTCGAAGATTTCGTGGACGCAGGTGGAGACGGGGTCGGCGATCACCTGGAAGTATCCAAGTGTGATCCTACAAGGCGACGATTCGGTGGGCGAGTTCTACTCGGTGGCGCTGACGAACAATAAGCAGCAGGCCGACACCGGCACGAAGATGATCCACATCGGCCGCGACACGAAGAGTACCATCGTGTCGAAGGGCATCTCGGCCGGCAACGGCCAAAACACCTACCGCGGACAGGTTAAGGTGCTAAAAGGGGCGGCGAACGCCCGCAACTACTCGCAATGCGACTCACTGCTGCTGGGCGACCGCTGCGGAGCGCACACGTTCCCCTATATCGAAGTGCGGAATCCGACGGCCCGGGTGGAACATGAGGCGTCTACATCGAAGATCGGCGAAGACCAGATCTTTTACTGCAAGCAGCGCGGCCTATCGGCGGAAGACGCCGTGGGCATGATCGTGAACGGCTTTTGCAAGCAGGTGTTTTTGAATTTGCCGATGGAGTTCGCGGTGGAGGCGCAGAAGTTGTTGGGCGTGAGTTTGGAGGGGAGCGTAGGGTGATGTTAGCCTGAAGCGCGAACGAAAGGAAACGCCATGACTACTATGACGGCGGACCAAGTGTGGCTGGAGCGGTTGAACGGGATCGCCGAGCCAGTCGAAATCCTCGGTCCCGACGGCCGGGTGATGGGCACGTACACGCCCGCCCTTTCGCCGGAGGAAGAGGAAGCCTACCGGCAGGCGGCGGCGTTGTTCGACCCGGCGGAACTGGATCGCATCGAAAAAGAGGGCGGGCCTTTCTACAGCATCGAACAGGTGTGGGAACACATCCACTCGATGGAGAAGCCTGGATGATTTACACGGTTGCGAGCGAGGGGAAAATCATGAACCATATGACGGCGGATCAACCTCTGTTGGATCGACTGGCTGGCGTCATGGGGCCGGTCGAAATCCGCGACGCGGACGGTAAGGTGCTGGGCCGCTACACACCGGTGTTTGCGGACGAAAAAGAAGTACACGAGCGTGCAGCCAAGTATTTTGACCTGGCCGAGGCGGAACGCATCGCGGCGACCGAGCGCGAGGGGTACAGCATTGAAGAGGTGATGCAACATCTCCATTCCCTGGAGAAAGGGGAATGAAATACACCGTGATTTGGGTTCCTTCCGCGAGAGCCAGGCTCGCCGAGCTATACATCCAAGCTTCCGACAAACGGGCGCTTTCCGCAGCGGCCAATCGGATTGATCGTGAGTTGCAACGCGACGCCGGTGCCAAAGGAGCGCCTTGGGGACGGTTTCGTGTTTACTCCGACGATCCTTTGGCAGTGCTTTTTGAAGTCGATCCGGGAGACCGCATGGTGAGGGTCTTCCTAGTCCGACGAAACTGATCAGATCTCTGGGATAGGAACTAATGCTCGAAATCAAAAACCTACACGCCCGCGTGAAGTGAACTCTCGGCCCTAAGAGCAAGCGAGGAGAAAGTCATGATCGAAGTGACCGCCGACGCCGGCCTGGGACAGTTCCTTGGCGCAATCAAAGAAGAGGCCGTCATCCGGGACGATCAAGGGAACATCCTGGGTCGTTTCACGCCGGAGGAGAAGGCGGCAGCGGAACTCTATGGGAAAGCGCGAGCGCTTTTCGATCCGGCGGAAACGAAACGCCGCAAGGAAGCCGAACGCGGAAAGGGGTTTCCCATTGAACAGGTCATGGAACGCCTCAAGGCTCTGGGAGCCTCCGAACTCCAAGTTCAGCATGTGTAACTTTCCTTTACGGATGAGCGATACCCTAGATAGAGATCTATACTCGATGCTCGAAATCAAAAACCTACACGCCCGCGTGGACGACAAAGAAATCCTTCGCGGTGTCAATCTGACGGTACACGCCGGCGAGGTTCACGCCATCATGGGCGAGAACGGCTCCGGCAAAAGTACGCTGGCCGGCGTCCTCGCCGGACGCGACGCCTACGAAGTCACCGAAGGCGAAGTGCTTTTCCAAGGCAAAAACCTGCTGGAAATGGCCCCAGAGGAGCGCGCTCGCGAAGGCGTCTTTCTGGCCTTTCAGTACCCCGTCGAGATACCCGGCGTCAGCAACACTTACTTCCTCCGCGCCGCCGTCAACGCCGTGCGCAAGCATCGCGGGTTGGAGGAGTACGACGCCATGGACTTCCTCAAGCTCGTCAAGCAGAAGCTGAAACTCATCAGCCTCAGCGATGAGCTGCTGAAACGGCCCGTCAACGAAGGCTTCTCCGGCGGCGAGAAGAAGCGCAACGAGATCTTTCAAATGGCCGTTCTCGATCCGATCCTGGGCATCCTCGATGAGACCGACTCCGGCCTCGACATCGACGCCTTGCGGGCCGTGGCCGACGGCGTCAACGCCCTGCGCGGCGCCGACCGCGCTTTCATCGTCATCACGCACTATCAGCGCCTTTTGGACTATATCGTACCCGATAAGGTGCATGTGTTGATGGACGGCCGGATCGTTAAGTCAGGCGGCAAGGAATTGGCGTTGGAACTGGAGGAACGCGGCTACAAATGGCTGGAACAGGCGGCGGAACCCCAGCCGGCGTAGGACGGGCTTCTAGCCCGTCCTACAGCGTCTGTCAATTGAAGGTTGACGAAGTGGTAGTTCGGGAGAACACATGAACACCCTTGCGGAAGCAGCCACGGAAAAAGACGTTTACCTGTCAGAGTTCAACCGACTGGAGAAGGCGTTGGCCCGTCGCGGCCGGCCGGCCGTGCAGCGCCTGCGCCGCGCGGCCATCGCCCGCTTCGACGAGCTAGGCTTTCCCACGCCGCGCAACGAAGACTGGAAATTCACCAGCCTCGCCGCGCTGACGAAGGTGCCGTTCCGGCCCGCGGAGCCGGTCGGCGACAGCCTCAAAGCCACGCAACTGGCCCACATCCTTGGCATGGATGCGGCCTGTCGGCTCGTCTTCGTTGATGGATATTTCGCGCCGGAATTGTCCGCCATGTCGTCGCTGCCGGCTGGCGTCATCGTCGGCAGTCTAGCGACGGCACTTAATGAATCGTCGGAAATAGTCGAAACGCACCTCGGCCGACACGCCCGTTTCGAGGAACACGCCTTTACCGCTCTCAATACCGCCTTTTTCCGCGACGGCGCCTTTTTCTTCATCCCCAAGGGCAAGGTCGTTGAGGCGCCCGTCCATCTGGTCTTCGTCGTCACAGCCCCGGCCGAGCCGACCGTGTCCTACCCGCGCAACCTCATCGTGGCCGGCGACAACAGCCGGCTGACGGTCGTCGAGAGCTACGCAGGCCTGGCCGATGACGTCACCTTCACCAACGCCGTCACGGAAATCGTGCTGGGCGACGGCGCCGCCGTCGATCATTGCAAGGTGCAGCAGGAAAGCGTCTCCGCCTTCCACGTGGCGACCACGCAGGTCCACCTGGGCCGCGCCGCCAACTTCGCGTCGTGCTACGTCGGCCTCGGCGGCGGCCTGGTGCGCAACGAGGCGCGGGCGCTGTTCACCGGCGAAGGCGCCGAGTGTACGCTCGACGGCCTCTATCAGCTGGACGGCCGACAGCACATGGACAACCATACGGTCATCGATCACGCCGTCCCGCGCTGCGCCAGCCATGAACTCTACAAGGGCGTTCTCGACGGCAAGTCTCGCGGCGTCTTCAACGGCAAGATTTACGTCCGCGAAGACGCCCAGAAGACCGACGCCAAGCAGACAAACAAGACCCTGTTACTCTCCGAAGACGCCGTCATCAACACCAAGCCGCAATTGGAGATTTTCGCAGACGACGTGAAATGCACCCACGGCGCCACGGTCGGGCAGCTTGACGACGAGGCGATTTTCTATTTGCGGACGCGCGGCATTGGCCTGGAAGACGCGCGAGGCCTGTTGACCTACGCTTTCGCCAACGACGTGGTCGGCCGCGTGCGCGTCGAGTCGGTGCGGCGCCGGTTGGAGCAGGCGTTGTTGGGGCCAATCAAAGGGGACGCATCTAATTTATCTTGACGGGGCGCTGCCGTCCTGGTAATCTCCTTCCATGCCACGCTCTGCGCGCCAAACACCGGCAGGTTAC
>DHJA01000242.1:5492-21119 GCA_002404095.1 Planctomycetaceae bacterium UBA4732 | reverse complement strand
CCAAAGGCGGGTTGGCGGATGAGGGTTGGCGGGCCGATGTCATGAGCGGTAAAGGACTTAGGCGCCGCCCGCCAACCCGCCAAGCGTTTCGCGGCCCGGGGGGCCGGCGCAGAATAAATGGCGTCGGTTCATTTTTTGACGCTTAATATGAACTGACGCCATTTATTCCCATTTATTCTATCGAGGAACGAGGGACTGCATCGCCTTGCGGCCGTTCGCGGCCGAGGTTCAACAGCAGGACGGCGGCTGTTACCGCCCGCTCCAATTCCCAGGCACTGCTTGACGCGCGCGAACAATTCTTCTAGTTATGGGCTAACACTTGATTCGTGACAAGCCCCATTCGCCGGTCGCCGCTCCCGCGAGTAGAGGCTCAACCCCGGCGGCCCTCGGAGAACCGCGATGATCCCCTCGACCCAAACCCCCTCCGCCGGCGCGGCCGGCTCCATCCCGACCGCCGCCGCCGTCAACGCGGACCCCGCGGCGATGGCCGCCCCCGGCTACCCGCTCGACCTGAACCAGATCCAGGGCAACATCCTGGGCGGGTTCGACAAAGACTGTCAGACGTTCCTTTTCCTCCGCTTCGCCGACAAGAAGTCGGCCCGAGACTGGGTCGGCAGCATCGCCGGCGAGGTGGCGACCGCCGATGAGATGGCGAAGTTCGACGGCCTGTTCAAGCTGGTAAACCACCGCCGCGGTGGGGAGCTCGGCGTGCTGAAGGCGACGTGGATGAACATCGCCTTCACCCACAAGGGTATCGCCTTCCTCGGGGGGAGCGAGGCGGACAAGTTCCCGGCGGAGTTCAAGCAGGGGATGAAGGCCCGCGCCGCCGCGAACAACGACACCGGCACGAGCGACCCGTCGCAGTGGGTCGCGGCGCTGCGTGACGGCGAGATCCACGCCCTGATGATCGTCGCCTCGGACACCCAGGAGGATCTCGGCGAACATGTCCTGCGCTACATCCACAACATGGGTGTCCACGGCGTGCAGCTCGTCTACCTCCAGGAGGGGGCGGTACGCCAGGACGAGCCGGGCCACGAGCATTTCGGGTTCCGCGACGGCGTCTCCCAGCCGGGCGTTCGCCACCTCGACAGCCACGTCCCATCGCTGACCACGGCGCAGGCCAATCCGATTCACGGCAACCCCGGTCAAGACCGCCTCCACGCCGGGGAGTTCGTCCTCGGCTACCCGACGCAGCTGCTGGTGGAGAAGAACTGCCCCGGTGGGAAAGTGGTAAACCCGAACCCCGACGAAGGGCCGATGAGCCCGAAGCACGCAACCGGGGACGAGACCGCGCCGACGTGGGGCAAGAACGGGTCGTACCTCGTGTTCCGCCGGCTGGCCCAGGACGTGGGCGGCTTCCGGGCCATGATCGACCAGCTGGCCACGGACGGGACGCTGGGCACGGACGACCCGGCGGTGGTCGGGGCGAAGCTGGTGGGCCGGTACAAGAGCGGTGCGCCGCTGGAACTGACCGAGGACGAGAAGAAGCTGCCGGGGCTGCCTGCGGGCTTCGACCCGACGAAAGGCGACCCGTCCCAGGCCGTGGCCGACGCGCTGGGGGTGACCCCCAAGACGAAGCCGAAGGACGGCGACCTGGCCGAGGACCGACGCTTGAACAACCACTTCGAGTACGGCGACGACGACGGGGCGATCGTGCCGCGGGCGGCCCACATCCGCAAGGCGTACCCACGCGACGAGAAGCGGCCTGTGAAAATGGAGAATGACTCGCAGACGCACCGGATCATCCGGCGCGGCATCCCGTTCGGGACATCCTTCCGGCCCGGCCTCGGGGCGGCCGGCCACGGCGGCAAGCCGGGTGTCGAGGAGCCGGGCGACCGCGGCCTCCTGTTCCTCTGCTACCAGAGCAGCCTGAAGCGCCAATTCGAGTTCATCCAGCAGAAGTGGGTTCCCAATGCGAACTTCCCGTCAAAGGGCGACGGCGAGGATCCGATCATCGCCCAGACCCCGGGTGGTCCGTTCGCGCTCCAGGACGCGGGGGGCGTGAACCAGGCACCCGTGCAGATCACCCACTTCGTGACGATGACCGGCGGCGAATACTTCTTCCAGCCGTCGATCTGCGCCCTCACGACGGAACTCGGCAACCCCGCCGAGGCGGCCACCTCCCTGCCGGTCCTCGGACTGCCGGACCTCGGGGACATCGACGCCGTGGGGGCCGACCCGTGCGCCGGGGCGGAGTAGCCCGACGAGGAGTGACGCCCGGCGATGGGCGGATCATCGGAGAAGTGGTCGCCGGCCTGCTGCTAGGCGACCGGCACCTGTTTCTCAGACAAGACCCCCTGCTGGAAGCCGTTCCCGGAATTCGCCCAGAAGGACGGTACATTCGGAATGGCGGAGTTGATCACACAGGCGATGAAAGGGTCGTAGCGTATCATGTTCGGTTCATGCGTCAGAGGAGAACTATTCAATGCCCCTGTCAACCAAACTTGTCGCGTCCGGTTTCTCGCGGCCCGTCTTCGCGACTTCGCCGCCCGGCGACAAGGATCGGCTCTTTGTCGTTGAGCAGAAAACTGGGAGAATACGGATTCTGAGGCTTGCCACGGCCGGGATCGACCCCACGCCGTTCCTGCAAGTGACCGGGCTGAGCGCGGGCAACGAGCAAGGGCTACTCGGCCTGGCGTTCGCGCCGGATTTTGCAACTACCGGCGTCTGCTACGTCAGCCTTACTGACACGAGCGGGGCCAGCGTGGTCCGCCGTCACAAGGTCTCGGCCGCCGATCCGAATGTCGCCGACCCCGCGGGCCAAGAGATCCTGACGATCCCGCAGCCGTTCGCCAACCACAACGGCGGTTGGATCGCTTTCAGCCCGAAAGACAAGTTCCTATACATCGGGATCGGTGACGGCGGTTCCGAGAATGATCCGAACAAGACCTCGCAGAACTCCACGCTGCTGCTGGGCAAGATGCTCCGCATCGACGTCACCAAAGACGACTTCCCCACCGACGCCGCGAAGAACTATGGGATCCCGGCTGACAATCCGTTCGTCGGCAAACCGGGCTTCCTGCCCGAGATCTGGGCACTCGGGTTACGGAACCCGTGGCGATGCAGCTTCGACCGCAAGACAGGCGACCTCTATATGGGGGACGTGGGGCAGAGTAAGTTCGAGGAAATCGACTTTCAGCCCGCGGCGAGCAAGGGGGGTGAGAATTACGGCTGGTCGCTGAGGGAGGGCAAACACGACTTCAAGCCCGTGCCCGCCCCGCCGACACTCGTGGATCCGATCGATGAATACTCGCACGACGACGGCGGGATTGCAGTCATTGGCGGCTACGTTTATCGGGGCGCCAAGATCGCGGGGCTGGAGGGGATCTATTTCTACGCCGACGTAACCGGGACGATCACGACCTTCCGTTATGACGGTCACACTTTAAGCGAGAAGGCCGACCGCACGGCCGAACTGTTCCCTGGCACCGGGCCGTCCGCGATCTCCTCCTTTGGTGAGGATGCCGCGGGCGAACTGTACCTAGTGAACCTCATCCCAGGTCAACTCTACCGGATTGAACCGCAGCCGTCAGTCTAACCATTCTGCTAGAGGAGCGAAGCATGGACAGAATGAGCCAGTTGCGGTGGGTGCGTCCGAGTACGACACAACCCGGCGTCGCGGGTTTCGCAGCGCCGCCAGGTACTGTACCCGACCACCCGTTCGCCCGCATGGTGCAGGTCACCGGCCTACCCCAGGTCCCATCCCAGGTCGCCACGACGCCGGCGGATCAGGCCGAGTTCTTGCTCCAAGTGGCCGCCGAGGTCGAGCATGGACTGCTCGTTCAGTACCTCTACGCAGCATATTCAGTTGATCCAGTGAACGACCCCGTCGATCCCAACACAGGACATGGCTGGCAGGACAAGCTCATCAACATCGCCGTCCAGGAGATGGTTCACCTCTTGAACGTCCAAAACATGCTCCTGGCGCTGAAGCGGCGCCCCTACTTCGGACGCGCAAACTTCCCGCCGGCTCCGGGCAAGGCGGCGTTTTACCCTTTCCCGTTCCGGTTCGAGAGACTTTCCGAACAGAGTTTGGGCAAGTACGTTACGACCGAGAGTGCGGCCGAGTTCTTTGGTGGGGTCGACCGATCAAAGCTATTACCCGATCAGAATACTTGGCTTGACCGCGCGATCGGGTCTGGTAAGGGAGCGGCGGGTCAGAAGATCAACCACGTCGGCGTGATCTACGGGATGCTCTATTGGATGTGTCAGCAGGACGACACACCCGTCGGACCTTGGCTGCTTCCTCCTGAAGTATTCGTTCCGGCAGGCGTACCACACCTCTCCCAGGCAGACTTTGGTGACGCGAACCTATTTGCCCGGGAGGGTCCTGCCGTCCCATTTGGAGGGCAGCCGGGACCTGAGAATCCGCCTCCAAAGAAGCATGACCAGCAGCTGCACCGGATCATCTGGAGCGTCACAAATCCAGAAGACGCCCGGTCCGCCATTGCCCAGATAGCGGAGCAAGGGGAGGGAATGCAGATCAGCGACGATTCGCACTTCCTCGAATTCCTAGACCTCTTCGGAGAATTCGTCACCAAGGCAGATGCGGGTGGGCCGATTCCCGTCCTGCCCGTGCCGACGAACCCGAACACCAACACCGATCCAGCGACCGCCGAAGGACGGATCACCCACCCGGGCGCGGCGGCCTGGGCGAAACTTTTCAACGCCCGGTATCGCATTCTGCTGACCGAGTTGGCCTTGGCCCTCTCTGAACTGCCTGGTGAAAACACCGGCGGCAAGGGTCTGGCCGCACGAGACCTACTTGTAACCCGCGCGATCAATCAGGATATGCTTGGTAGGTTTGGTATTAAGCAGCTGGCCAAGCGTCTGACGAAGATGCCACTGAAGGCCGACGAGTCAGGCCGGGCCGCACCGCCGTTCGAGATGCTGGAGACTGAACCTCCCAGCGACCCGAACGGCCTTCGCGATCTCCTAGTCAAGCTTCTGGCAGACGCCGCGACGGCGGTCGCTGGCATTCTCGCCTTGACCGGGGCCGACGCGCCATCAGGCCTCGATCCGGCGAACCTGAGGAAGCTCAAGAAATCCGATGACGACTACAGTGCCGACGTCGCTCTCATGAAATTCACGCTCTGACAATTTCACAGGATCCTGAGACAACTTTCAGAGGCATCGCACCACATGCCCAATACGACGACGCTGGAGATTCACCCCGCCATCGGTATCGCGCGGGTGGGAAGCAGCCAGGAATTCTTTTTAGGCCCAGAGCCGGGCTTGGCGATCGAAACGAGCCGTCGGGACGCTACCCCGAGCAAGCTTCTGAAACGCCAGGCCGCGCGGTTTCGAGTCTATTCCTGCACGAGGAACCCACAGGGGGTGATTGTTTCCTTCGAGGAGCTGACACCGGAAAAGGCCACGATCACCTGGACGGTCCACCTCGTCAATCGCAAGGCCGCCGCGCCGAAGTTCCTTAAAGGGGGCACGGTCAACACCGACCCGGCATTCCGCCGCAATAGTGCAACTGGGATCGACACCAACCCGCTCGACAAGAATCTGATCATCGACGGTGGTACGCAAACACTCACCGGCAAGTCACAACCCAAGGCTCTCTTCCAGGGCAGTTTCCAGGGGCATGACGTGCCGCTTGGCGAGATGAGCACTGACGCCGACGGACGCTTGATCATCGCGGGCGGGTTCGGCAAGTCCCAGACGTTCACGGCAGGCCACACGATCGGCAACGAATTTGCTGACAACGACGACTGGCACGACGACACCTCAGATGGTCCGGTGTCGGCAACCGTGCATTTCCTCGACGGCAGCCCTGACAAGCCCGTTGATAAACCCGCATGGGTAATCTCCTGCCAGCCTGATTTCGCGCCAGGGATCGGCAACCTCGTCACCCTGTACGACGCCATGATTGACCAGGCGATCAAGCGCGGCATCCTCTCGATGCCCTCGTTCAAGCCGGCGTTCGACCGCGACGTGATGCCGCTCCTTGGCCGAGCCCTTGCGTATCAATGGGTGAACAAGTTCAACCGCACGGCTCACGGGCCGCTCGGACCGGGGGACTTTACATCAGATCCGGACCTGGGCGATCCAACTGCGTCGAACGTAGGCCGCAAGAAAATCTTCAACCACCTGCGCGACCCCAACGCTGCCGCCACGCCACCCCCCGATAAGGCCATGCCCGCCTTACTCGCGGACGACTACTTCGATGACCTGGGCGATGCGACCCACAAACGCGTCCAGCCCCTTACCCGTCCACAGTATCGCATTCTCAAGGAATGGGCCGCTGGCAACTTCGACGCCGCCGGACCGCCCAATCCCCCCGATCCCCTTCCCGACCTGATCACGCGCATTGTGCTTGAAGCATGCGTCGGAGCGTCGTTCTGTCCCGGAATCGAAGCGGGGAGAAAGACCCGCGACGCAACTATCTATGTGGCGGGCGAGATTTTTCGTTTCGATCACGCCAAACTCAAGCCGGGCGGGCTGACCGAGAGCATGGCTCTGCCCTGGCAGGCTGATTTCTCGCTCTGTCGTTGGGAGGGCCCAGATAACACAGGGCGCGGCTGGTGGCCAGCGCAACGCCCAGATCATGTCCTGCTCAAGCCCGACGACTCGGCGGCGGCGATGGTCGAATGGCAAACGGGAGCCAAAACCCCAGACCTTCTCGTGCCCAACTGGGACAAGCTCGGAGTCGTCCTGCAGACAGTCGACTCGGGTGGCGACCCGGCCTTCATTGAGACTCAGCGCATTCTCCCCAGATAGAGAATCCGGCCGTGCTTAACATTGGCGTCCTTATCGTGGGCGGAGGACCCGCTGGGACCGCCATGGCGTTGGCTTTGGCGGCAAGGGGACTAACGGCGGCCGTACTGGAACGCTCGCTATACGAGAGCGAGCGTTTCGGCGAGACCCTGCCGCCAGGCGCTAAGCCGTTGTTACATCGTCTTGGCATCTGGGAGGCCTTTCAGAACGACGCCCACCTCCCCTCTCCAGGGATTATCTCCAGCTGGGGTAGCGAGCAGCCCTACGAAAACGATTTCATCTTCAATCCGTACGGGCATGGCTGGCACCTGGACCGTACCCAATTCGACCGCACGCTCGCAGCTTCGGCCGAACAAGCCGGGGCGATGGTCATTCGGTCCGCACGAGCGCAATCGTGCCTTCGCACAACAGACGCAGGTTGGGTCGTGCGGTACGAGTTTGAGGGGAAAGTGCGAGAGATCACCGCGACCTTTCTGATCGATGCAACCGGCCGCTCCGCCTGGCTGGCCCGACAACAGGGAGCGAGCCGGATCGTTTTGGATCATCTCGTTGGCGTAATCGGCTTTGGAGAGTGTTCGGAAGACGGGGACCAGCGCACGATCCTAGAAGCTACCCCGGATGGGTGGTGGTATTCCGCTCGCCTCCCGAACGGGAAAGTCGTGGCGGCCTTCATGACGGATGCGGACTTGCTACCGCGCGGTCATGACAACTTGAGACGGTTCTGGGGAGAGCGACTCCGGGACGCTGCTCTGACCACCGCACTGTGGTCAAACCCGGACGACGTTGGAGAACTTCGGGTCACGTTTTCCGGCACCGTGCGACTCGACCGAATCGGAGGCCCAGGCTGGTTGGCCGTCGGAGATGCTGCCGTTGCTTTTGACCCCCTTTCATCCCAGGGCATTCTGAAAGCGATGGACTCGGGGTTGCATGCCGCGGCGGCCGTCGCTGATCTTCTGCAAGGCAACAGGAACGCCCTGGCCAGCTACTCGGAGTGGCTGGAGGCGGAGTTCGCGGCGTACACGAAGAACTACTTTCACTACTACGGCCAAGTAAGTCGATGGCCCGACCGGATCTTCTGGAGACGACGGTCAGCAGCCGGTTGAAGGGCGGATACATCCGATCCAGAACTCACAAGAAGGGATGAAAAAGAAGGGTTAGTTCTTCATTAAAACCCACATACCAGGAGACGCAGCTCTTTTCTGGCTGCTTTGCTTGCCGTTCCGTGCCAAAAGCCAGGCCCCGCGGGCGCAGCGCACCGCTTGTCGCAGTTGCGCACGCTGGCTTTGCACAAAAAACAGGCTCAGCCGGTAGATGCGTATGTCGGCGCCGACTGGCGTAATCTCTATCCTGTTGATGACTGGACTGACCTTCGCCCAGCGTTTCTGGCCCCATCCGGAGAGGGGGGTGTGCCAGGGGTAGCGGAAACGAATCTTTCCTTAGTGATTCCCTGCTCAGTGCTTACTGACCAGACATTTCCCCTCCCCTTCGCCTGCCCAGCCCCCTTCGGATGGTTCCAACTGCTGGATGCTCTGGGCGTCGTCCGTCGCGTGGTGGGCGTCACTGGCCCTATTGCCGCTTTACGCGGCGCTTGCGGTGTGGTTCCCGAGGCGGTCGCTGCACGACTGGCTGGCCGGGACGTACCTGGTCCCACGATAACAGCCTTAGCCACGCTTCTTATAGGATAAATGCCATGACGCTCAACGACCGCGCCCTACGCCTCACCGACCGCCTTGTTGCCGACGCCGAGACTCTGCGCATCGCCGTGTCGCAAACGCCCGACGGCGCACGCGTCCTCGACTGCGGCATCCAGGCCGAAGGCGGATTGGCGGCCGGCCTGGCGCTGGCGCGCGTCTGTCTCGCCGACCTCGCCGATGTTACGCTGTTGCAGCCAGGAATTGCCGATCTGCCGTGTCCGTTAATACAAACGGCGACGGACCATCCGGTCCTGGCTTGCATGGCCTCGCAGTATGCCGGTTGGCAAATCTCCGTCGGCAAGTTCTTCGCGATGGGTTCCGGCCCCATGCGCGCCGCCTACGGCAAAGAAGAAATCTTCGACCACATTCCCGGCCGCGAACGGCCGGCCGCCGCGGTCGGCGTGTTGGAGACGCGCAAGCTGCCGACGCCGGAAGTGATCGCATATCTTGCCGAGAAGCTGCAAATGTCGGCCGGCCGGTTGACGCTGCTGGCCGCCCCGACGGCGAGCATTGCCGGGACGGTACAGGTGGTCGCGCGGGCGCTGGAAACGGCCCTGCACAAGCTATACGAGCTGAAATTCGACCTGACGCAGGTGATCTCAGGCGTAGGCGTCGCGCCGCTGCCGCCCGTCGCCGCGGACGACGTAATCGGCATCGGCCGTACCAACGACGCCATCCTTTATGGCGGCCGTGTCACACTCTGGGTGCGCGCCGACGACGATCAGCTTGGCGCCGTCGGCCCAGGCGTACCATCGTCGGCGTCCTGCGATTACGGTTCCCCCTTCGCGGAAATCTTCGAGCGCTATCACCGCGATTTCTACAAAATCGATCCGCTATTATTCAGCCCGGCGGAGATTGTCTTCCACAATCTACGCACCGGTCGCACCCATACCTTCGGGCGCATGGCGCCGGACGTGCTAAGAAAGTCCTTCCTCGGCGGAGCGCCGGTTTGATACAATGTATTTCTGCTTGACAGCGTCTCCGTTTGCGCCATAAGTTCCATAGGACCCATAGGACCTATAGGTCCTATAGGACAAACTGAGACGCTATGCTCTTCCTCTAACGAGCATCATCCATTCAGGAGGTGCGCATGTTAAGTTTCCGCGGCCGAGCCGCCCGCTTGTGCGATGGTTCCACCCGCCGCGAGTTCCTTCGCGTCGGCGGACTGTCCGCGCTGGGCCTGTCTTTGCCGGGTTTACTTAGTGGGCGAACCGTGACGCCTTCGCGAAGCCTCGGGGCCGGCAAGGCGAAGAGCTGCATTATCCTCTTCCTCATGGGCGGCCCTCCCCAACACTCCACTTGGGACCCGAAGCCGGACGCTCCGGCCGATATTCGCGGCGAGTTCGGCCCGACCGATACCAACATTCCGGGCGTTCGCGTCTGCTCGCTCCTGCCACGACTGGCCCGCCAAGCCGACAAGCTCTGTTTGCTCCGGGCCGTTTCGACCGGCGACAACGCCCACTCGTCGAGCGGATATTACATGCTCACTGGCGTTCCGCACGCTCCGATGAACAACGAGAACGCCAACCCGGGACCGCCCAACGACTGGCCGAATCTCGGCGCGTTGGTCCGGCGCCTGCGCGGCGACCAAGGCGGGCTGCCGGCCGCCGTTCGATTGCCGATGCACATTTTCAACACCGATAGTTCCGTCTGGCCGGGCCAGGACGCCGGGTTTCTCGGCCGAGCCAACGATCCTTGGTTGTTCCGTTGCGAGCCAGGCGGGCCGGAATTACGCGCTCCTGAATTTTCCTTCGCCGCTGACGTGCCCGCTCGCCGAGTCGGAGAGCGCCGCGATTTACTCGCGCGCCTCGACCAGACGGCGTCCGCGGGGATGGCCGATGACTTTGGTCGCGTGAGGGCTAAGGGCTTCGATCTCTTAAACTCAGAACGGGCGCGAGGCGCCTTCGACCTGGGGCGAGAACCGGCGGCCGTGCGCGAACAGTACGGCCGAAGCCATTTCGGACAAAGCTGCCTGTTGGCGCGGCGGCTGGTTGAGGCCGGCGTCGGTTTGGTGCAGGTGAACTGGTTCCGCGGCCCCGACGAACCTTCTGACAACCCATGCTGGGACTCACACACGGGAGAGAGTGAGCGGCTAAAAACCGTCCTGGCCCCGGCCGCGGATCGGGCGTTCGCGGAGTTAATTGCGGACTTGGCCCAGCGCGGTCTTCTGGACGAGACGCTGGTCGTCTGCATGGCCGAGTTCGGCAGGACGCCTCGGTTCAACGGCCGGGCGGGTCGAGATCATTGGGGCAGCGTCTTTTCGGTCGCGCTGGCTGGAGGCGGAATCCGAGGCGGCCAGGTGTACGGCTCATCCGACCGCCACGGCGCCTATCCGAGCGAGGGGAGGGTGTCGCCGCAGGATTTGACGGCGACGGTGTTGCATTGCCTCGGTTACTCGCCGGAGGCTGAGATTCACGACGCCCTCGGCCGTCCGCTCCCGGTCAGCCGCGGCGAGGTAATCCGGGCTATTCTGTGACCTGAAAACGACGATTTCATGCGTATCGCTCTACTCTCGGCCGGCGACGGCTGGCACGTCCGCGACCTGCAACGCGCCGCCGCCGCGCTCGGCCATGACGCGGCCGCCGTCGATTTCCGTCGCACCACCGCTGGCGTCGGCACGACCGATCCGGCCGGGTCGCTGGCCGGCTTCGACGGCGTCATCGTGCGTACCATGCCGCCGGGATCGCTCGAACAAGTCGTTTTCCGGATGGACCTACTGCATCGCATCCAAGCCGCCGGGGTCCGCGTCCTCAACCCGCCGCGCGCCGTCGAAATTTGCGTAGATAAGTATCTCGCAACGGCTTTATTGGAGGCGGCCGGCCTGCGCGTTCCGCCAACCATCGTATGTCAACACGCCGACGCTGCTTTGGACGCGTTCACCGCGTTGGGCGGCGACGTGGTCGTCAAGCCGTTGTTCGGCTCCGAGGGCCGCGGCATGGTGCGCGTCTCCGACCCTGAGATGGCATGGCGCACTTTTCGGACCCTTGAACGCACTCAGGCCGTACTCTACGTCCAGCAGTTTATCCGCCATCCGGGATGGGATTTGCGAGTCTTTGTACTCGGCGGCCGTGTATTGACCTCTATGCGGCGCCGTTCGCGCGGCGACTGGCGCACCAATGTCGCCCAGGGCGGCGCCGGCGAACTGGTCCGCATCGGAGCGGAGGAAGAAGGTTTGGCCCTGCGCGCGGCCGTTGCCCTCGGCGCTTCGGCGGCCGGCGTGGACCTGCTGCCGGGGCCGGACGGCGAATGGTACGTCCTGGAGGTCAACGCCGTGCCGGGCTGGCGGGCGTTGTCTCCTGTCACCGGCGTTGATGTGGCGACGGCCCTAGTGCGGTTCCTCACGGAGGAGTACCGGCTTGACTGACCGCGACCGCGAAACCATCGGCCTGCACGCGCAGCTGGCTTGCATCTGGGAAGCGACGGCCCGCAAGCCCGGCAACGTCCATCGCTTTGTCGATTTTGACGATCTCTCTTATCTCGATTTCTTGACCTGCGCGGCGGCCGTCGCTCCCGTCCTGGCCGCCGCGCCGGATCATCGCGTTGGTCACACCGTTCTTGAGGGAGTGCGGCGAACCCGGCAGGTGGTACGCACCAACAGCAATCTCGGCATCCTGCTGTTGGTCGCGCCGCTGGCGAAAGCAGCGGCGGAACCCGATCTGCGCACGGGATTGGTGCGCGTACTTGACGATCTCGACGTGGAAGATTCGCGGCTGGTTTACGAGGCGATCCGGTTAGCGAACCCCGGCGGATTGGGACAAGTCTCGAAACAGGATATTAAGGATGAACCAACACTATCATTGCGGGCAGTTATGGTTCTGGCGGCCGATCGCGACCTGATCGCCCGCCAGTATGCCAACGGCTTCCGGGAGGTGTTCGACGACGGCGTCCCAGCGGTATTGGAAGGAATGGAACGAACTGGATCGTTGGAGGGAGCGATTATTTACACCCACCTTTGTTTGATGGCGCGCCATCCGGACACGCTCATCGCGCGCAAAAGGGGCGCGGTCGAGGCGATGGAATCCGCCATGCGGGCGCGGGCGGTACTCGACAAGGGCTGGCCGCATAAGCCCAAAGGCCGGGACGCCTTTGCCGACCTCGACGCCTGGCTGCGGGCCGAAGGGCGCCGGCGAAATCCGGGAACGACAGCCGACATGATCGCGGCGTGCTTGTTCGTGCTGCTGCGCGAGCGGAAAATCGTTCTGCCGTTGCAATGCCCGTGGAGCCGGGCCTAAGATGTACCAAATACGGCCTGAGTATTATTCGGGGAGTGGTGAAGATGCGAGGTCAATTTACGCTTGAGTTCTGGCGGGACGGCAAATGGTACGTCGGCCGACTTCTGGAGGTTCCCGGCGTCTTTAGTCAGGGCGAGACGCTGGAGGAGCTTCAGGAGAACATCCAGGACGCCTACGACCTGATGGTGACTCAAGATAGAGTTCCGGCCCCTCCATCCGCCCAGCGGCAGGCCGTGGAGTTGGAGGTGTGAAACGGCAAGCCTTCATCCGAGAACTAGAGCAGGCCGGATGTTTATTGCACAGATACGGCGGCCGGCATGATGTATACCGCAACCCGGTCAATGGGCGAAAAGCTCCAGTGCCGCGTCATCGAGAAATTGGGGATATGTTATGCAAGGTGATTCGCAAGCAACTCGGTTTGGGCGCCTAAAATAGTCTCCTATCGGTTCTCGGGTATGATGTCCTGGCTTACGGCTCCGCCATAGACTTCATTAGGGGAGGATAATATGCCGCTAACGGTCGAGGTGGAACAAGAGGACGACGGCCGTTGGTTGGCCGAAGTCCTCGAATTGCCTGGCGTTCTGGCCTACGGCCAGACGCGAGAGCGGGCTGTGGGGGGCGTACAAGCGCTCGCCCTGCGAGTTCTCGCCGACCGACTAGACCACGGCGAGCCGGCGCCGCAAGCGGCGGATGTATTTGCGGTGGCGCCATGAGCCGTTGGCCCGCGACCAAGGCGCGCCGTGTGCTGGCCGCCCTCTTGCGAATCGGTTGGAATGTCAAGCGGCAGTCGGGCGGGTCGCGCAAAGTTTTGGAGCGCGTCGGCTGGCCCGACTTTGTGTTTGCCTTCCATGACGACACGGAGATCGGGCCGCGGATGTTGACCCGCGTCGCCAAGCATACGGGCCTAAAGGCCCGTGACTTGTAAGGCTTCCATTGTGAAATCATCATGCCAACCGAACATTACAAAGTCCGCGTCACCAAGGACCATCTTGTCTTCTGTAGCGGTCATTTCATCAGCTACGAAGGCGACAAGTGCGAACGGCTGCACGGTCACAACTATCGCACCAGCGTCGAAGTTGAGGGCGATTTGGACGCTAATCATTACGTCTTCGACTTTATCGCTCTCAAAAGTCGCACGAAGGCGATCACGGATGAACTCGATCACCGCATGATGCTGGCCACGCGCAATCCGTTTATTCGTGTTGAGGAAGAGGGCCGATCGGTTCACGTCCACTATCACGACCGCGAATGGCTTTTCCCGCGCGACGACTGTGTATTGCTGCCCATCGAGAACACCACGGCCGAGCTGCTGGCCGCCTACATCGCCCGCCGTCTCGCCGACGACCTGCAACGCTATCACGGTTATCGCCCGGCCGTCCTGCGGGTCGAGGTCGAAGAGAGCATTGGTCAGTCCGCGACCTGCGAGCTGCGCACGTTATAACCCTTCCCAATCAGCGCGCGTCAGTCGGCCGTCGTGCAGCGCCGATGCGATCAGCACCGTTCCGACTCCGCAATGTCGCAGTCGGTGCAAGTCTACCGACCCGCGAATGCCGCCGCCGGCGATCATTTCTAGGCCGGGATGCGCTGCTTTCAGGCGGGCGCACAAGTCCTCGGTCCCCGTCCCGTCTGCTACGCCAACTTGCGCCAGGTCCAGCACGATCAGGCGGCGCACACCAAGTGCGACGGCCTTTGTCGCGATTATCTCCGCGTCCGAGGTTCCCCAAGCCAGTGTGTCGCCAAGCGGCGCCCCTCCGTTGAGATCGAGAGAGAAGACGATCCGGTCGCCGAACGCGCGGCAGGCTTCCGCAAGCACGTCAGGCCTCGCCGTCTCCAAACCGACGATGATCCGGTCGGCGCCCGCGTCGGCTAATAGATGCACGCGCTCCACTTCACTTACGCCAGCGTCGATCCACAGACAAAAGCCGTCGCTTATTAATTCAGAATAAATAGAAAAGGCGGGATCGCCGCCGCCGATGGCGTCCAGGTCGGCGAGGTAGAGCGTGGTCAGTCCGAAATGGGTGCGGAAAGGCCGCGCCACGTCGAGAGGCTTGCTGGACGCGCATAACGAACTGACGATAGGCCGGTATTCCAGGCGGCGGCCGGCCACGCCGCGCACTACTTGCCCGCCCATTAGGTCTAGCACGGGAAGTATGCGCATAATGCTCATCGTTATCAGGATGTTTGCAAAACCGCCGCGTTCCGTACAAGATACTAGATGCGTCCGGCGAAGCGTCGTCGGACTGGTTTTCTTTCCACAGGGAGAACGACGATGCGTAACACCTTCTTTATCGGCGCGACTGCGCTGGCATTGCTGGCAGGCTTGTCCGCCACGCGGGCCGACGACGCCAAGAAGCCCACCGATAAGGCCGCGGCCGGCGGCTTCTTCGACGGCAAGACCCTCGACGGCTGGGAGGGGCTGCCCGAATTCTGGAGCGTTAAAGACGGCGCGATCGTGGGCGCCTACGCGGACAAGGCGCTCACCCACAACACCTTTCTCTGGGGTAAAAAGAGCTACAAAGACTTCGAGCTGAGCTTCAAGATCCGTCTCAAGGGCGGCGAAGGCAACAGCGGCGTACAGATCCGCAGCAAGATCCTCGATCCGAAGCAGCTAACCGCCTCGGGGCCGCAGTGTGACATCGGCCAGGCGTATTGGGGCAGTCTTTACGGCGAGAATTTCGGCGGCATGATGAAAGCGTCCAACTTCGACGAGGTGAAAAAGACGCTCAAGGCGGACGACTTCAACGATTACGCCATCAAGGTCGTCGGCAAGCACGTCACCATCAAGCTCAACGGCGAAACCACCGTGGACGAGGACTTCGAGAAGCTGCCGGACGACGGCAAAATCGGCTGGCAGCTACACGCCGGCTTCCCATTCATGGAAGTGACCTTCAAGGATATTCAGTTTAAGGATCTTGGCGCGGGTAAATAATTGCACTATGCCTTCGCGTTGATTTTCGTTTAGCCGCGACCCGAAG
>DHJA01000242.1:0-5358 GCA_002404095.1 Planctomycetaceae bacterium UBA4732 | reverse complement strand
CTTCGGGTCGCGGCTAAACGAAAATCAACGCGAACGGACCAAGAACGTCATGCCGCGTCCGTCCGCCGCGCCGAGGCGACACAGTCGATCAGCCTGCTGGCGCCGAATCAGGTCTAATACTTGATTTGCCTCCTCCGCTTTGTCTCCCATTTCCACCAGCGGCCTGTCGCCGTCGCAGACTGTCCAGCGGCCCTCCATTTGGCGGATCTGTAGGCGATTCAACTGGAACGGCTGCCCGTCCACACCAAACATCGCGCCGCGCGGCGGCTGCCCTCCCACCAGGAAGTACGTGAACCGCGCTGAGCCGCCGCCCACCTGACGACGCTCGGTAAAGCGGTAGTATTGCATCGCCGATAGGCCCAGCCGCGCGGCGTGTTCATCGGCCCCGAAGTCGGCTAGCACGCAGCTTCCCGCGGCCAACTTCCAGCCGCCGTCTTCCTTCCGCAACTGTACCTGACGCCAGTCGAAGGGTGTGCGATCCGGCGTCTGCGACGAGGCGGATAGGGAATTGCCGGATAAGCCGACTTGCCGTAGCGGTGGCACGGCCGGCGCGACGGGTGAACTGGCGACGACGCCAGGATGTTCCGCCAGCAGCCTTCCGGCCGGCGACAGCGGGTCGGGCGCCGGTTTGTCCGGCGCTGCCGTCGGGCGCGTCTGGCGAGCCGCCGTGGGCTTGGCGGTCGAAACCGCGTCCGGCCGGGCGAAGAAGATTACCATCGACGGCGCCGCCGGGTTGACGGCGCCAACCTCGGTGAAGCCGTATTTGCGGATCACAGCCAGCGCCTGGCGCGCGTCGCTTTGTTCGTTGCCGAAGTTGAACAACACGCGCTGATTGTCGCGCAGCACCCATTGCGTTTGTGTCTGCTCCACACGCAAACTCGCGGCGTCGATCGGCAGCGTGTGCAACCCGGTCGCCGGCCCGTGCGGCGGCTGGCCGTCAGCCAGCCAGTATTCCAGTGAAGGCGCTTGACCGCCAATGGCTCCATGCTGATTAAGCCGCAGTTCGCGGATCAGGCGCAGCGCCTGCCTCGCGTCCGATTCACGGCGCCC
Organism: Planctomycetaceae bacterium UBA4732; assembly: GCA_002404095.1. Lineage (GTDB taxonomy): Bacteria > Planctomycetota > Planctomycetia > Gemmatales > Gemmataceae > UBA4732. Next base: position 4,308 of record DHJA01000242.1, on the reverse strand, counting down.
GAAATCCTTAAGGGTCACGGCGCCAGCCGTGAGACGCCACCCATCGGAGGACCAATCGACGCGGGCGCGGCCGTTCTCGAACGCGGTCAGGTGTTCCGGCGGCGTGTCGGTTGACGCGGGGGCCGTGGCAAGCGGAGTGAATGCGCGCGACGGCGCAACGGCGGTAGGCAAGGCGGGGGCGGTGCGACTGGGAAGTATAAGAGCTAGAGTCAAGAATACGCCGCAGTGCATCGGCCGATCCTCGCTTGAAATGAAAGGAATCCTTTCATTCATCGGCCGAAACCGTGTCCAATCTGATGAAGATTCCGGCGGCGCGGCCCAGCCCGGATTGACGGCCGGTGTCGAATTCCTTATCGACCTGTGGCCGTGCGCACGCCGGTGCGGGGCTTGTTGGCCTTTACATCCGTGGGCGGATGGGTTGAAATCGCCGTCCGAATGAAGGGGCGGCCGTCACGGTAGGAGAGAAGAGCCGCGCATGGATGCGACACGCTTTCTCATCGTACTGGCCGACGACTACGGCATCGGCCCGGAAACGTCGCGCGGCATCCTGGAACTGGCGGCCCGAGGCGTCGTCACCGGGACCGTGTTGATGGTCAATACTCCTTATGCTTTGGACGCCGTCCGTGCCTGGCGGCAGTCCGGAGCAATCCCCGAAATGGGCTGGCATCCATGCCTGACGATGGACCCTCCCGCGGCGGGGGCGGAGCGCGTACCCAGTCTCGTTGGCCCCGATGGGTGCATGTGGCCGCTGGGGCGATTTCTGAAAAGGTTGGCTACCGGCCGCGTCCGCGCCGAGGACGTTAAGCGTGAACTTACGGCTCAGTACCAGCGTTTCGTTGAGTGGGTGGGCCGGCCTCCGACGATCGTCAACGCCCACCAGCATGTCGCGCTGTTTTCCCCCATCGGCGCCATCTTGCGCCAGGTGCTGGAACGCTCGCGGCCGCTGCCCTACGTGCGGCGGATTGTCGAGCCGGCGACGATGTTGGCGTGGATTCCGGGGGCAAAAGTCAAGCGGACGGCGCTGACGATCTTGGGCCGACGACAAGCCCGCGACCTGAGGCGCGATGGATTCCCCGGCGCGGATTGCATTGCCGGCGTCACCGATCCGAAATGGGTGCAAGACCCTGACTTCTTCGTCCGCTTGCTGTCCCAGGTTCCAGGTCGCGCGATAGAGTTAAGCTGCCATCCCGGCCATGTCGATTCGACGCTGCCGGGCCGCGACGGCGAAGGCGTTCAACGGCGCCGCGTGGACGAGTACCGCCTGCTGGCGGACCCCTCCTTTGACGAGGCGTGCCGGCGCGCGGGATTCACGCGCGTTGCGCCATCGGAGTGGATCGCGGCGCGGGATCAAGGGTTTTCCAGGAGGCGAATCGCATGACGTTCGAGAAGCTGACGCAGCTTGGCCGTCGATCTTCTTGGGCGCGCGTGGCCGTGATCGTTTGGGCCGTCCTCCTCGGACTGGTCTGCGTCCGCTCCGTCCTGCAGCCGGATTCGCACGATTGTTATAAACCTTTTTACGAGCCGGCGGGTCGTAATTGGCTAGGCGGCGAGGATCTGTACCAGGCCAAGAGCGCCACCTGTCGCTACAGCCCGCTCGTCAACGCCCTGTTCGCGCCGCTGGCGCTGACGCCAACGCCGGTCGGCGGTGTGATCTGGCGCGCGGTGAACGCCTTCGCCTTTCTCGGCGGCCTGTTTTGGTGGCTGCGCGCGGTCGCGCCGCCGACCTGGACGCGAGCGCATTGGGCCTGGATGTTTCTGCTCGTCGCGCCGCTGTCGATTCCCACCATCAATTGCGCCCAGGCCAATCCGTTACTCGCCGGCCTTGTGCTTGCCGGCACGGCGGCGGCGATGCGCGAGCGTTGGAACTGGGCGGCGATCTTCGTGGCTGGCGCCTGCCTGCTCAAGATATACCCCATCGCCCTGGCTCTGTTGTTTATCGTCGTGGTTCCGCGCCGCTTCACGCCGCGCTTCGTGATCGCACTGGCGGCCGGCCTGGCTCTGCCGTTCCTGATGCAAGACCCGTTTTGGGTAGCCAAGCAATACGCTAACTGGTGGACCAGCCTGTGTATCGACGACCGGACGCAATGGCCGTTTGAGACGTGCTACCGCGACCTCTGGCTGCTTTTACGCTTCTACCACTGGCCCGTAAACTATCACGGTTACGTTGTAATTCAGCTGCTGATCGCCGCGGTGGCGGCCGCGGTCTGTTGGGCGTCGCGTTGGTGGGCGGCGCGGCCGCGGGTGGAAGTGCTTAACACGGCCTTCGGGCTGGCCGTCTGTTGGATGACGGTGTGCGGTCCCTCCACGGAAGGCGGCGGCTACGTTCTTGTGGCGCCAACGCTGGCGTGGGCCTTTCTCGAAAGCTGGCGTCTGCGGTCGCCGCTTTGGGTTCGCGGTCTGCTGCTTGCCAGCACCGTCGCCTTTACGGTCGGCGTTCTGGCGTGTCTTGTCCCTCGTTCCAGCGAGTGGATGGCTTACGGCCCGCACCCGTTAGGGGGGTTATTCCTATTGCTGGCGATCGGCGGAGAATCCATCCATCGTATTGTCGCGCCGGCAACGAAGATCGCCGCGCCAGCGCGAACGATTGGGTACGCCATCGGTGGGATGTACGGCTCATCGCCCTACAAGCCCCGAGCGCAAGCGAGGGGGTTCGACAAAACCCCTCGCTTGCGCTCGGGGCTTGTAGGGCGGAAAGCCGCTCGCCGATAGGGAAGCGTCCGGATTGAGGCTTCACGGAAGAGGCACATGACTACAGCCAAGCCCTTGCTCAGCGTCGTCTCTCCCGTTTACGAGGAAGAGGAAGTGCTGCCGCATTTCCATCGCGTACTCGGCGAAGTGTTGGACGGCCTTGCCGACGAGTACGACGCCGAGATCCTCCTCGTGGACGACGGCTCGCGCGACGGCACTCTGGCGCTCTTGCGGCAGATGGCCGCCGACGACCCGCGGGTGCGTTTCTTTTCCTTCAGCCGCAACTTCGGCCACCAAGCCGCCATTACCGCCGGCCTCGAAAACGCCCGCGGCGACGCGGTCGTCACCCTCGATTGCGACTTACAACATCCGCCTTCTCTTATTCCCGCCTTAGTGCTGAAATGGCGAGAGGGTTACGACGTCGTGGCGACGGTGCGCGAGGACGACCGCGCCGTCGGCTCCTGGAAGCGCTTGACTTCGCGCGTTTTCTTTCGCCTGATGCGTTTGCTCAGCGAGGAGCAGGTCCGCGAGGCCGCGTCGGACTATCAACTCCTGTCGCGCAAGGCGATCCAGGCTCTGATGCTCATGCAGGAAACGCACCGCTACTTGCGCGGCATGGTCAACTGGCTCGGCTTTCCCACGGCGACCATCCCATTCCGTGTGGCGCGGCGCAAGGCCGGTACGTCTAAATTCACCTTCGACCGGCTGACCGGCTTCGCCACGGACGCCCTATTATCGTTCTCGAAAATTCCCCTGCGCATACCCTTTTTCCTGGGCGCGGCGGTTGTATTCGTCGGTCTGCTTTACGCACTCTATGGACTGACCAGGGCGGTCGTCGCCGGCGAGATGCTGGAGCCGGGTTGGGTCACCGTCCTGGCTACGCTCCACCTGATCGGCGGCAGCATCCTCTGTTCGGTGAGCCTAGTGGGCGAGTACGTCGGCCGCATTTACGAGCAGGTCAAGGGCCGACCTTTGTACTTGCTCAAGGAGAGTTCTCCCAATCGCCTTGGCGGACGCCGCGGCCGGGCCAAAGCGGCGTCGGCGCGAAGCCCCGGCCTGATTCTCCAGACCGACGCCGCGGAATAACGGAGGCACGGAGAAAGCGGTAGGGCCGCGCGATCCGCGCCGCCGCATCAAGGGCTTGAGTATTCATTCTGCATTCCGCATCCGATTGGGGAAGAGCCTTATGATGGATCGTCCCGGCGCGGCTTCCCTTTTCCGTCCGCTCAATCGATGGGAACGTGGCGGACTCATCATCCTATTGGCGCTGTTTGTGCTGCATTCGCTTTTTGTCGGCCACCGTTCGCTCTTGCTGAGCCGGCGCTTGACGGACTTGGATGCTTTCTTGCGCGGCGCCTGGACCGTGCGCACCGGCGGCAACCTCTACGAAAGCGCGGACGACAGCGGCTTCCATTACATCTATCCGCCGCTGCTGGCCATCCTGTTGACGCCTTTCGCCGACCCGCCCGCGGGTGCGGATGCGGCTTGGAGGGTTCCTTTCGCCGTTTCCGTGTTCTTGATGTACGCCTTCAGCGTTGTCTGCGCTTTCTGGGCCAGCCACTGGTTGGCGAGCGGCCTGGAACAGTGTTCGCCCATAGTGGGCCGCTCGCTCCGCGAGCG
>DHJA01000083.1:59553-68108 GCA_002404095.1 Planctomycetaceae bacterium UBA4732 | reverse complement strand
GGCGCTGAGAGCGGCCGCGACGGACGAAAGCGGCCGTTGACCCGCCCGCGTCGTCCGACGCGCCGGAGACGCCCCTGGCGGTTGCAGAAAAGGACGGTAGAATCAAGGAAGCGGGACGGCCGGAGTAGCTACCGGCTATGAGGCCCGGCCGACGCGTGGAAGCTCCATCCCGCGCGTCGGCTTGGCCGACCCGAAGTGATGGAGCAACTCATGTCGCGGCAATCACAACCATCCTTCTCCCTACGATGGCCCTTGGCGCGGGACGCCCTCGACGTGGCCCGCCGGGAAGCTCTGCAATTGGCTGACTTGTGCGAGACCCTATACTTCGGATTCGTGGTCAAGCCGGTTGGCGCTCGTTCGCACCAACCGGCGTCCGATTGCATCAGAGTGGCCCGCGCGACGCCTTTATCCAACATCCTCCTGCGAATAACTGCGTTCGTACGGATTCGCCGCTATGGGTTCGCTGCTGAGAACCTCGACCTGACGAGGGTAACAGAACTCCGGCCATTTCTGCCTTTCTAGCGACAGGCCGTGGGCGACCGCGAGATAGGCCGGGGAATCCAAGGGATCCCTTGGCCTGGAGCCTGCATGACCTCGGCCAAAGTCGAGGCCGGTAGGGCTATGCCAGCTCACCGCGTAGTCGATTGGATCACGAAGGAAAATGCGTTTCGGCAGCGGGTTGGCCTCAATAACCTCTTGGACGCCTTGCCTACGCATGCCTCCCCCCGCAAGAACGACGGTTAACTGCTTCCAGCTGTGTTTCGTGGATTTCCGCCCGTCTTTCTCCTTGCAGAATCCGCTATGCCACACCGACCGAAGTTTCTCGATTAGTTTGTCTTTCAATCCTCCTTCCGCAAGTGTGTGTGCCTCCTTGCGTCCGGCGTTTTGCTTATCGTTGTTGCTGAATTGATCGCCGCCGAACGGGAACGATTCGTCCGAGTAACAGACAATAGCCCCCTCCTCATCTTGCAGGCTCACGCGGCTGACCGAAAGCTCGGTTGAGCCGGCTCCCATATCGACCATCATGTAAAGCCCGGTCTGGGTTATCGGATCACGAGATAACGACACGAGCGGTGCCAAAGTTTCGGGAAGGACTTCAAAACGGCGGTGTTCGAGCGCAGGGACAGGAAGGTCAAGGAACTCCTTAAAGACGGGGCAGAGCCGGACAAGGTCCGCGCCTTGTGTTACGGGCGGTGCGGCGCTCTCGAAGGCGGCTTGCCAAGCCGCGTTTACCACATGTAGATAGCGCTCTTTTAGGGCTTGATCCTCAACATGGTTCATCGGAGCGGCGACGTTCAGGGAGAGTCTCGAAGTTCTCTCTTTGCCCACCGCGGTTTTGATTTTGCCGAGAATCCAGGAAAGATAAATCGCCACGAGCAGATCGGGCGTGGTTCCTTGGGGAAACTCGCTCTGGTCCCATGCTTTCAGTGGGGGAGGGGGTAGGAGGGAAACCTTTAGCGAGTTGAAGAGCTTGCCGCCTACAGACTGCGCGGCCCTCTGGCCGAAGAATAGCTGCCCGTCGCAGAGGCGCACTAGGGAAGGAGCGGCGAAGGCTGGGTGATTCGGCCCGGGTTCGTCCAAGAAAAGAACCAGCGCATTATTGGGCGCGTTCCGAACCCGCAGAATTGCCTTGGTGGAGTGAGTTCCAAAATCCAGACCGAGATTGATGACTCCCGTTTGAGCCCAAGCGGGGGAGATTACGATGAGACGCTCCATTTTTCATTCCTTCTTTCGTGTGTTGTCGTTCACATGGGATCGTATCCTTAGAATTCTGGACTACGCTTTAGTCAAGCAACCGACCGAACTACCCTCACTAGACAGGCGGCGATCGGGTCGGACAGGCGGCATCGGACTTTCCGATTCTGTTCCAGTTCTGTGATCCGAGAGCGAAACATCGCGTCGGCCTTTTGCATTTGTCCCTGTAGGGCCGGTATCACCCGCGTGCGTCCCCGCGCCTCAGCAGTATTGAGTCTGGCTACTTTCACCACTCGGTCATGCTCGAATTCGGCCTCAAGCAGGCTCTTTCGCCGAATATACAAAGCCTCGTTCTCCCGCTCTTCCGCCTCATACAGAACCCGATTCCTGGCTCGGCCCTCGGATTCCATCCTTGCCCAAATCTCGGGGGGAAGGACTGGCGCGGGGTGCGACGCATCATCCTCAACCCCACGCTCCTGAATCAGGTGCAGAAGCCGCTCCCCCTCTTCGCTTTGGAGGATTTCTTTTCCCTTCTCGGACCAGGCAATCGTTTCTAGAATCCGGCGCTCCCGATCCCGAATCCCCTCTACTGTATGAGTGAACACGAGGATAAAATATGTCCCCTCCTGGAGATTCTCGTCTTCCTTCGGCGCGAGGATAAGTACTCCTTTGGCTGCCTTCGAGAAGACGTCCTCGAACTGCGTCCTTACCGCGGCGACGGCGGCCTTTAGAAAAGGGTGAGACACATTGATTAGGTCAGCCTGCGGATAGTCATAGGCTCTCTCCCCGTCGAAACAGAAGGTGTAGATGCCTTTGAGGCTCCGGTCCAACCACAGGTCGTCCCGGCTTGAGGCGGTTTGGATGTCTTTTCTGAGGTCGTCGGAAAGGCGGAGGCGAAAAATGTTCGCCGGCTCCTCCCAGATGCGGGCGGAAGGGTGCCGGGCCTGGAGATAACTTTCGATCACGGCGAGCATCGATTTCTCGCTGATGTACCGCCCAAGACGACCCACCCGCCTCAGCTGTTCCTTCAGGTACTCTTCGTGGCCGAACAGGTTTCCCGCGTTTCGTTCCAACTCATCCAATCGAGTCCGCCTCTCTTCGATCGCTCGCGCTGCCTGCTCTACCCGCCGCTCCGCCTCTTTCGGCGTAAGCTTACCACTGACATAGTCTCTCTGCAACTCGCTAATTTCTTCTCCGAGAATCGCCTCCAACTGCCCGATGCTTTCCCGGAAGATTCCGATCCGTTGGTATAGCCGCAGAAGGATTCGGTCCTCCACGGTCCCCTCCACGACAATGTTCAGGATGTGAACGGTTTTCGACTTTTGCCCAAATCGGTCGATCCGGCCGATTCGCTGCTCGACCACCATGGGGTTCCAAGGAAGGTCGTAGTTAACGAGGTAATGGCAGAACTGGAAATCCAATCCCTCGCTTCCGACCTCTGTGGAAACGAGGATGCGGATTCCCGCGTCGTCGCGGAACCGCCGCATCACGTTCCCCCGCTCATCCTTGTCGGGCCTTTTTGGGTCCGAGGGTACGTCGCCGGCGATCCGCAGTGCGGCGAACCCCCTGGCCGTCAAGTGTTTTTGCAAATACCGCGAGGTTCCGACGAAGAACGTGAAGATGAGAACCTTCGCGTCCGCGTCCTCCTGCCGGACGAGTTCCAGCAGTTCCACTAGCTTCTCGAACTTGGAGTCCCGCCCTTGCAGCTGAAAGGGTAAAGAGGATGAACCTGAGTCCGGCGGCAAACCGTTGGCGGGCAGGTCGGTTGGGAGAATATCCGTCAATTCCACGGCCTCATCATCGAGCCAAGCGGTTTTCTGTGCTGAAGCCAAAGCAGCCGGGAGGCAACTGGCCGCCTGGCGCGCCCGCTGGATCTGCCCGATGCTCATCCGCTGGTCGATCCAGCCGAGGCGTCCGCTGCCAAGAATCAATTTTCGGTACGCTTCGTCTTCTTCTTTGGTCCACTGACACTTGAATACCCTTGCCCGGCGAATCGCAGCCAATTCCTGGACGTCCCGCTTTCTGGTTCGTGTCAGCACGGACGAGAGGGGATGAAGATCCTGGACCCGCCGTTCAAGCTCGACCCACGCTTTCCTCTCCTGCGGAACAGGCCCCTCCAGATCCTGGATGATCTGAACCGCCAAAGGGTCTCGCGCCGACGGTAGCACATCGGATTCAAAAAGGGCTTGCAAGATTTGTCGAGCCTGGACCAGTTTCTCACTTCTCTCCGACCTTACCAGTAGCGCCGCTTCATGGATTCCCTTGTAACGACACAAACGTTGGTCGAACACCACATAGTCGCGGAATTCCGACGGCCGCAAGGCTTGAAGGAGAGTGAACAGATCCCTGTTCCCAAGATGGAGCGGCGTCGCGGTCAACAGAAGCGCCGCTTTAGCGACCTCGCACAGTTCCCGCAGCATCTCGGAAGTTTGGGCCGATGGGTTGCGTGCGTGGTGGGCCTCGTCCACGATCATCAGGTCGATGTCTCCCGTCTCCGACAGGAACTGCTCTCGGAGGTCGCCGTTCCGGAGGGTCTGCATAGAAACCACGGCCCGGAGTCGTGTCCGGCCCGGATTGCGGCGTTGCCGTTCCAGATAGTCTTCCAGGTCACTACGAGTGGCAATATCAAACTCTTTGCCAAACTTCCGGCTCATCTCATCCCGCCATTTCTCCCGTAGACGAGAAGGGCAGACAATCAGAACTCGGTCCAACGGTTGCCGCGCCTCGAGTTCCGCCAGGATGAGACCGGCCTCGACAGTCTTCCCCAACCCAACCTCGTCCGCGATTAGTAGCCGGCGGTCGGGGGACTCCAGAATCTTGAGTAGGGGCTTGTACTGGAACGCTTCAAATAGAACCCGCTGAGCTCGAAAGGAATAAACCGTACTCTGATTGGCGTTGGTAATCCGCTCGACGGCGAGGGCGGAGCGAAAAGCCTGGATTCTGCCCCAACTCCCCCGCGCTGTCAGGCTCTCCAACGTTTCCGCCGGGTTCACCAGAGGTTCCAGATCGGCCTCGACTACATTCTCGACGCGTTTCGTGAACCGAACTCGATACCAATATTCCCTTCCATCAAGGGAAGCCTCTCGTTCAACACGCCCGATTTCCTTGGTGGATCGGAGCAGCACGGTTTCGCCGCTCTTGAAAAGGGGTTGTTGGGCCATTGGTCGTACTCCGCCGCTCATGCTTTAACTGTCCAACGAGAAGTTATTGACTTCGTTCCCTGGCCAGGCCGCCCAGTACGCGGCCTGAGAGCGGCATGTTGCCGATCTATGATCGTATCGCAGATACACGCCGAATCAAGAAAAACCCAGGTTGAAACGCCCTATAAAGCTATGAAGCCCCGGCGCGAGTATTTTGTCTTGATCCTGGAATCCCTGCCCGACGGTGCGCCGCCAATCATCCGCCTACGGCGATTCCTCAAGGCGGCGCTACGGTCCAACGGCCTTCGCTGTACTCGCATCACAGCGATGCCCGCCGACCCGTCCACCTACGGAGCGGCTTGCCCGCCTGGGCAATGCGCCGATCCCTAACTCTCCTGTGTACATTCTCATGTGTATGGTTTCCGTGCAAATCCTACCGCCCTTTCCAATCGTCCCTCTTCGGGATACGAACCATCGTCCTTTGCCGGCGTCCGCCTTTCCCGACCTGAGAAGCGGGGAACGCGGCGCCGGCCTTCTCGGAAAGGAACCCTTCCCATGGCAAACATTTTCCGCCGGACCTACACGCACACCGACGCCAAGACGGGCAAAAAACAGACGAAGATAGTCCGCAAGTGGTACATCGACTACCGCGACGCCGCCGGCGTGATGCAGCGCGTGCCCGGCTTCACGGACAAGCAAGCCACGGTCCAGCTGGCCGCCGACTTGGAACGCCGCGCCGCCCGTCAACAGGTGGGCTTGATCGACCCCTACGCCGATCATTCCCGCCGGCCGCTGCTTGACCACTTGGCCGACTACCGCCGCGCCCTGGAATCACGGGGAAACGACGCCAGCTATATCACGCAAACCGTGGCCCACTGCGCGGCCGTGTTCCAGGCCGTCGGCGCCGTCCGCCCCGCGGACCTCGACGGCGACAAGGCCGCGAACTGGTTGCTTGAACGCCGCCGCGATGGGCGCGGCCCCACCACGAGCAATCACTATCTGCGCTCGATCAAGGGATTCAGCGGCTGGATGGTCAAGAGCGGCCGATCCGCCGCCGACCCGTTCAAGCGGCTATCCGGCGTCAACGGCAAGACGGACGTGCGCCGCCGCCGTCGCGTCTTGGCCGACGATGAATGCCCCCGGCTCTTGGGATCGACCGGGAACAGCGGCCGGGTGTTCCGGGGGCTTACAGGTGACGATCGGCGTTGCCTCTACTTGGCCGCGCTGCTGAGCGGCTTCCGCGCGGCGGAACTGGCGTCTTTGTCGCCCGGCTCTTTCGACCTCGACGCCGATCCTCCTACGGCGACGGCCGAGGCCGGCTACACGAAGAACGGCCAAGAGGCCGTACAACCCTTGCCGATGGAACTGGCGGGGGCGTTGCGGCCCTTCCTGGCCGATAAGCCGGCCAACCGCCCCGTATGGCCGGGGACGTGGGCGACGGTCGCGTGGAGGATGATCCGCGCGGACCTGGCCGAGGCGCGCGCCGCGTGGATCGCCGAGGCCGGCGCCGACTTCGAGGAAGCCAAGCGGCGCGAGCGCTCCGACTTCCTGGCATATCACGCCGACGCCGGGACCGTCGATTTCCACAGCTTGCGGCACTCCTACATCAGCTCGTTGGCGCGCAGCGGCGTTCACCCCAAGACCGCGCAGACCCTGGCCCGTCATGCGACCATCGGCCTAACGATGGATTTGTACACCCACGTCCGCTTACACGATCAAGCCGCCGCCCTGGAAGCGCTGCCCTCTTTACTGCCAGCGGCGCCGCCGCCGATGGGTTCCAGACTCGCCACGGGGACGGATTCAACCCCTAAGAATGTCCCGCTTGCAGTGGGGCTTGCAGTAAAGCTAGGCGCTCTGCCGCATTCGGACGCATCGGCAGACATCGGAGGGGGGAAATCGGCGGAAAAGGGCAATCGCCGTAACCACCTAGAAAATAAGCCGGTTGGCACTTGTTCGCACCAACCGGCGTCGAATTGCATCAGGGTGAGTGAGGGGATTTGAACCCCCGACATCCAGAGCCACAGTCTGGCGCTCTAACCAACTGAGCTACACCCACCATTCCTACCCCATCATAACCGACCGCCGCAAAATGGCAAGACTCACGGACGCGCCCGCGCCATCGTTAAAGTCGGCACGGTCTAACAGCCGATCTTTTCTAGGGATCACGCGCACCGTGGCCCGCGCACGCATCCGTACCCAAGGTACCGGCCATGACCGAAACCCGAGCGCTGCTGAACAAGATCGCCACCTTGCGGCAACGGTTGGACCAAACCCAGAAACTCGCGTCCGAGGCGACCTCGGCCGCCGCGAATCTGCTGGATGATTGGGCGCCCACGCCCTTGGCCGTACTACAGCGCAAAGCCGACGCGGGGGACGAACATGACGCCGTTCTCGATGGGGTCGTCCGGGCCGTCGCTCCGCCCGAGTCGCCCTCCTTGCCTAATCAGCTGACGATGCGCGCCCGCCGTGTGCTGGAACGCGGCCGCGATTTGCTGATCCGCCTGCGGGACATTGCCGACGCTTTCGCGTCGCCGCTAGACGCTACCGACGCGGCCCGGCTGTTCGGCCGGGCCGACCCGTTGACCGTGCTGTACCGCGAAACGGCGGCAATGACCGATACCTCGCTGCGATTGGTGCCGATGTTTCCGCAGATCCCTTCGGCGCAAATGCACTTGTGCGAGGGGCTGGAAGCGATCTTGGCGGTGATCGCCGGACGGCTGAAATTGCTGACGGCTGGCGTCGAAACGCGCCGCGCCGAGAATGATCGGATCGAGCGGCTTGCCACGCTTTTCACCGACCTCGACGCCGGACGGCCGGTGGACGTTCAACCGATTCTCGGGCTGGCCGAAGAGATCGTGGCGGACGCCCGTGACGGCGGCCCTCTGCTCTTTCGAGAAGGCGACCCCGGCCGGCCGGCCCACTTCGCGGCTTGTCACGGATTGACCACAGCGCGAGTGATGGCTCGCGTCGCGCGGGACGACCCCGAATGGCGTGGCCGGCTTGCCGATGCGGTGTTGGCCGCCCTACTCCACGACGCCGGAATGGTGCGCGTCCCCGCAGAGATTCTCACCAAAACCGATCCGTTGACTCCTGAACAATGTCGGGTCGTCGAAGCGCACTGTCGCGTCGGCGCGGAGATGGCGGCGCGGCTGCGGCCCGACGCGGTATGGCTGGCGCAGGCGGTCGCCGAGCATCACGAACGCCTGGACGGTACGGGGTATCCGGCCGGCCTGCGCGGCGCCCAATTGACTTCGCTGTCGCGGCTCTTAGCGGTCTGCGACGTTTACGCCGCCGCCTGCACGGCCCGGCCGCACCGAAGAGCAAAGGAGACGCGCACGGCCCTGACCGACGTGCTGCTGATGGCCGGCAACGGCGCGCTGAATCGCGACCATGCGGAACGGCTACTGGAACTGTCCTTTTATCCGGTGGGCGCGGCGGTGGAGATGGCAGACGGTTCGCTGGGCCTCGTGACGGCGGCGCCGACGGGTCGCCGCGACCTGAATGGGCCGGCCCGGCCCGTGGTGGCCATACTCACGGACGCACACGGCGAAAGTCTGCCGGCGCCCAGGCACATCGATCTAGCGCGGCGCGGCGACCAAGGCATTGTACGTACCCTGTCGGCGACGGAACGCCGGGAGTTGTTAGGGGCGCGGTTTCCGGAATGGGCGTGAGCGGTGGAGAAGCGGTTTAGCCGCGACCCGAAGGGGAGCGCGTCGCCCC
>DHJA01000083.1:58646-59409 GCA_002404095.1 Planctomycetaceae bacterium UBA4732 | reverse complement strand
GCCGCGACGCGCCATCCGTGGCCGTGTTTGCTGTTCCTTCTGCCGCTGCTAGGAGCTTATGAGGGCGGCGTCTTCTGGCTGGGCGGCGCTCATCCTGACGCCCTGCGCAACGGCGCCGACAACTGGGTTCGCTGCGCCCTGACCGCCCTCGGCTTACCGTTTTTCTGGCTGCCGCCGCTGGTGCTGTTTCTGATGCTGGCCGGGTGGAACGTGCTGCGCCAAGCCGACCAGCCCCGCGATCTCGTCGGCGTCCTCACCGGCATGGCGCTGGAAAGCGTCGCCTTCGCGCTCGGCCTCTGGGGCCTAAGCCGGGGGCTGGTGCCGCTTATGCAACAACTCGGCGTACAAATGGAGATTGCCGGTGCGACGGAACCGGCGCTGCGCCAGGTCGTGACCTACCTCGGCGCCGGCATTTACGAGGAAGCGTTGTTCCGATTGACGTTGTACTCGGCAATGGTCTGGCTGCTGCGTCGTATGGAAGCGGCGAAAATGGTGGCGATACTCCTGGCGGCCACGGCGTCGGCCACGCTCTTCTCGGCCGCTCATCATCTCGGGCCTTACGGACAACCCTACGACAATTATCTTTTCCTGTTCCGCCTGGCGGCGGGAGTGTATTTCGCCCTGCTGTATCAGTGGCGCGGCTTCGGCGTCGCCGTCGGGGCGCACGCCTGCTACAACCTGATGGTCAGCGTCGGCGTGGCGTGAGCGGGCCGTCGTCAGGGTTTTCAATGCGGCGTAGTTACTAACCCGAAGCGCAAGCGAG
>DHJA01000083.1:53994-58583 GCA_002404095.1 Planctomycetaceae bacterium UBA4732 | reverse complement strand
AACCCGAAGCGCAAGCGAGGATTTCGACAAAACTCCTCGCTTGCGCTTCGGGTTAGTTATTTCAGTAGCCGCGAGCGCCACACGCCCAAGCGATGCAGCCAGTAGCGGCCGACGACGCCAAGCGTACCCAAGCCATAGGTCATACTGCGGCGGAAATTGATACTACTCGCCTCGTCAAAGTAACGCACCGGCACCGGCACGTCTCCCAGGCGGAAGCCGTGATGCACCGCCTGCACCAGGAATTGCGTGTCGAATACGAAATCGTCGGAGTTGCGCTCGAACGGAATGCGCTCCAGCACTTCGCGACGGTAGACGCGAAAGCCGCTGTGAAAATCGCCGAGGTTCTGTCCGAGCGCGCAGTTCTCAACGAACGTCAAAAAGCGGTTAGCGAGATATTTATAGACCGGCATTCCGCCTTGCAACGCCTCGGCGCGCGAGCGGATGCGACTGCCCAGCACCACGTCGCAAATGCCCAGCTCGATGAAGCCGACCGCCAACGGAATCACGCGGCTGTCGTACTGGTAATCGGGGTGGATCATCACCACCACGTCGGCGCCGCGAGCCAAGGCTTCGCGATAGCACGTCTTCTGATTGCCGCCGTAACCCCGGTTCTCCGGGTGGACGATCACCGTCAGGCCCATGTCGCGCGCGACCTGGACCGTGCGGTCGGTGCTGCCGTCGTCCACGAGGATCACTTCATCGACGGCCCCGGCGGGGACGTCGGCCAACGTCGCCGCCAACGTCCGCTCGGCGTTGTACGCGGGCATGACGGCGACGACGCGGTGCTTCCGTTTCGGCGCGTCGCCTTCCGGCTTGACGATGCGATCCACGTGAAAGAACTCGTGGCGCGGCTTTAAGTGCAGGCGATTGAGGACTGTCATGGAAGGGATTCTCCAGCGGGGTTTCTATCAGTAGAGATTGTAGCACAATGGCGGCCGCGCCGCTTGGGGTTCGCGCGTTTGCCCCGTCGGCGTATAATCCCCCTTCGACTGGATGGAACCAGGGACGACGTCTTTCGAGGATTTCCCATGCGACGGATTGCGATCATCAACCAGAAAGGCGGCGTCGGCAAGACGACCACCGCGGTCAACCTCGCCGCCGCCCTCGCCGAGTGCGGCCAGCGCGTCTGCCTACTGGACCTCGACCCGCAGGCCCACGCCACTACGCACCTCGGCGTCGAACCCGACGGCAAGTCGCCGTCGATGTACGACGTACTGGTGCAGTCGCGGCCGTTGGCCGAGGTGCGGCGCAAGATCGCCGATAATCTGTGGCTGGCGGCGTCCGACATCAACCTGGCCGCCGCGGAAGTGGAGCTGGCCGGCGTCGTGGGCCGCGAGGTCATCTTGCGCGAGATGCTGGTGCAGGAAGAAGGCGCCTTCGACTTCGTGTTCATGGACTGCGGGCCGTCGCTGGGCGTACTGACGCTGAACGCCCTGGCCGCGGCCAACGAGGTGTTCATTCCGTTGCAGCCGCACTTCCTCGCCCTGCACGGCATGGGCAAGTTGTTCGAGACGACCTCGCTGGTCGCCAAGCGCATTAACCCGTCGCTGAAAGTGACCGGCATCGTGCTTTCGCTGTATGAATCGAGTACCCGGCTGGCGCAGGAAGTGATCGACGATTTGCAGGAATACCTCGACAAAAGCCGCAATACGAATGCGCCGTGGTCGAAGGCGCGGATCTTCAACACACGCATTCGCCGGAACATCAAGTTGGCGGAATGCCCGAGCTTTGGCACGCCGATCTTCGGTTATTCGCGGCATTGCAACGGCGCGGAGGACTATGCCGCGCTGGCGCGTGAAGTGCTGGGGGTTATGCCGACGGTGCTGTCCGCTCGCGTCGAACTGGATGAGCGCGGCGGCGCCAGCGTACTGAGCGTGGGGCACAAACAAGAAGAAGTTAGTAAGCACGGCTAAACCTTGCGAGATCCCATGAGTCGCGTTTCCATCGCCAGCCCACAAGAAGCCGTCGCCATCGACCGCGGCCGTATGCGCGAGGTCGTCCGCGTCGTCCTCGAAGGCGAGGGCGCCGCGGACGCCGAGATCAGCCTCGCCTTCGTGGACAACCCCACCATCCACCGCCTAAACCAACGCTTCCTTCAGCACGACGAACCGACCGACGTACTCAGCTTTCCCCTGTCGGAGCCGAACTCCAAGCGCCTTTCGGGCGAGTTGGTCATCGGCGCGGAAGTCGCCCTGGCCCAGGCGACGGCTCGCGGCCATGATGTGCAAGCCGAGTTGGCCCTGTACGTCATTCACGGCCTTCTTCATTTGTGCGGGCGCGACGACCACGACGAGGCCGACGCCGCTACCATGCGCGAACGCGAACGGCACTATCTGCAACAGCTCGGCCTGCCGGACGTGGCGCCGCGCGAAGAATGAAAAGCGGATTCACCACAAAGACACAAAGAACACAAAGGAAATACAAAGAATGAATTGTGTTTGCTTTGTGTTCTTTGTGTCTTTGTGGTGAATCGTTTTTGAGGATCGCGTCATGGCGGCCGAGAAAGCCCAGGCTCTGGTGCTGCGAACCACGGACTGGAGCGAAACCAGCCGCATCGCCACGCTCTGGACGCGAGAATTCGGCAAGGTACGCGCTCTGGCCAAGGGCGGTCGGCGCCTCAAGTCCAACTTTGAAAACGCCCTTGACTTGCTCACGCATTGCCGTATCGTCTTCCTCCGTAAATCATCGGGAAGTCTCGATCTGTTGACGGAAGCGCAGGTGGTCCGGCGCTTTCCGCGCCTGCGTTCCGACCTCGCCGCCCTGTACGCGGCCTATTACGTCGCGGAACTGCTGGAGTCGATGACCGAGGAATACGATCCGCATCCTCTGTTGTTTGACGCGGCGCTGGAACTACTCGATGCTTTGGGATCGCCTCGCGTCGATGAGGCGCCGGTGGTCGGCCCGTATGTCGTACGGTTTGAACTGGTATTGTTGCGTGAAGTCGGATATAGCCCCGCGTTGGATGGGTGTGCATCGTGCGGCGGACCTGTAGACGAAAGTCGGCTGGCTTTTAGCTGCGCCGCTGGCGGTTTAGTCTGTCCGAATTGCGTCGGGCAATTCCGCGACCGACAGTCGCTGTCGCCGGCAGGGCGCAAGATGTTACGGACGCTGCAGCAGCCGGCTGAAGATGCGCTGCGTCAGCCGTGGGAGGCGGGCGTCCGCCGTGAGGTGCGTCAGGTTCTGAGCCAATACGTCACGTATTTGCTGGGCCGACAGCCGCGTTTGTTGCCTTACCTGGGGAGTTGAGGCCGTGACGAAAAACCTGCTGCTATGGACGGCGCTCCTGGGGTGCGGTGTAGTCGTCAGTGGATGCGCGTCCAACCAATCCATATTGAAAGCGAACAGTCGCCCCAGTGAAGCTCGGGCGGCGATGGATGGCGACCCGAAAGCGACCGACGCCCAAGCTCCTCCGACGCTAAAATCGGAAGCTCCGCCAGACGGCAGCTTCTTGGATCGGCTGAACCCCGCCAATCTCTTCGCCGCTCCGAAACCGCCGCCTCCGCCTGTTGATAGCTTTGTGGTACGGCCCGACGGCCTGGCATCGGAGAAGTTGCCGGAAGAAGGCACCACCGAAGCACGGTTGGCCGGCGCCCGCGACCTGTTCCGCCGCGCCGAGTACGCCAAGGCCCAGGTACTCTATCACGCGGCCGCCAATGAAACGAAGGGGCAGCCAGTATCGGTGCAAGAAGGCTTATTCTACGAAGCGGAGTGCCTTCGTCTGCAAGGCATCTATCCACGGGCCGCCGACACCTACAACGACTTGCTCAACAAGTTCTCCGCCACGCCCTACCGCGATCAGGCGGTGCAGCATATGTTCGACATCGCCAACTACTGGCTCGAAGACACGCGCAAGGAAATGCAAGATTGGGAGGAATACAAGAGTAACAAGAGTTGGTTCTTCTGGCCGCGCCTGGCCAATTGGGACAAAACCAAGCCGGTCCTTGATGAACAGGGTCGGGCGGTCGAAAAGCTGGAACAGGTGCATCTCAACGACATTGGCGGGCCGCTGGCCGATCAGGCGCTGTTTTATGCGGGCAGCGTTAAAATGTATAACGGGGACTGGCGTGACGCCGACGGCTATTTCTCGCAGATCTTCGAGCATCATCCCAACAGTCCGCTGGCGCCGAAAGCGGTTGAGCTGGCCATCATGGCCAAGAACCTCAGCACAGGCGGTCCCGAGTACGACGGCCGTAAAGCGGCCGAGGCGCGCAAGTTGGTGGACGCCGCGTTGCGCAACTACCCGGAGCTGTCCAACGACCCCAAGAAACGCGAATACCTCGAACGACAGTTGAATGGCATTAACCTTCAACAAGCCACAAAAGACTATCAAATGGCGGAGTTATGGAAGCGCACCGGACATCCCGGAGCGGCGTACTTCCAATTTGGAATCGTGAAACAGCGCTATCCCAACACGAAATTCGTGGCTCTGGCCGAGCAACAGATGCAGGAATTGAGCGGCAAGCTGGAGAAAACGGGCGGAGTGGAACCGCCGCGTCCGCCCGCGCCCGAGAGGGCGCCGGCGTCGCAAGTGATACCGGCGTCATTGCCGGCGGGGCCGCATCCGTAGAGGGATCGTTTAGCCGCGACCC
>DHJA01000083.1:38430-53902 GCA_002404095.1 Planctomycetaceae bacterium UBA4732 | reverse complement strand
TTCGGGTCGCGGCTAAACGATCCATTGCCAGAGTGTTGTGTTGAATACGGAGACGACGCATGAAGGCGATACCCCAGTTGGCGCTGCTGGCCTGCGCGGCCGTCGCACTGACGCTGCCGTCGTGCGAGACCGACGGCAATTTTACCGTCTTGGGCTATACCACCAAGCCTAACTACGATTGCAGCATCCACACCGTGCGCGTGCCGATCTTCAAAAACCGCACCTTCCGTCAGGGCATCGAGTTCGACCTCACCCGCGCCGTGGTGCGCGAGATCGAGCAGAAGACCCCCTACAAAGTCGTGGGGCCGAACGTGGACGCCGATACCGAACTGACCGGAACCATCATCACCTACGTCAAGAGCACCCTAAACGTCAATCCGCTCAACGAAATCCGCGAACAAGAGACGGATTTGACCGTCGAAGTGACGTGGCGCAATCTGCGCACCGGCGAATACCTATCGAACCCCAAAAAGCCTAGCAACGCCACCGGCCCGGCCTTGCCTCCGCTTCCCGGAAACGGCCCGATCAGCATCGCGCCGGGCGTCGTCGCGTCGGGCGGCGTCTCGGCGCCCAGAGATCCTAACGCGTCGGTTGCCACACTTACCCCGCCCGCTTCGGGCAGCGCGCCGGTGCTTGGAGCGGACGGTCTCCCCGTGCCGGTACTCGGGCCGGACGGCATTCCCGTGCCCACCCAACCCAAGGGTATCGTCATTGTCACATCGACGGGCAACTTTATTCCCGAACTCGGCCAATCGCTGGCGACGGCGCAGCAGGTGGCCGTTGATCGCCTGGCGGTGCAGATCACGTCGATGATGGAAAAGCCCTGGTAGCACCCGATGACCGAAAGCCGCAAGCGAGGGTGCCATGCTTTCGCGGCCTGTTTTCTGCATCTTCTCCCGTCGAAGCCGCCGCGAAAGCATGAAGCCCAAGCGAGGACTCATGCTTTCGCGGATTTCAGACTGGACGAAGTCTCCGAACCGACCCGCGAAAGCATGGCACCCCTGGCCCAAGAGGGTGCTACTAGATACCTACCGGTAGAATGCGATGGACGAAAGCCGCGATGAATGGCGCCTCCGCGACCGGATCCTCTATCCGGGACGGGGCGTCCTCATCATGGGCATAGTCAACGTCACTCCCGACAGCTTCTCCGACGGCGGCCGATTCACTAAGGTCGAGACCGCCGTCGCCCACGCCCTCGAACTCGCGCGGCAAGGCGCCGACATCCTTGATGTCGGCGGCGAATCCACCCGTCCCAACGCCGTGGCCGTCGATCTCGAAGAGGAACTGCGCCGCGTCGTGCCCGTGGTGCGCGAATTGGCGACGCGCACCGACCTTCCCCTGTCCGTCGATACCTACAAAGCGGAAACAGCCCGGCAGGCACTGGAAGCCGGCGCTCACATCATCAACGACGTCACGGCCCTGCGCGGCGACCCGAAAATGGCGGAAATCGTGCGAACCTTTGGGGCCGGTCTGGTCCTCATGCACATGCAGGGAACGCCGCAAACCATGCAGCAAAACCCTGTTTATGACGACGTGACGAACGACGTGACCGGATTCCTTGAGGCGAGGTTGCAGGCGGCGGCGGATATGGGTATAGCAGGGTCGCAGGTGGTGCTCGACCCCGGCGTCGGCTTCGGCAAGACGGCCGAACACAACCTGGAATTGCTGGCTCGACTTGTGGAACTACAACGTCTGGGTCGGCCGGTTTGTCTGGGCGTTTCCCGTAAGGGTTTCATGGGCAGGCTGCTCGGCAGGCCGACGACGGAACGACTGGCCAGTTCCTTGGCGGCCGTCTGTCACGCCCTGGCCGGCGGCGCCGCTCAGATCGTCCGCGTGCATGACGTGGCCGAGACGCGCGACGCGGTGCGTCTGTTTCAGGCGCTGAAAGAAAGACAACGCTTATCCGATTAGGCGCACGCTAAGGAGGCCGACCATTGCAGGAACGCCTGACTCAACTCTATGAAACCGTAGGCGTGCGCGATCTGGTGGAGATCGGCATCCTCGCCTTGGCCATATTCGTCGCCCTGCGCCTATTGGGTAAGACGCGCGGCGCCGGCTTGGTGCGCGGCCTCGGCCTCATCGTCGTCGCCCTGTTTCTCGTCGCCCAGGTGGTGGTCGTCAGCTTCGACCTCACCGTCCTCGGCCGCATCCTCGATTACCTTCTTACCACCCTATTGCTAGGGCTATTGGTCATCTTTCAGCCGGAGCTGCGGCGCGGCCTGATGGTGTTGGGCCGGTACCGCGTCTGGCGCTTGTTCGGCCACGACCCGCACCATCCCGTCGCCGACAAGCTGGCCGACGCCGCCGCGGCGCTGTCGCGCGAATGCGTGGGCGCCCTCATCGCCATCGAGCGCGAAATGGGGCTGACGACGTATGTGCATACGGGCGAGCACGTCGATGGCGAGGTGTCGCCCCTCTTGCTGCGGGCTATTTTCTCCAAGCGTAGTCCCTTACACGACGGCGCGGTGATTTTATGTTCGGGTCGCATTGCCGCCGCCGCCTGCCAACTGCCGCTCAGCCAGCCGCCGGAAGGGCCGGGCGTTCAAATGGGCATGCGTCACCGGGCGGCGCTCGGCCTCAGTGAGGAAACTGACGCGGTGCTGCTCGTGGTCAGTGAGGAGACCGGACGGATATCTGTGGCGGTCGGCGGTCGCCTGGAGCCGGTGCCGCGCGAGAACCTATCGCGGCGGTTGGCGTCGCTGCTCCGCGACCGCGAACAGCGCCCGCGAACCGTTAAACGAACCACGGCTGACGCACAAAAGAGCGCCGCGTAGGCGAGCCGGGTCGCGTAAGCGCCCGGAGTTTCCCTTGTATCGTTGAAACCAACTCCGGGCGCTTACGCGACCCGGCTCGCCAGAATTTGGAGAGTGCCCCATGATTGATCGCATTCTCTCTCTACTGGTCGCCCTGAGCCTGGCACTGCTGGTGTGGCTCTACGCCCGCAGCCGCGACCAGGAAATCCTCGACAACGTCACTTTGCCCGTGCAAGTCAGCTTGGCCGAGGGACAAGCCGAACACTATAGCCTGGAAGTCAATGGTGCGGGCCAAGCAGTCGTTTCCTTCAGCGGCCCCTCCGACCGCATCCGTGAGCTGCGCGGCGAGATCCAGCGCAATGAACTGCACGTCGAAGTCGTCCTGACCGTGCCGGAGGAACATCGGAATGAAAGCCGTTATTCCGACACCGTTCACATTGACGCATCGCAGGTCCCGGCGCCGCCGGGCGTGACGCCGATTGTCAGCGAGGGCCGCAATCGCATTTCCGTCACGGTTCGGCGCATGGTCACACGGCCGCTGCCCGTGCGCTTTGACGCCCTTCAGGAAGAAACGTCCGGCCCCGTCGTACTCGATCCCGCTGTCGTCCTCGTGACCGGCCCGCAGGAAGTCCTCGATCACATCCGGGCCATCCCCACGATGCCGTCGGAACTGCCCATGCGGCCGGCCAACGCTCCGCCCGGCTCCACCGCCGTCGGCCGCGTCGCGCTGGTCCAGGAGCTGGAAGGCCGGCCCGTCCGCTCCGAACCTTCCAAGGTCACGGTCAAGGCGCCGCCGCAACTGCGTAAAGAATACGTTTTGCCGGACGTGCCGATCCATTTTCTGTGTCAGGCCGATTTCACGCTTCGGCCGGAGTTCTTCAATGATCGCGACGGCCGCGTCACGCTCCATGTCATCGGCCCCATCCAGGACGAGGCGCCGAAAGTCTACGCTTTCCTCGATTTGACACACGGCCGTTTTGAATCGGGCAGCAATCACGAGCCGCTTCAGATACAATTCCTACAAAAGGACTTTCAGCTGATCGACGACCAGTTGCGCGTCGTCACCTTCAAACTCGACCCCGCGGACTTCGTTCCCAAGGGCTTTTCCAGTTCGCCGCCTTGATCGCGTTGAGACGGAGCCTATGACTATCCTCCCCGCCGTGTCCGACCTCGCCGCTTACTGCTTAGACGTGGCCCGCCGCGCTCGCGCGGCAGCGCGGATGCTGGCCATCACTTCCGCCGCACAAAAAGACGCCTGGTTGTACGCCGCCGCCAAGGCTCTGATCGAGCGAAATGCCGAGATCCTTGCCGCGAACGAAAAAGACGCAACCGCCGCCATAGGGGCCGGTCTGACCGCGGCCCAACTGGATCGCCTGCGGCTGACGCCGGCCCGATTGCGCGGCGCCGCCAATGGCTTGCGTGAGATCGCCGCCCTGCCCGATCCGGTGGGACAAATCCGTTCCAGCACGGTGCGGCCCAACGGCTTGGAAGTCCACAAAGTCGGCGCCCCGCTCGGCGTGATCTTCTTCATCTATGAATCGCGGCCTAATGTGACGGTGGACGCGGCGGGCCTCTGCGTCAAAAGCGGCAACGCCGTCATCCTGCGCGGCGGCCGCGAGGCGTTCCATTCCAACGCCGCCTTGCATCAGATTCTGGCGGACTGTCTCGCCGACGCCGGCCTGCCGGCCGACGCGGTTCAATTGGTGACGACGACGGATCGGGCAGCCGTGGGACATTTTCTAAAGCTCAATGAGTGGATCGACCTTGCCATCCCGCGCGGCGGCGAAGGGCTTATCCGGCGAGTGGCCGAGGAAGCGCGGATGCCGGTCCTCAAGCACTACAAAGGCAATTGCCATGTCTATGTAGAGAAGAGCGCCGACCTGGAAAAGGCGGAAGCCATCGTGGTCAACGGCAAGTGTCAACGGCCGGGCGTTTGCAATGCGGTGGAGAGTTTGCTGGTCGATGCGGCTGTGGCGCCGGCCTTCCTTCCGCGCATCGCCGCGGCGCTGCGGAAGCGCGGGGTTGAGTTGCGCGGCTGCCCGATCACGCGCGAGTACGTCCCGGACGCCATCGCCGCCACGGAGGAAGACTTCGCGGCCGAGTATCTCGACCTCATTCTCTCCGTCAAGGTGGTAAATAACTTGGATGAGGCGGTCGCCCATATTAATCGGTACGGATCGGGTCACACCGACGCCATCGTGACGAATGACTTGACGGCGGCGCGGCGTTTCACGGCGGCCGTCGATTCGGCGGCCGTGATGGTCAACGCCAGCACACGCTTCAATGACGGCGGCGAGCTGGGCCTCGGTGCGGAAATCGGCATCAGCACGGATAAATTTCATGCGCGCGGCCCGTGTGGTTTGTTAGAATTAACCAGCTATAAATACGTTGTCTATGGGGAAGGTCAGGTGCGCGGGGAATGACGGGCGAGCCGGGTCGCGTAAGCGCCCGGAGTTTCGTGGAGAAAACAAACTCCGGGCGCTTACGCGACCCGGCTCGCCAAAAGAAGCCAAATGTCGCAGAGCAAATGGAAATGCACGCCGTGATGATACTGGTCGTCGTTTTGCCGGCGCTAATGGCCGCGACCTTCCTCCTATTGGTACGCCATTGGCGGCGTCGGCAGATGCTGCGCGACGAGTTGTCGCCGATCAGCCGGCAACACATCGACCTTTATCAGGGCGTACAGCTCAGTGAATCGGCCGTCGAATCGGCCAAGAGCCGCTTCCGGGATTTGCTCGAACGCGGCGAGGTCGAAGCGGTCGAATCCAGCCTGCGCGCCGGAATGCTGTACGTCGTCCAGGTGCGGGCGCTGGCCGAACTCGGCACCGACGACGCCGGCCGCATTCTCGAACGCCAGCTTCAACGGCGCCTGACCACCGACGCCATCGAACAGGCATGGTACTGGATCGACCTGGCCAACGGCCTTCGTAGCCTCAACCGCGCCCAGAGCTTGCCGCCGCTGCTCCGCTGCGCCGAGTCCGCGGGCGAACTGCCGTTGGGACACTTTTTCGCCGCCGAAACGATCTGTTTCCTTGGTTTCGCCGGCTACCTGCGCCAGGCCGACACGCCGCTCGGCCGCGCCGCCTTGCGTGTGCTGCATCGCGCCCTGGAAGGGCTGCGTTTCGGCGTTCAGCCGACGTTGATGGCGGAAGCGCGGGCCGGGGAAATGGTCGAGACGCTTTGGGACCACCGCGATAAGCACGTCGATCCGCTGGTGGTGCGCGTGTTCGTGGAAGCGCTGCGCGTGCTGCGAAGGGCGCCTCACGCCGAAGCGGTCCTGGCCGGCGAAGCCTCCGAACAAGAGGCGTTCGGCTGGCAGATGTCGCGCCTGGCGGCCCTTGAGTCGGTCCTGACGGAATATCTCGTGGATGCGGCGGCCGCGCTTGTCGCGCGGCTTCGCCGTGCGTCGGCCGGTGAGCAGCGCGACCTCTTGTTGGCTCTGATCGACTTGCGCGCCGAGACGGCGCCGGCCGTGCTTCCGCTGCTGGCGCAACCACGCTTCGCGCACGCCGAGCTGGCGCTGGAGAGCCTGGTTTGGTCGTCCGACGCCCTCGTCGGGCCGGCCCTTCGTGAAATGGCGTTTCGGTGCGTGCCGGTGTTGCGGCGCAGCCAGCGGCGCCGTTCCGCCCTACCGCCGCTACGGCCGTCAGCGCCGCCGGACTTTCCGTATTGTGCGCTGTTACGGGCGCTGCGCGGCAGTTCCGAGCCGGCGACCGAAGACTTCCTTCTCCTGGCCGCGCGCGATTGGGATCCGACGCATCGGGTCGCCGCCGTCAGCAGTCTGGGCTGGTGGGAACCGCGGCAGCGCGCTCTGGTCCGGTTGACGTTGCAGGACGCGCGACGCGACCCGAACCCGGACGTGCGCCACGCCGCCCGCGCTGCCCTGGCCCGCCTGGGCGAACGCCAGTCGCTCCAGTGGTTCCGCCAAACTTTAACCAGTGAAGACCCGCAACGCATTCACGAGGCCATCCAGGCCATAGCCGTGGAAGGCTTAACGCTGCTCTGGCCCGACCTCGACCGCCTTGCCGACGCCGAAGACGCCGACGTTTCGCAGCACGCCCGCGAAGCGCTCGAGCGCTTGAGCGAGGAAATGGACTTCGGCCGCCGTCGATAGGAGATTATGAACCGACAACCGTTCCAGATCCCGCCCCAGGCGTGGGATCCGAAGCTCGCGCCTTGGCTGGTCCGCCTGTGGCGGCCCATGCGCCGCCGCACCCTCCGCCACACCCAAAGATTGACACCGATCGAGGTTCGCGGCGCGGAGCCGGTTCGCAAGGCTCTGGACGAAGGCGCCGGCGTACTCATCACGCCCAACCATTCCTTCCACTATGACTCCTACGTCCTGATGGAGGCGGCGGAGCAGCTCGGCCGACCGCCGCACGTCATGGCGGCCTGGCAGGTCTTCGCCCAGGGCGGCCGCCTCCAGAGCTGGGTCATGCAGAAACACGGTTGTTTCAGTATCGACCGGGAAGGCTCCGACATGCGCGCCTTCCGCTTGGCCGTGGAACTCCTCAAGGACAGCCCGCATCCGCTCGTCATCTTTCCCGAAGGGGAAATCTACCACACTAACGACCGCGTCACCCCTTTCCGCGAGGGCGCGGCCGCCATCGCCCTGGCCGCCGCCAAGAAAGCCACACGACGGATCGTCTGCGTCCCCTGCGCCTTAAAGTGCTGGTACACCACCGACCCCACGCCTTCCCTGCTCGACCTAATGGAACGGCTGGAACGGCGGCTGTTGTTGCGGCCGCAAGCCGACCGCCCTCTCGCCGAGCGCGTCTACCGCTTCGCCGAGGCGATTCTTTCCTTAAAAGAGTTGGAATATCTCGGACATCCGCAATCGGGGACGTTGCCCGAGCGCATCGCCCGGATGAAGGAAGCCATTCTCACGCGGCTGGAGCAGCGCTACGGCCTCGCCGCGGGCGCCGGCACGGTCCCCGAGCGGATCAAGGAGGTCCGCCGTCGCATCATCAAGCGCCAGGAACAGGCCGATCTGACCGACGCCGACCGCAAGCAATTGGTTGACGACCTGGAAGATGTATTCGGCGTCGTGCAGCTGTTCAGCTACCCAGGCAATTACGTCGCCGAAAGGCCGAGCATCGAGCGGCTGGCGGAGACGCTCGATAAGTTCGAGGAGGACGTGCTGGGGGAGGATTTGCCCGCCATCCGCGGTACGCGCCGCGTCGTCGTCTCCTTCGGCGAGCCGGTCGAGGTTCCACGTGAGCGCGGGCGGAAGGACGCCGTGGCGTATTGGACCGACGACCTGGAAAACCGTGTACAGGCGCTGCTGGACGGACTCAACGCCGAACAAAATGCTCACTCTTGACGCCCCCTTCCCCGACGCGAGCAAGGCTTCCGATGCTGGAACTCCGCGACGTTTCCAAGTCCTTCGGCGGCACTGCGGTGCTGCGGCCCACCACCCTGACCGTGGAGCCGGGCCGAACCACCGTGCTGATCGGCGCCAGCGGTTGCGGAAAATCGACGCTGCTGCGCATCATGGTCGGCCTCATCCCGCCCGACACTGGCTCCGTCCGCTTCGAGGGCGAGGAGGTGACGCCGGCTAACGCCATGGCCCTGCGCGGGCTGGATCGCGGGTCGGTGCAGGTCACCGATCTGTTTTCGACCGATGCGGAAATCAAATACTATCACCTGCGCGTGCTGGAAGACGACCTCGGCTTTTTCCCCTCCTACTATGCCGTGCTGCTCTCCCGCGACGACCTGGCCGAGCGGGCGCCGGCCGCCGCCGAGTCGCTGCACACGCTCGAGAACCTGATCGACAACGACGAAATGGTGGAACTAAACGCGCGGGTCAAAATGGACCGCGTCAGCGAGACGCGGGCCGCGGCCGAGTTCCTCAACCGCAAGACCGACCTGGCGATCCCGATTCCCGAAGACACGGTCTGGGAAGTTTGGAAAGGCCGCTTCGTCAAGTTCCTCCAGAATACGGAGGAGCATTTGTTCCTGGTGGCCGTCTCCCTGACGGCGGCGGTGCTAATCGCCATACCGCTGGGGGTCTGGGCCTACAAGCGGCCGCGGCTGGGCAAGTACATCCTGGGCGTCGTCGGCGTCATCCAGACGCTGCCGTCGCTGGCCGTGCTGGTCTTTCTCATCCCGCTGCTCGGTCTGGGGGCGGCGCCCGCCATCGTGGCACTGTTCCTGTACAGCCTGCTGCCGATCGTGCGCAACACGTACACGGGCTTGCAGGAGATGCCGGCCAACTTGCGCGAGTCGGCGCTGGTGCTGGGTCTACCGGCGCGGTTCCGGCTGTGGCGGGTGGAACTGCCGCTGGCGTCGCGGTCGATCCTGTCGGGCGTGAAGACGGCGGCGGTAATCAACGTCGGCACGGCCACGCTCGGCGCGCTGATCGGCGCCGGCGGCTACGGCCAACCGATTATCACCGGCATCCGCCTGGACGACATTGGGCTGATCCTCCAGGGCGCCATCCCGGCCGCAGTGCTGGCCCTATTAGTGCAGGGACTGTTCTCGCTGGCCGAACGCTGGGTCGTGCCGCAAGGCTTGCTGATAAAGTAAGGACCGCTCCTTCGGCTTCCTGCTCGTAGAGGATGGAACGAAAACCGGCCCGGAAACCATTCGTTGGGCTGCCGGGCTGGCCACACAGGAGAACACCGACAAACGGGGCCGGCCTGCGTCCTTCAGGGCGGAAATGGGACGCGGCCGGTCCGAAAGGTTCCTTTCCCTCCTTAGTTGATCTTGTACAGCGAAAGAATAATACTCGGGATGGTGGCTTCGCCCTTTGGCGACGTGGCGACGATGCCCAGGCCCTTGCCGGGCGCGCTGGCCGAAATAGCCACATTCAGCACGTCGCCCTTCTTACATTCGGCGATGCCCTGGCTGACCAGCACGGTGGTGAACTTCGGATCCTGGACGGCCTGGCGGCAGCCTGAATTGTCCACGTCCTTGCCGTTCTGTTTCAGCCAGACGTCCAGGTAGTCTTCGGCGTCGCCCGTCTCCTTGCCCACCTGGATCGCGGCCACGACGAAGTAAACGCCATCGGCGTCCACGGTGATCTCGTCGGGTTTCGCCTTGGGGTCGTGCGTGAGCCCGCTGAGGGCGTCGTTGTTCTCCATCTGTACAATGAGCGGGGCGCCTTCCTTGGGCCGCTGCGTCGTCATGCTGGAAAGCTGGGCGTAAATAGGCCCTGCTTTAGCCACGGCCGGCTCGGCGTGTACGGGGCGGCCCATGCTGGCTACGTACAGCGTGGCGACCACGGCGCCGGCGACCATTGCCAAGGATGCGGCCAGGGTGCGGATCTTCATGAACGTCCCTCTGGTTGTGGGCTTCCCTTCCTAACGGCGCGCACCGTCACGTCGAATGTGACGCGCCAACCGCCGAACGCTGGCGTGTTGGGGAGAAGCCGCTTGTGATGATGAGACGTTTCTGCGAACGCAACCTTGGTGCCAATCGGCTGTTTTCTCGAAATATCGCTTAAATGCCGCAAAATATGCACATTGGGAAGAGGCGCCCTCTACCCTCCGCTCTTCACGGTTGCCCGCAAGAGCGGCAATGACCGCCGCGCCTCCAAGCAAGAAGGGGGCTTCTGGGTACCGGATTAAGGCGTACCAACGCACAAAGCGAAGGCCGAACTGATATCGTCCATGTCGTCGTCTGTTAGCGTCCCGAGAAAGCGGATAAACCTCGCTTCTGAGACAGATTTGGTTTGAAAAGCGTCGGTGCCCGAGGGCTTTATCAACCCGTTCAAAGTAGAAGCAGGCAATTCCACAAACCACGGAAACCCTGTGTAGTGCGGCTTCCAGTCGGTGATGGGGACAACCATACGCAGAGGCAGGCGGCCGATCGTGTCCATGCTGACCACGACAGCCGGCCGGCTTTTCCGAATTTCCGCCCCAACAGCAGGGTCGAAATCGACTAGCCAGACCTCACCGCGTTTCGGCGCTGGCGCTGTCGCCATAAAAGTCATCCTTGCCGTAAGCCTCGAAGGCGGTCAATTCCGGATTATTGCGATAGTCTTTTTCCGCGACGACGGCGGCCGCTTCCATGATCGCGTCGCGCTCCGCCGCCGGAAGTTTCCGCAATTCCGCCGCCGTCCACCTCTTGGTCGTGGTTGGCGTTTTCTCTGTGCGCATGGCTCATTTCCCTCGCATGACGGTCTTCAGAATATCCTAACATGACTTGGCGTCTTTCACCAGCAACTCATTGATCCGCCGGGCAAACGCCGTGGGGTCTTTGACCTTGGACCCCTCCGCAATCACCGCTTGTTCGTACAAAAGCCGGCCGTAGTCCTCGACGCGCGGGTCATCCGCGTTTTTCTCATACAGGTCGCGCATCGCTTCGACGGCAGGGTGTTCGCCGTTCAGCTCCAGGATGCGCCGCGAACCGGCGGCCTCGTCACCGCGACCCATGCGTTGCATCAGCCGTTCCAGGTGGGCCGTCGCTTCGCCCTCGCCGGCCACTAGACATGCAGCGCTCTCCTTCAGCCGGCTCGACAGGCGTACGTCGCTCACCTCCGACAGCTTCGCTTTCAGATGGTCGAACAGTTTCTTGTACTTCTCATCGGCTTCGCTCTTTTTCTCCTCCTTTTTGTCGCCATCTATCTCGCCTCGGTCGGCCGCCTGGAGCTTCTTGCCCTTGTATTCGGGCAGGCTGGGAATGATGAACTCATCAACCGGGTCAGTCAGCAATAACACGTCCCAGCCGCGGGCGCGGAACGCCTCCAAGTGCGGCGAATGTTCAATCTGTTCGCGCGAATCGCCAATGAGATAATAAAGTTCCTTTTGCTCCGCCGGCATAGCCTCAATGTACTTCGCCAGCGTGGTGAATTGGCCCGTCTGCGTCTTTATGGACTCGAAAAGGAGCAAATCGGCCAGCTTGTCGCGGTTGGCCCAGTCGCGGCCGAGGCCTTCCTTCAGGATCGTGCCCAATTCCTTGTAAAACGAGACGTACTTGTCGTAATCATGCGTTTTCATGTCCTCCAGGTTGTTGAGAACGGTGCGCACGATGTTTTTCTTGATTTGCTCCAACAGCGGGTTGTGTTGTAGCAATTCGCGCGAGATGTTTAACGGCAAGTCGGAGGAATCGACCACGCCGCGGACGAAGCGCAAGTACGGCGGCAACAACTCCTCGCAGCGGTCCATAATAAGGACTCGCTGGATGTAGAGCCGCAGGCCCGCTTTGAACTCGCCCCATTGCAATTCCATCGGCCGGTGCGAAGGTATGAAAACCAGCACGCGAAATTCATTGGCGCCCTCGGCCGTATAATGGATAACGCGGGCCGGGTCGGTGAAGTCATTGGCGATCTGCTTGTAAAACTCGTCGTATTCTCCCTTGGTCACTTCGGACTTCGACCGCAGCCACAGCGCCTTACGCGAATTCAGCGTCTCCTCGACGACCGCTTTCTTACCGTCTTCCTCTTTCTCCACTTCCATGACGACGGGATGCTCGATGAAGTCGGAGAACTTCTTGACGATCTGGCGAAGGTGGTATTCGTCCAAAAACTCCTTTTCCTCCGGCTTAAGGTGCAGGATCACGTCGGTACCGCGGCGTTCCTTGCGCACGGTTTCCACGACGAAATCGCCCAGGCCGTCCGATTCCCAGCGCACGCCTTCGTCCGGGTCGCCGGCCTGCCGTGACAGAACGGTCACCTTGTCCGCGACCATGAAGGCCGAGTAGAAGCCGACGCCGAATTGGCCGATCAGGTCGGGCCGCTCCTTCACTTCCTGGTTGGATTTCAGGTTTTCCAGAAACGCGCGCGTGCCGGACTTGGCGATGGTGCCCAGGTTTTCCACGGCGCTTTCGCGCGACATGCCGACGCCGTTATCGGAGACGGTGAGCGTATCCTTGTCGCGGTCAACGCGGATGGTAATTTTCCAATCCTTGTCGCCTTCCAGCTTGTCGTCGTGTTGGAGCGAATCGAATTTGATTTTGTTGATGGCGTCGCTGCCGTTGCTGATTAGTTCGCGTAGGAAGATTTCCTTATTGGAGTATAGCGAATGGGTGATAATGTGCAGGAGCTGCTTTAACTCCGTTTTGAACTCCATTTTCTCCACTTGGGGAGCGGCTTGCGTCATGGGAAAATCCTCGCTCGTTATGTTTCAGTCCGAGTCTTTCGGCGCGGTAAACTCCGCAGGATATGGTATATTGCCGCCACGCGCCGAGTACCACAGGATGCGGTTGAGCGCGTCGTCGTCCGCCGCGTCGCCGTCGTCCAAGTCCAGTTCCGCCGACTTTTCCGCCCAGCGGCGGGCTTCGCCCTTGAGCTTGTCCAGCGATAGATTCATCTCGTCGAGCTTGATCCGGTTCGGCGCGCATACATAGGGCGTCAAGTCCGGCTCGGCCGTGAAGCAGTTTTTCATCGGCGTCGCCGATAAGTCGAGCTGGTTCATCGGCGGCAGGCCCAGGATCAGCTCAATCGACTTGACCATGCCCGTCTGGTTGTACGCCGTATGGTCCACGAACTTCCGCTTCGTGTAGGGGCTGATGGCGAATGCAACGGTGCGATGACCGTCCACGTGATCGAAGCCGCTCTGCGGATCGTCCTCCACAACGAATATACAGGTATCTTTCCAGAACTTGCTCTTACTGACCCCCTCCACGATCTTGCCCAGGGCCAGGTCGTTGTCGGCGACCGACGCGCGCGGCGTCGGATAACCCGGCGACAGGCCGGTCGAGTGGTCGCACGGCAGCGTCAGATAAATAAGGTTGGGCATTTCGCCTTTTTTCTCGAATTCCTTCAACTCGTCGAGGAAAAGGCGGGCGCGATAGACGTCCGGCATCAGCAGCGGGAACCACGGATAGCCAGGGTGTGTAAACGGCTCCAGCGTCTTGAGATTGGCTTTCGCCGTTACCTTTACCTTGGCCGTCCTGTTCTGATAATCGGCGTAAAGATCGGCCCATTTCGCCTTTTTCGGATCGAATTGATTGGCGACGTACTCGCCATAGTTGCGGAAAGTCTTGTTGTGGGCGAGGGCGTTGTCCCAAAGGAAACCGGGGGCGGCATAGGCCAACGGGTCGCTGCCGTCGTCGGGATAGCTTCGCACGAAGCCGCCGAACGACTTCTCCAGGTAGTCGCCGCAGTAAGCCTGATCGGTCCAACAATGGCCGTCGGCGCTCAAGACGCCGCTGCAATAGAAGTTGTCGAAAAGCGTGAATTGCCTGGCGAGAGCGTGGTGGTTCGGAGTGACTTCCTCGCCGAACAGACACAGCTTCGGTTCCCCGTCGCCCTCTTTCATATCGCCGAGTATCTGGTCGTAGGTGCGGTTTTCCTTGATGAGGTAGATGACGTGCTTGAACAGTGACGGCTCGCCGTGTCGTTGCGGCATTGGCATCGGCTTGGCCTCGGGGCGCGGTTTGTCCAGGCCGGCCAAGCTGTAGCCGAGGCGGTTGTTCTCGTTGACCTGCCTGGTATACTCGGCCAACTTGTCGGCGTCGGGAATCTCGATGATCGAGACGGAGCCGAGATGATCGTGGGAATTTCTGCCCTTTTCCACGGCCCGCGGCTGGCTGAGAGAACCCTGGCCCTTGACGTTGGCGACGTATAGTGTCTTGCCGTCGTGCGAGAGGAGCACCTCGCCGGGATACCAGCCGACTGGGATAAGGCCGACGATAGTACTGGCTTTCGGCCGGCCGGCGACGTTGCCGTCCGACGAGCCGGAGGCGAGTTGAATAGCAGCGATGCAATTGTTCGTGCCATTGGCGACGTAGAGGGCGCCGCCGTCAGGGCTGACGGCAACCGCGTTGCAGCCGCTGCCATAGGGCAATCGGCCTTCGGGGCGGCAAGGAACCGTTTCGACGACTTTATCTGTATGAGTATCTATTATGGATACAGAATCGCTGTTGGCGTTGGCGACGTAGAGGAACTTGCTTTTCGGGCTGACTGCCATGCCGCAGGGCCGTAAGCCGACGGCGACCGTCTTGATTTGCTTCCACTTGCCGTCCTCGGCGGCGAGGACGGAAACGCTGCCGCGGTCGGCGACCCCGGTCCTTGCGTCGATGTGTATCGGCGTACCGGACGACTTGGCTTGCGGGTCGTTTTCGGCCGGCGCGTCGCCTCCCCAGTTGCTGACGTACAAATGATCGCCAGCCGCGCGGATCGTATACGGGGCCACACCCACGCCGACGGTCTGCACTACCTTGCGGTTCTCCAGGTCGAGCAGCTGGACGCTGTTGCCGCGCGTGGAAGTCGTCCACAGCCCTTCACCGGTGCCGTCGAAGGCCATGCCTGCCGGGTGCGCCTGACCGCCGACCGCGGGCGCCGTCAGCGCGACAACATTAAGCCATTGGTATTTCCCATCGGCCTGACGTTGCGCGACATGGACCCGATCGCCCACGTCACTGGCGTAAACGCGGTCGCCGTGAACCAACAGGCCGACGACGCCGAAGCCGGAGCCGTCTTTGCCGATTGGCAGGGTTTGTTTGACCTTGTTCGCGGCCAGGTCGATGAATACCAGATTGCGCAGGTTCTTCACCACGAGGACGGCGCCGTCTTCCGCGAACGCGAGATCGACAGGCCGGCCGGGGAAGGTGATCTGTCGGCCGGCGGGTTGAAGGATCTGATTTGTCGGCGTAACGATGCGGCCGTCTGCCTGTCGGCCGACTTTGAGTTGGTCAAGGTCGTCGGCTGCGGCGACCAAGGCGGGGAGAAGAACGACGGCGATGAACAACGGCAGACGCGGCGACATGCGTGGGATCCTCGGGTGGGTAGCATAGGCATCTACACAAGCGGGGTGCCATGCTTTCGCGGCCTC
>DHJA01000083.1:30815-38330 GCA_002404095.1 Planctomycetaceae bacterium UBA4732 | reverse complement strand
CTCATGCTTTCGCGGGGTCGGGACCGGATGTCGTCTCGTGACCGGCCCGCGAAAGCATGGCACCCCCCGACCCAAGAGGGTGTTAGTGTAGATACCTATGGGTGGGTAGCGGGAAATGTGCTTGTACCACACCGTAAGGAAGACCGCCAGAGGGGTGCGGCGGAAAAGATAAGGGCCGTCAGGGAGCGGTTAACTCCGTTTCCCTGACGGCCGTAATTCCGCGCCGCGCTCCCCATTCATTTCACGACATCCGTTCGATGGAAATCAACGACGACGTGATCGCCGGCGTGAACGACCACTTTGCGCGTTTGATCGACCGGCTTGCCGTCGGCGTCCCAATGGGCGCGGACTTCATACTCGTAATCCTGGCGCGGCTCCAGCGCCGGCGACGTGAAAGAACGGTCGGCCCCGGTCTGGGTGGTCGCATGACCGTCGAACCAGACCTCGGCGCCGGCCGGCGCGCGAACTTCCACTTTGGCGGTATTGTCCGTCAGCTGGGAGAGCGGCGGCGAGACCGGATAGATCACATTGTAATCGGGCGACCGGAGGGGATAGCTCGGCGTCGCGTAGGCGGCTGGAGCCGCGCAATCGACCGCCCTCGCCGCAAGTTCGGGCGATGGCGAAACAAGGCGCGGCGGGGCGTAAGCCGTCGAATACGCGGAGGAGTAGCCAGGCGCGAAGGAGGCGGCCCCGTAATAGATGGGCGTAACGGAATTCCCGGAGTAAGAGCCGTAGCCGGGTCGATAGAGGGACGGATTGTAACCACCGTAATTAGGAGTGGAATAGGGCGATCCGTAGTACGGCGATCCGTAATAGGGCGAACCGAAGGACGATGGGTAGTAGCCGAAGCCGCGCGGGCTGAACCCGCCGAAATTCCCGCCCCGGCCGACGGGGAAGGTCACGAACTGGGCTGAACTTGTCTCCACGGCCGTCAATAGCAGGGCGAACGCCCCGCAGGCCGCAACGACGTAACTTCGCTTGAACATGGCAACGCCTCCGCTCAGGTGAAATCTCAGACGCCCATTTATTATAGCATCGTCCATTCGTCCGCGGTCAGGCGTGTAGTTCCACCACGTCCTTGTCGTGTAGCACATGGTCGCGCGTGACGGTTTGGCCGTCGAATGCACCTTGCCCCCAAATGCGGGCCGATTTCAGCTTCTCCGCCAGGTCGCGGTGGACCAACTCGGCCATCTGCCCCACGGTGCTGCCGACGGGGCAAGTGAAGGGCGAATCCATGTCGGCCGGTTTGCCCGGCCGCTTCGTGTAGACGCGAATCTTATTCAGAAACTGGTAAATAGCGGTGCGCAATGTCTCAATTGCGTTGCCGGATTCAACGTCGAGAGCGTGAATCGGAAAACGTTCGGCGAACATCTCGCGCACCACATCCAGCCGGTCGGCCGCGCCGTCGGCGTCGAGCTTGTTGGCCGCCAGCAGCGTTCGGACGTGCTGGACGGACGGGTCAGGGTTTTCGGTCGGCGGCTGACCGACAAGCACCGTCTTGACCTGGGCCAAGCGCTCGATCACGGCGTCGGCCGCAAACGGGCCGTCGTCGTCCGCGAGATCGACCACGAGAACGCAGGCGTCGGCCGAGCGGACCATGCTCGTCTGCCATCCCTCCAAATAATCCGGCGTGATCGGCGGCGTGTCGATCAGCTGCACGCGCACGTCTTCCCACTCCATCATGCCGGCGTACGGCTCGCGCGTGGTGAACGGGTACGGCGCCACCTCCGGCGTGGCCCGCGTCAGGCGCGTCAACAGTCGGCTCTTACCCGCGTTCGGCCCTCCCAAAAGGAGTACTTGGCCGGCGCCTTGCCGTGGAATCTTGTAACTGACGCCGGCCTTTTTCGGATTTTTGCGATCGCTTTCGACCTCTTCTTTGGTCTCGCTGATTTTCGTCTTCAGTTCGGCCTGAAGCTTTTCGCTGGCCTTGTGCTTGGGCACGAGTTGCCACATCTTCTTGAGACATTCCAGACGTTCTTCGGCAGTTTGGGCGCGCTTGTACTCAAGCTCCGCCTCGTGATATTGCGGCGTCAGGTTGACGGCCATGTCCGTGATTCCTGGTAGTGTGTCGGTTTGATCTATAAGTCCTATAGAACCTATATGACTTATAGGACAAATCAACACACCACCAAGTATCCTTGCGGTCGGGCGACCTGGACTTCGTCCATTAGCCGTTCACAAAGAACTCGGGGCTGCTCACGAACGCGGTTTCGATATCCAGCAGGGACAAGCCCGAAAACACATAGCCGTTGATTTCCGCCGTCGTCGTTTCCCCCGCCCGGTGTAGCAACGACGGGAGTAGTGCTGCGACCGACGTCGGCGCGGAAGTGGCGCTGTAGAACTGTTGGACCGCATTCGTGCGGAACTCGGTGGATCGCGCGAAGGCGGCGGCCACGCCGGCGCGGCCCTGCGACGGCAGAACGGCGAGGTAGCCGGCGACTTCGGAGTCGGCGCCGGCCCGACCTAGCAAGTTTTTGTACAGCGACTGGACGAAGCCGGCGTCGGACCCGGTCAGGGCGGCGTACTCTGGCGAGGTGACCATTAACACGATGACCTGTTCCAGCGATCCGCCGCCCCGCAAGAAGGACACGAAGCCCGCCCGGCCGGGGGCGTCGGAAGGCCGGCCCAGCAGCTTGAGGTACAGCCCGTCCACCTGTACGGCCAGCGCCTCCGCCGAGTGGACGTAGGCCGTTGCCGCCGCCGCCTGCGTTAGCGCCCCGCTGTTGAGAAGAGCGATCAGGCCGCCGGCGTCGTTGGCATCGCTCGTGTCGCCAGCTCGTTTGAGGATGTCGGCGTAAAGGGCGGCGACGAAGGCGGCGTTGCCCGTGAGGTTGTTGGATTCATCGACGTTGGCCAAGCCGGCCATTTTGCTGCCGTCCCAGGTCACGCTCTTGGGATCGACGCCCGCCGCGAAACTGTCCTTCTGGGCTGTGATGACCCCCTGCGACGAAGGGAAGGCGTTGAGTACGATGGCCCCGGAACTGGCGGTCGCCGTGGCTGTGTAGCTGCGGAAGTCGTTGCCGCCGAGGCTGCCCAAGCTGCCGCCGCCCAGGTCGATGACCGCCGCGGAGGCGGTGGCACTTAGGCCACGGATTTCCACGCCGACTCCGTCGTTGTGGAAGTCGTTGCCTTGGACGACAGCGTTTAGGCTCGAGTTATCGGAGAAGCCGAAAAACACGCCGCTCCCTAATGTTCCGGCGTTGATCTGGTTGCCCGCGATGAAGACGCTCGCGCTGTCGAACCCCGTGTCGACGCGGACGCCCATTCCGCCAGCTAAGTTGATGACATTGCCGATGACTTGGGTGTTCTGGAACCCAAAGCTGCCGGTTATGTCGTTGCTCAGTTTGATAGCAGTGATATCGGAACTGGGTTCCGAGATGGTGTTGTCCTGAATGGTCAAGCCAGAGAGCGATCCTTGGTCGTCAATGGCGACGGTGGCGTCGAGAATGCCGCCCGTGTTGCTGGTAAAGAAGGTGTTGCCGGTTAGCTGATCCGTCACCACAGATATCTGAGAGAAATTACTATTTCTGTAGGACACCGCCCCGGTGCCGTTATTGTCTATATTGGACATGTCAAAGACGTTGTCGCTGACAAGCGTACTGGACCCATTGGGGGCGACAACTGCAAGGAGACTCCTCACGCCGTTAGCAGCCGGGTTGCTCGAAATCGTACTGTCGGTGAGTACGTCGTGGACGCCTTCAAATGCGATGACGGCCCCCGAATGCTGTCCGGTCACTGGGTTAAATCCGCTGCTGACGTCCACGACCGCCGAGCCGGCGATGGTCCCGTCGGCCGTAAATACGAGAGTGCCGTCCGGCGGCCCATTGAACGAACTGCCAGGATTCCGGATCAGGCCGATGTTGACATTGCGGAACGTGAAGCCCTCCTGCGCCGCCCCCACCGTGAAAAGATCGCTGACGGTGAACTGCGGGATCGCGCTGAGGAGTGCCGTCGGATCGCCCCGAACCGTCAGGCCGGCCACGGCCGGCAAGTCGGCGTTTACGATATTGCCGGGCGCGGAGCCTGGTTCGATCTGGATTATATCGCCAGGATTGAGGCCCGGCGTCGCCAGGGCGGCCTGCAAGGTGGCGAAGTTCGTGACGTTGTCGGCCGAGCCTATCGGAACCACAAAGCGGCTGTTTAACAGGGTCCGCTCCTCAAGGAGTTCCAGACGTAATCGTACCGTCGGGCGGGCCGTAACTGGCTTCCGACGGGTGGAGAGAAAAGAGAAAAATATGGGTGCCTCCTTCTATTGATGTGGGTAGGTCGCGACGTTGCGAGTCTGTTCCAGGTCCAAGCCCTCGATTATTTTACCATATAACCGGCGCGCGGAGGTGGGTAGTCCAGGTAAATCCGAAGCAGCAAAGGGATCGAAACGCCAGCAGTGGAAGAAAACTCGGGCCGGTAAGCAGTGTTGTTCTTCCTCTAACTTGTCAGTTTTTTTATAGTGGACTCGTGCGGTCTGATGCGGCTCTTACGCGGAGGGTTTCATCGAATGTTCGACCAACGGGGCGAAGAGGGGCGGGACAAGCCGGCGGTCGCCGACCGTCCCGAAGAGAAGCGGCTACAGGAACCATCGCGGCTGAGCGACGGATTCCGATGCTACAGCCTGGAAGTGTTGCGGCTCCTTGAGGACTGACACTATGGCGAGCCGGGTCGCGTAAGCGCCCGGAGATGGGTGCAGTCGCTGAAACCATCTCCGGGCGCTTACGCGACCCGGCTCGCCATCTCCGGGCGCTTACGCGACCCGGCTCGCCAAAGTCTTAGGCGTCCTCCCAATCCATTCAGACGCCAACTTCGTACCACCAAATCCGGATCGCGGCCGCCGAAATCCCCGCGCTCATCCAGATACCCTTTAACTTCAACCGATTATGCTTCCGGGGCCGGGCGCATTGGATACCGCCGCCCCGGAATCGACGGCCCGCCGTCGCCTTCCCTTTGACTTCCCACCTTATGAGGATGGACCCCATGCGAGCCTCGCGTTCGTTATGGCGCCGGCACGCCCGTATTCTGGGCGGTCTTGCCGCACCTGTGCTGCTTTCCCTCTGCCCCAACGGCCAGGCCGCGGAACGGCCGGCCACGTTGCCTAGCCAAATTGTAGTCCCCGCCGCCGCGCCACGGGTGTTTGATATAGCAACCGCCCGCGCGACGGCGGTGGAGTGTCAGCCGACCGTCATCGCCGCTCGCGCTAGCCTTACCGGCGCCCAGCTGAAATCGGAAGCGGTGGACCGCATCAAACTGGGCGCCCTGATCGCCCGCGACGTGCCCATCCGCAAGAAACAGGCCGCCCTCGGTGTGTCCATCGCGGCGGCCAGCTTGCAAACGGCCGAGTGCGACGCCCGCAACGCGGCCACCTTCAGCTATCTCGCCGTCCTGTTCGCGCGGGAGCAGATGAAAACCGCCGCCGACGCCAAGGTCCGGCTCAACGACCTCAAAGACCTCGTCAAAACCGCGGCGGAAAAAGGTCGCAGGGATGTATTCAAGGACGAACAGCTCGCGCTCGTGGACTCGTTTGTCACCTTATTGGAAGGCCGCGGCGAGGAAGCGACGGCAGGCGAGCAGCGCGCCTTGGCGGCGCTGCGCGAAGCGCTCGGCCTCGGCCCGGATTGCCCCATCGACGTGGTGGGAACGAAGCTCCCTGACGTACAAACCAAGGTCGAGCGCGACGTGATCGTGCAGCTGGCCCTGTCGCGGCGCGGCGAAGTCATCCAGGCGGCGACGGCGGAGCGAGTGTTTTGCCTGGAAGTGGACGCGCAAGGTCGCATTCTCTTCTCGCCGGCGCGGACCTTCGCTTTGGGCGGCGACATTCATGCCACCCCGTTAGGCGTCGGCCAGTTCGACCCGGACTATCGGCCCGGCCCGCTCGCGCCGGAAATGGCGGTGACGCTGACCGGCTCCCGCCATTCCCGCCAGGAACAAGCGGGAGCGTGGCACGATCGCGCCGAAGCGCTGAGCGAGAAGACGCGCAATCTCATCGGCTTGGAGGCAGTGGACGCTTACCTGCGTTGGAAGCAGTTCGACGAGTCGGCGCCCAAATTGGAGAAGGCCGCCGTGGGGCTGGAGGAGTATTCCAACGACCTTTCCAAGAACAAGTTTAACCCGGATAAGGCGGGCTATCCCGGCGTGGACGACCTCGTCAACGCGGGTCTGCGCACGACGCTGATTCGTGTGGACGCCAACCTTATCAGGTTTCGCCGTCTGACCGCGCTGGCCAACCTGGAGCGCGTAACGGGCGGCGGTTTCGACGCCGGCTTCGAGACGGCCGCGACGGAGCCAGAGCAAAAGTAAGAGCCTGTTCCAGAAGGGCGGGGAAACCCCGCCCCTACAGCAGATCGTGCGTAGGGGCGAGGTCTCCTCGCCCTCTTGTGGGACAGACGCTAAAAGAGACGATCTGGATTTTCCCTGT
Organism: Planctomycetaceae bacterium UBA4732; assembly: GCA_002404095.1. Classification (GTDB taxonomy): domain Bacteria; phylum Planctomycetota; class Planctomycetia; order Gemmatales; family Gemmataceae; genus UBA4732. The sequence goes on along the minus strand of DHJA01000083.1, from coordinate 31,924 downwards.
TCTTTCCATTATGTCCGGCGCGCTTCCCTCTTGACGCCAAGCCCACCGGAACGGCAACCAAGGAGTGAGATGCCATGAATCGGTGGACGTGGACGAGATGCGGCGCCGCGGTCGCGGCGGCCGGGCTTTTGACGGTCGTCGCAATGAACCTAGCGCCGGCCGCGGGGCGATCAGAACCCGCGGCGGTTCGCATCGGTCTTGTCAAGACCCTGTTTCGGGACGTGCCCGAGTTGCTCATCCCGATCGGGTTACGGCCGATGAAAACGTTGATGGAAAACCAAACCGGAGTCGGCGGCGACCTCATGCCGGCCGGCGACTGCGAAACCCTCGCACGCAAACTCAAGGACGACGAAGTCCAGCTTGGCGTCTTCCACGGCGTCGAGTTCGCCTGGGTGCATCAGAATTATCCCACGCTCAAGCCGCTGGTCATCGTCGTCAACGGCCCCGCCTATCTCCGCGCTCATTTGGTCGTGCGGGCCGACAGCAAGGTCGCCAACGGCGTCAATCTCAAGGGCAAGATCATCGAACTGCCGCGGATGAGCAGCGAACACTGCCGGCTGTTCCTAGAACGTCGTTGCTGTCCGTCGGGCGACTGCCCGGAGAAATTCTTCGCCAAAGTCATTGGGTCGAGCAACGCGGTAGACGCCCTCGACGACGTGGTGGACGACGACGCGCAGGGAGTGGTCGTCGATGAGGTCGTCTATGAGGCGTACCAAAAGAGCAAACCCGGCCGCGCCGCCAAGCTCAAGACGGTACAGCAGTCGGAAGCGTTCCCGTGCGCCGTCATCGCTTACCAGCCCGGCGTCCTCAGCGATCGAATCCTGGATGCGTTCCGCGACGGCCTCATCGCCGCTAGAGAAAACCCCAAGGCGCAGACGTTGCTCAGGGCCAACCGCGTGACGGGCTTCGAGGCGATCCCCGCCGACTACGAGAAGTCGCTGCGCGAAATCGCCAAGGCGTATCCACCGCCGACCGTGAAGTAAGCGGGGCGTACCTCTCGAAGTCCTCGCACCCCGGACTCACGAGTACGTTCGCCCGGGGCTTTATCTCGGTCGCCCTAGGGGGCTCCAAGACCGAACCTATCAGCGGCCTGAGTCCGGAGGGCGATC
>DHJA01000083.1:17944-30672 GCA_002404095.1 Planctomycetaceae bacterium UBA4732 | reverse complement strand
AAGGTACTCCTGAGTCCGGGGGGTGCGACTGGCCGATTGGTCATTTTCGCAATCGCTTCTCCTATTCAGTGTTCTCATGTATAGGTCTTATAAGTCCCATAAGACCTATACATGATGTAACCCACTTACAAGTCGATACTTACGTTCGCGATAACGCGGCTAATCTGACCTGGGTGCGCAGCCCGCGGACTGCTACAATTTCCAAACGATAAGAATTCCGATAGGGCGGAGGTGGGCCCATATGGCCGAGACCATTCAGAACGTATCTCTCCAAGAGGAAACGGAACGCCGTTATCTCACCTACGCCGTCTCCGTCATCACCTCACGCGCCTTGCCCGACGTGCGCGACGGCCTCAAGCCCGTGCAACGGCGCATTCTGTACACGATGTACAACGACCTGCACCTGACCTTCGACGGCCGGACGCGCAAGTGCGCCAAGATCGTCGGCGACGTACTCGGCAATTACCATCCACACGGCGACATCGCCGCCTACGACGCTCTGGTGCGTTTGACGCAGGGATGGGTGATGCGCGCGCCGCTGATCCACGGCCAGGGCAATTTCGGCTCGGTGGACGGCGACTCCCCGGCCCACCAGCGCTACACCGAAGCCAAGCTGACGGCCGTTTCCGAACGGCTGATGTCGGAATTGCGCCAGCGCACCGTGTCGATGCGGCCCAACTACGAAAACACGCGCGAAGAGCCGGTCGTGCTGCCCGCGCAGTTCCCGAACCTGCTGGTCAACGGCTCATCTGGCATCGCCGTCGGCCTGGCGACCAACATCCCGCCGCACAATCTGGGCGAAGTGATTCGGGCGGCGATATTGCTCATCGACAGTCCCGAGGCGACCACCGCGCAGATCATGGAGAAGGTGCGCGGCCCGGACTTCCCCCTCGGCGGCCGGATCATCACGGATAGAGCGTCCCTGCGCAAGATCTACGAAGAGGGAACCGGCGGCGTCAAAGTGCAGGGCGAGTGGAAGCTGGAGGAAGTGAGTAAGAAGCAACAGATCGTCGTTACTTCCATCCCTTACGGAGTGGACAAAGGTAAATTGGAGTCGGACATCGGCGTCCTCATCAACGAACGCAAGCTGCCGCAGCTTCTCAACCTGACCAACGAATCTAATGAGAAAGAAGGTCTGCGCATCGCGCTGGAGATCAAACCGGGCACGGACCCGAACCTCGTGATGGCTTATCTGTACAAGCACACGGCTTTGCAGGAAAGTTTTCCGTGCAACCTAACGTGCCTGGCGCCGGTTTACGACGAGGACGGCAAGGAGCGGACGCCACAGGCCCGCCGGATGGGCCTCAAGGAGATGTTGCGTTACTTCCTCGATTTCCGGCTGGCGACGGTGCGGCGCCGCTTCGAGTTTGAGTTGGACCAGCTGCGGCGCCGCATTCACATCCTCGAAGGCTTCCGCATCATTTTCAACGCTCTTGATGAAGCGATCAAGCTCATTCGCCAAAGCTCCGGCAAGGCCGACGCCTCGGAAAAGCTGCGGCAGGCGTTCGACCTGGACGAAGAGCAAGCCGGGGCTGTCCTCGACGCCCAGCTGTACAAGATCGCCCAGATGGAGATTAAGAAGATACTCGATGAATTAAAAGAGAAAAAGGCGGAAGCATCGCGCATCGAGGCGATCCTGGCGTCCGAAAAGAAGCTATGGGGCGTGGTGAAGACGGAACTGACGGAAGTCGGCGCCCAGTACGGCGACCGTCGGCGGACGAAACTCGGCTCGTCGGAGGACGCCATCGACTTCGACCCGGAGGCGTACATCGTCCGCGAGAATACCAACGTGGTGCTGACGCGCGACGGCTGGGTCAAGCGCGTGGGCCGGCTGGCTTCGGTGGAAGGGACGCGAGTACGCGAGGGCGACGAAGTGATCGCGGTGGCGCCGGGCACGACGCAGGACCACGTGATTTTCTTCGCCGACGACGGCACGGCGTACACGAATCGCGTCAACGAGACGCCGGCCAGTTCCGGCTACGGCGAGCCGATTACGAAGTATTTCCGGCTGGCCGACCAGGTGAAGATCATCGCGGCGGTGACGACGGACGAGCGCTTCACGGCCGCCGACCTGCCGCCCGCCAACGGCGAACCGGCCGGGCCATATCTATTGGTGGTGACGGCGCAGGGCTATACACTGCGGACGCCGCTGACGCCGTTCCGCACGGCGTCCACGAAAGTCGGCCGGCGATACGTCCGTCTATCCGACGGCGACAAGGTGGTGATGGTCGCGGTGCTGCGCGACGAGGAGAGCCTGTTCCTGGCGTCGCAGTCGGGCCACGTCATCCATTTCCCAATTGCGGAGATAAACATCCTTTCCGGAGCGGGCAAGGGCGTGATCGGCATCAAGCTGGACAAAAACGACGTCTGTTTGGGCGGCGCGCTGATCGGCAACCGTCACGACGCGCTGACGATGGAAACAGCCGGCGGCAAGACGATGGAGTTCCGGCGAGGCGCGTATCCGACGACCGGACGCGGCGGCAAAGGTTTCGAGGCAGTGAAGCGGACGAAATTCGTGCGGGTCGGGCCGCCAGCGATTGAGCTGGTGGACTGGGACCAGGTGGAAGGCCGCGCCCCGGCGAAAGAAAAGCCGGCGGAGCGCAACGGCGACGGCAAGGATGGGGAACAGAAGGGGTTGTTTGAGTGAGGAACACGGAGGGATTCAGGGATGACACCGACACGGCCGCCTACGGCGACGGAACTTCTTCAGGACGCCGGAGTGCGGCAAGTAATCGAACAAGCGTGGCTGGACTCTCTTGCAAACGATCCCATTTTGCGCCATGAAGAGGGAGGATGGATTTACTTGGACCTCACAAGCGGAGTGCTGTCCTTCATAAGAGCGATTGCGGGCGCGACCTCCGGAATCAGCCTTAGCGCTCCTCCGACGGTTGCGGGAGCGGTGGTTGTCGGCAAGTTTCACACTCATCCCAATCCGGAAATTGAGGGGTGGACGACGGGGCCAAGTCCGAGTGATCTACGTATCGACGCGGCCCACGGAGTTCCGGACCTGATCCGCGCGGAAGACGGCGTCCATTTCTCCGGGCCGGTTACCCGGCGTGGCGGTTTGGCGGGAGGGCCGGGGTATCCGCCATAAGGCAGTAGTGAGGAAGAAAGGAACAACGTGAGCCATGTCAACGATTAGCACTGCGAATCCACTGAAACACCCCGCCATCGCTTCCGATGAGGCGTTGCGGATCGCGCGGTTGGAGGCGGAGAAGGCATACGGCGACCTGTCCGGCTTTAATGTCACCCTGGCCTTGGAGCCGGACGGCTGGCACATTGATTACGAGTTGAAAGACCCGAATTGGAATGGCGGCGGCCCGCACTTCGTGATCGATCCGTCAGACGGCCGCATCGTTTGGAAACGCTACGATCAGTAATCATCGGAATCGCCAGTTTGCTGAACGCAACGGCGACGGTAAGGATGGGGAACAGAAGACGTTATTTGACGGAGAGAACGAGAAATGAAGACCATCGAGTTGATTGCTAACGTGGACGAGCAACATCGGCTTTCCGTGGAAGTGCCCGCGGATGTGAAGCCGGGGGCCGTCAGGATCGTCTTGGCGCTGCCCACGGACGAGGAAGTAGAAGAGGAGGGCTGGTGGCAGGAAGCCGTATCCGAAATCTGGGCCGCTCACTGGAGCGACCCGCGCGAGGACATTTACACACTAGAAGACGGAAAACCAGAAGATGAACCCCGGTGAAATCCATCTGACATCGTTCCCATTCGGCGGGAAGGTAGTGGGGGCAAAGACTCGTCCCGCGCTACTATTGACGGGCCCGTTGGGAACTTTTCCAGAGGTGCTTGCTGCTTATATCACGACTGTGTTCCCGCTCGTACTTTTGCCCACGGACATAGTGCTTGATCCGAGGCGCCCAGACCATCGGGGCATCGGCTTGAAAAAGAGGTCATTATTGCGGTTGCATCGACTCGTAACGGTTCATCAGGCGAGTCTGCTGCGGTATCTAGGCAAGGTGTCCGCCGTTACACAATCTGACGTTGAGAAGAAGTTGCGGTTGCTCTTGAAGCTTTGAATGGAGGCTTCCCATGACAACCAATAATCTTGCCGTGTCTCGAAGGCGGCCTGGCATTACCTGCGACGAGGCGCTACGAACGGCGCGGCAGGATGCGGAGGCGGTTTACGGCGATCTCCTTCCTGCCTATCGAATTACGCTAGTGTACCGGCAAGACGGCTGGCACGTTGATTATGATCTTGTGCAACCACTTACGGCCGGGGGCGGCCCGCATTATGTCATTGATGGGACGACGGGACAGATCGTTTTCAAACGCTATGAGCAATGAGCGCGAGAGATTTCGCCCTCGCCGATGAGATGAAAGGATAACCTATGTCCACAAATGGCAAAACGTCTTGGTCCCGGCGGGCCTTGCCGCACGGCGCCAGACGACGCCTATGAGGGTAAGGCCGACAGACCCCTGTCGCGCGCCGTGTCGGCCTTACGGCCTTAGCCGGCCCGCCGAAAGATGATTGGCCAGACAGAGCCTAGGGGTGGAACGAGGGCGACGAGGAGCTACGAGCCATGAACAGTATCGAAGTGATCGGCCATGTTGACGAGCAGCATCAATTGCACGCTGAGTTGCCGGCCGACGTGAGGCCCGGCCCCGTGAAAATCACGCTGTTGCCTGTGTCAGAGGAAGTTGAGGACAACGCCTGGCGCGCCCTGATCAATCAATCTTGGGCGAAGGATTGGAGCGACCCGCGCGAGGACATTTATACCCTTGAGGATGGGAAGCCTAGCCATGAGCCTAGATGAAATTGCCTTGGCGATTTCGCTGGTACCCCAATAGCCGCGCTGAAGCTTCGGAGGCTTCTTATGACTCAGGAACGATGGGACATTCGCCGTGAAGGGCGTCACTGGACGCGCGAGGAATCAGAGCGCCGGATGTATCAGGCGCCGGAGCAAATTGAGTTTGTCGGCGGAATTTTCGCTGGCGAAAGCGAGCGCTTAAAAGTTCTCGGGATGCTTCTTGAAAACCTCGGCATCGACAAAGTTGTAAGGTTTGGGAACCTGGAGGACTGGAAGGCCGCTATCGCCGACCAAGAACGTGAAGTTAAAAGGATCGCCGCGCTACGGCGCGGTATAGACGACCATAGTTAGCGCGCCCGTTGATGAAATCTTTGCCTGATCCGTCGAATCGTCGAGTAAAGCTATGAGTACCGCCGCTCCCGCCAAAAACGACTACACCGCCGCCAGTTCCCTCCAAGTCCTCGAAGGCCTGGAGGCCGTCCGCAAACGGCCGTCCATGTACATCGGCGGCGTAGACGCCAAGGGATTGCACCATCTCGTATGGGAAATCGTCGATAACTCCGTGGACGAGTACCTCAACGGACACGCCGACTCCGTTATCGTCACGCTGCATAAATCAGGCGACGCCGTCACCGTCGCCGACAACGGCCGCGGCATTCCAGTGGACGTTCACCCCAAGCACAAGATGACCGGCCTGGAACTCGTCCTGACCACGCTGCACGCCGGCGGCAAGTTCGGCGAAGGCGACGGTTACAAATACTCCGGCGGCCTGCATGGCGTCGGCGCCTCCGTCGTCAACGCCCTGTCGCGCAAGCTCGTGGCCACGATTCGCCGCGACGGTTTTGAATGGGAACAGACGTACAAACGCGGCAAGCCGATGACCGAGCTGCAACAGGTCGGCCCCTTCCGCGGCCACGGCACGACCATCTTCTTCGAGCCGGACCCAGACATTTTTAAGACCACGCAGTTCGATCCGCACCTGATTCGCACTCACTTGGAGGATATGTCGTATATCCATAGTGGCTTGAAGATTACCCTCAAGAACGACGTGACGAAAGAGGTGTTCGACCTGACGCATCCGGGTGGCATTCCGGAGTTTCTGGACCGCTTAATATCGGAAAATAAGCAGGCAAAGGTCACGGAGGCGCCGTTCAAGCTGGTGCGCCAGGACGGCGACAAAATGGAGGTCGCCTTGCAGTGGACCGAATCCACCGACGAGACGATCCGCTCCTACGTCAACGGCATTCGCACATCGTCCGGCGGCACCCACGAGGGCGGTTTCAAAGCCGGCGTCGTCAAGGCGATCCGCAATTTCATGGCCACGCATGAGGTCAAAACCAAGGGGCTGACCATCACGGCCGAAGACGTCCGCGAGGGTCTAGTCGGCATCCTGTCGGTGTTCGTGCGCAACCCGTTGTTCCAGGGGCAAACGAAGGAGCGGCTCAACAACGAAGAGATGACGGCCGTGGTGGACAATTTCGTGCGGCCGCAACTGGAGTCCTGGCTGAACGCCAACATGACGGCCGCCGACCAAATCGTGGGCCGGATCGTGCTGGCGGCGAAGGCCCGGCTGGCGTCGCGCGAGGCGGCGTCGGAGGTAAAGCGCAAGTCGGCGACGCAGCGGCGGCTGAACCTACCGGGCAAGCTGGCCGACTGCAAAGCGACCGAATTAGATATAACTGAACTATTTATTGTCGAAGGAGATTCGGCAGGTGGTTCGGCAAAGCAAGGCCGCGACAACCGGACGCAAGCGGTGCTGCCGCTGCGCGGCAAGATCCTCAATTCTGAGGGTTTGCCCCTGGCCAAAGTTCTTTCTAACACGGAGTTAAACGATCTGGTATCCGCGATCGGAACGGGGGCTGGCGAGAAATTCGACCTTGTCGGCTTGCGCTACGGCAAGATCATTCTGTTGATGGACGCCGACGCGGACGGCTACCACATTTCGACGCTGCTCCTGGCGTTTTTCTTTCGCCACATGCCGGAGCTGATAAAGAAGGGACGGCTGTTCATCGCCCAGCCGCCGCTGTACAAGATCGAAGTCGGCAAGGAGACGTTCTGGGCGCGCGACGATGTTCACAAGGAGGAGATCATCGCCGGCCTACGCGCCAACGCCAAGCCGGAGGTGGGACGGTTCAAAGGTCTCGGCGAGATGGATCCGCAGGTGCTAAAAGCCACTACGCTGGATCCGCGCCACCGGACCTTGCTGCGCGTGGAGATCGCCTCGCTGTTGGAGGCGGATCGGCGTTTCGTGGAGCTTCTAGGCAAAGACCCTAGCTTTCGGGCGAAGTTTGTCCTTGAGTCGTCCGGGCGCGCGGTCGCCGAGGAACTAGACGTTTGAGCGGAGAAACTCGATCATCAGCTCGTTGACCCGTTCCGGCGCGTCGTTCTGGACCCAATGGCTGGCGTCCGGGATACGTTCGACGCGGAGGTTCGGCGCCCATTGTTCCAGCCCTTCGGCAAGACGCGGGCCAAGATAGGCGTCGCGTTCGCCCCAAATGACGAGCGTGGGTACGGCGCACGCAACGTCATCCAACTCAGGCTGAGGTGGACGACGAAAGGCCGCACGATACCAGTTGATCGCCGCGGTCAGCGCTCCCGGCTGGGCAAGGCTCTGCCGGTAGCGCGTCAGATCGTCGGCGGTGAAGGCGCCCGGCCGGACGGGTTGCCGGGTCAACATGCGATGGAGCAAAGCGAAGTCGCCCGCGCGCATCAGCGCTTCCGGCAGCAACGGAAGCTGGAAGAAAAAGATGTACCATGAGCGCAATAACTGATCGACGCCGCGATGCAGCTCGCGGCGCAGCGCCGCCGGATGCGGCGCGTTGAGGATGACCCGCTTTTGAACCATTTCCGGGTAATGAAGAGGTAATAGCCAGGCGAGGACGCCGCCCCAGTCGTGGCCGACCACCGCCGCGCTTTGTTCCCCGACGTGCCGAATCAGACCGGCCACGTCCGCCGTCAGAGCCTCCACCCGGTAGGCGTTCACGCCGCGCGGCTTGTCCGAAAGGTTATAGCCGCGCAGATCCGGGGCCAACACGCGAAATTCCGCTGCGGCGAGTGGCCCGATTTGTCGATGCCACGAATACCAAAACTCCGGGAATCCGTGCAGCAGCACAACCAAAGACCCGGCGCCGGCCTCGACGTAGTGCAGACGGACGCCGTTGACGACGGCTTCCATGGGCCGCCTCCCTCGTTAGAGCCGCATAGGAACCAAAGGCGAATCACGAAAGCACGAAAGACGAAAACACGAAACGGAAGAAGAGAAGGACCATAACTACCATCCTGGCATTTTTCGTGTTTTCGTCTTTCGTGCTTTCGTGATTCATCTTGTAGGACGGTATAGTGATTGCATGTCCTTCGTTAGGCAATCACGCCCCGGAGAAACCATCATGTCGAACGTAACCGTCTCTATCCCGCACCAATTGAGCCGCGCTGAAGCCAAACTTCGCATCGAATACGGCGTAAGCAAGCTCCACAAGCAGGGAGGCGCTCCGTTAAGCAACCTCAAAGAAAGCTGGACAGGCGACACTTTGGATTTTTCTGGCGATGCGATGGGCTATACGTTCACGGGCCGCCTGTTCGTGGAAGATAAGGCCGTCCGCATTGAAGTGGCTCTGCCGGCGTTCTTTTCAATGCTGGCGGATGTGTTGAAACCAACGATTGAACAGCGCGGCCGTCAGCTGCTTCAGGGGCCGAAACGATCTTGATCGACGAGCCGCGACACATACCTCACTTTTCCGTCGGCCCTTTCTTCTTAAAGTCGCCCGCCTCGACGATCACCAGTTTCGTCGGGTCGATGTATTTCTTGAACGCCGCCGACACCTCCTCCGCCGTCAGCGCCTCGATCTTCTTTTCCAGGTCCACCTCGTAAGCGAACGTGCGGCCGGCGTACAGCAGTTGTTTCAGCTCGGCCGCGATCGTGCCGTCCGAACCGCGGCCGACTTTGGCCGCCGACAGGAACGCCTTCTTCGCCTCCTTCACCTCAGTCTCGGAGGCGCCTTCCTTGCGCATCTTCTCCGTCTCGTCCAGGATCGAAGCGTTCACTTTGTCGATATTCTTGGGATTACAGATAGCCATCATCTGGAATCGCGCCGACTTGTCCAGCGAATCGGCGCCGAATTGCGAGCGGACGCCGTAGGACAAGCCCTCCTTTTGCCGCACGCGCACGCCCAGCCGTGACGACAGCGTTCCGCTGCCGAACAGGAAGTCCGCCACTTCCAGCGCCGGATCGTCTGGGTCGGCGTCGTTCAGCGGAAACGTCAGCCCCGCCGCGTAGACGGCGTTCGCCTTGTCCGGCGTCTCGATCACCACTTGCTCGCCCTTGACGCCCGGCACGAACGGCCGGTCGATGCGCTTATACGCGGTCTTTGCTTCCCAGCCTTTAAGGGTCTCTTCAATCCGTTTTAGCGCCGGCGCCGGGTCGAGGTCGCCGACCGCGACGAACTCGCCGGCTGTGCCGCCCAACTGCTCCTCGTACAGCTTACGCACCTGATCGATCGTCACGGCCTCCAGCCGTTCCAGCGACTCATCCACTGTCGGCACATAACGCACGTCGTCCTTCGGATACGGCGACAGTTTGCGTTGCAGCGTGCGGAAGGCGAGCGCCTGCGGGTCGGTGCGGCCCTCCTCCAAGCTGTCGCGCACCTGCCGCTTGAGTACGTCAAACTCGCCGGCCGGGAACGTCGGCTCGCGCAACATCTCTTCCAACAAGCTCAGCACAGCCGGGACCGATTCGTGCTTGCATTCGACGCTGAACGTCACTTGGCCGCCGGAGCCGCTGGCGTTCACCTTGGCCTTGAGCTTGTCCAGTTCATCCTCGATCTCTTGGCGATTGTGCTTCTTCGTGCCGCGCGTCATTAGCGTACCGAGGAACTGCGTCGCGCTTGTTTGACCCTTAAGCGAGTCGGCATTGCCGTAATTTAGCGTCAACCGGAACGTGGCCAGCTCGCCGCGCGTTTTCTTCGCTAACACGGCCGTCTTGACGCCCGTACTCAGCTTGCCGAACTTCGTCTGCTTCTCGATGTTCTCCGCCGTCGGGTCGAAATACTCGCCGGCCGCCACGGCCTCGCCGCCCTTGAAGTCCTTGACCAGCTTCTCGATGTCAGGCGTGGCCGGAATGTCGGCGCGCTCCGGATGTTCCGTCGGCAGGAAGACGCCGGCCGTGCGGTTGCCGCGTAGGAAATACTTCTGGCATACGCGAGTCACGTCGGCCGGCTTCACTTTGGCGACCTCGTCGCGGTCCAGGAAGAACAGCCGCCAATCGCCGCGCGCCTGCCACTCGCTCAGCACGCGCGCGAGGCCGTTGCTGTTCGACATGGCTAACTCAAACTCACGCGCCAGTTTGGTCTTGGCCCGCGTCACCTCCTCATCCGGCGCCTTGGCGGCGCCGAGATTTTCCATCACCTCAATGAGCGCGTCGCGCACGGCTTCCGGCTTGGCGCTTTTATCCACCTGCGCTTCCACCTCAAACACGCCGGGGTCGTGCAACGGATAAGCGAAGGAGGAAACGCTGCTGGCCTTCTTCGTCACGACCAGCGCTTTATAAAGCGCGCCGGACGGCTCGGAATCGAGCATGGCGCCCAGCACTTCGAGAGGCGCGAAATCCTCCTGGGAGGCGGCCGGGATATGGTAAACGACGCCGGCCACGCCGACCGTGCCGACGCGACGCAGGATGACGTTGTGATCGCCGTCTTGTGGCGGCTCCTCGGTATAGGTCTTCGGCAGAACGCGCGTCGGCTTGGGGATGGGGCCGTAGTATTTGGACACGAGGGTAAGCGCCTTATCCGGATCGAAATTGCCGGCAATGAAGAGTACGACGTTATCAGGCTGATACCACTCATGATAAAACGCCTGCAAACTCTCGATGGGCACGCGCTCAATGTCGCTGCGGTTGCCGATGGTGGACTTGGCGTAGTTGTGCCATTGGTAGGCGGCCGCCATGAGGCGTTGATTGAGGATGTATGCGGGCGTATTCTCGCCGCGCTCGAATTCGTTGCGCACCACGGTCATTTCCGTAAGCAGGTCTTCGCGCTTGACGTAGCTGTGGATGAGACGGTCGGACTCCAGATTGAGCGCGAAGTCGAGGTTGTCCTCGCTGGCGTTGAGGGTCTCGAAATAGTTGGTTCGGTCCAGTGAAGTCGTGGCGTTGAACACGGCGCCGCGATCGCGTAGGTCTTTCGGGATGCCTGGATGCTTGGGTGTGCCTTTGAAGAGCATGTGTTCGAGCAGATGGGCCATGCCGGCTTCGCCGGAGCCTTCCATGCGCGAGCCGACGAGGACGGTGGAATTAACCGTGACCTTGGCGGACGACGGGTCGGGGAACAGCACCACGCGCAGGCCGTTGGGTAGATGGTATTCCGTGATCCCTTCGACGGCGCCGACCTTTTGGGGCGCTTGGGACGGTTCGGCGGCCGGGGCGGGCGCGGGAAGGCACACAAGGAAAGCCGACAGGAGGCCGGCAAAGGTGAGGTCGCATCGCGTCATGTTGGTCGCTCCGAATCCCGATAAGTAAAAGAGGCGGGTTGTGCGGGCGCGCCGACGACAGCCACGGCCGTCGCAGCCGAGTCGCGGTTGACGGCCTGGCCCGCCCGGTGTATGAGCCAATTGCGGAGAGGCGCGCCTGTGGCGCCTCCGGGCCACCCTGGACAGGCAAGGGAATGTTGTATGTACATCACACGCAAGCCGCAAGCAATGAGCTGGACGTGGAAAGCGTTGCTGGGATCAGCCCTGGCGCCGCTACTCCTGGTCGCCGGCTGCGAAACGCACACCGGCACGGGCCTACTGGCCGGCGGCGCCCTCGGCGCTCTGGCCGGCGGCGCCATCGGCGCCGCGACGGGGCACGCCGGCACGGGCGCGCTAATCGGCGCGGCGGCCGGCGGCACGCTTGGCGGCGTGGCCGGCGCGTCGGCGGACCATCATGAATACCGTCAGGCGGTTCGCGCCGACGCCCAGCGGCGGGCAATGGGCCTTCAGGACGTAGTGGGGCTGACCAAATCCGGGATGAGCGATCAGATCATCATCAACCAGATCAACACGTCCGGAACGGCGTTCCATCTGTCCGGCGCCGAGGTTCAATGGCTGCACGACAACGGAGTCCGCGACGGCGTGATCGAGGCGATGCAAGCCACGGCCAATCGGCCTCCGCCGGTGGTGTACGTGCGCGAGCAGCCGGAAGTGGTTTACGTGGAACCGCCGCCGCCGATTGGCGTCGGCATCGTGTTTCACGGCAGACGTTAAACGAACGAGCCAAACGAAGACGACCGGGGGGCGAAATCGCCCCCCGGTTCGCGTTTGATAGACCGATGTTGTTGACAGAGATAGGGGCCGTTGAAATAATCAAGCACATGGACGCCGACGATTATACGATTCCCCCTGAAATGATGGCCGCACTTCAGCACGCGGTTGACCACGCGGCGAAGCAAGTCCTCCCCCTGGGTCCCATGCCCCCGGCCCCTTGCGAAGACATGGTCCTGCTAGAAAAAACAGCTAGGGAAAAATTAAGGCAGATGGCCCACGACGACTACACGATCCCGCCGGAAATGACGGCCCTTATGCAGTACGTCGCTGAACAGGCCGCCAGAGGCATCCGCGACCCCGAAGCCATGCGTCTCGCCTGCGAGGACATGGACCGCCTTAGTGAGGAGATCTTCCGGAAGCACGGCATCCTCGACATCGGTGTGCCCGCCATCCGCGCCTTGCGTGACGGCGACGACGAATGAGATACGTAATCGACGCCTCCGTGGCCTTCAAGTGTGCGGTACTCGAAACGGACAGCGACAAAGCCTCCTTTTGCGGGACGATTTCCGTAACGGCGTACACGAACTCATCGCCCCGGAAGTATTCCCGATTGAGGTGGTCCACTCCTTGACCAGGGCCGAGCGCCAAGGCCGTATTACTCCGGCTCAAGGGTCTCAATCGCTTATCAACCTTTTGCAAGCTCTGCCTCAGAGCCTGTGCGAAAAGGG
>DHJA01000083.1:0-17816 GCA_002404095.1 Planctomycetaceae bacterium UBA4732 | reverse complement strand
GCCCTTTTCGCACAGGCTCTCAGCTATTTCCCATTGTTCCACTTTTAACAAGGGCCTACGCCGTCTCCTCCCAGAAAAGGATAGGCGCTTACGACTGCCTCTACGTGGCCCTGGCCGAGCGCGAGGGATGCCCGTTCATTACCGCGGACGACAAGCTTGTCAAAAACCTACAAACGCAGTTCCCTTTCATTATCTCGTTAGCATCGCTTCCCTGATGTTTCGCCGCGTTGGCCTTGGCGGAGTGCGGCCTCATTAGGCGAGCGACCCTCCTTCGCGGCGGACGCCTCGTTTTTGGCGATGATGTAAACCGCAACCTTCATATCACTGTTTTCCCACAAGTTACAGACAGTAATAACAGAAGAACCGGAGACGTTCAACGAGGTTCGATGAACGTCTCCGGTCCTATTTTGCCCTTTCGGGGTAGACTTCGTGAATCCAGGGGCTGGTCGTTGTATGAGTACGGCGCCCGGCCTCTCTCCCATAGCTTCCGCGCTAGAAGACCAACACGGAGACTTGGCTGGAAGTGTTGTTGTTCAAGTCGCCGCCAGGGCTATCGGCTTCTGCGATGAAGCCTATGTTGTAGATGCCTGTTGAGGGCGCTATGAAGTTTGCGGTCACGGCGAAATCCTGGCGGGGGACGATGGAGCCGTTCGGTGTGAACAAGAGTGGTGTGGAGTTGCTTGGCTCTGTCAGCGGTCCCGCGCCAATTTGATAGCCGACGTCCACCCTGAAGTTAGAGACGGCCACTGACGATCCAAGAGCCGCATCAGCGACGACAAAGACGTGCTGTCCCGCGGAAATCGACAGTGTCGCCTGGGCTGCGGCGTGGAAGGCGTTATCGGCGGGGATAGTCCCGATTGGACCAAAGGCGAAAGCGCTGTTGACGACGCCCGTCGATCCGGTAGCGCCCTGCGCTCCGACCGGCCCCTGCGCGCCCTGCACACCCTGAGAACCCGTCGTCCCGGTGGCGCCTGTTGCCCCCGTCGCGCCCATGTCTCCGGTCGCGCCCGTGGCGCCCGTCGTACCCGTGGCTCCGGTCGCACCCGTCGCGCCCGTCGCGCCCATGGCGCCCGTGGCCCCGGTCGCACCCGCGTTACCTTGCGGTCCGGCGGCGCCTTGCGCGCCGTCAGCACCCTTCGCCCCAGTAGCGCCTTGTGGTCCCGTCGGCCCTGTGACGCCGTTGGTCCCGTTGGTCCCGTTAATCCCATTGGTCCCGTTAGTTCCGTCCCTTCCCGCCTGTCCCGTCGGGCCAGCGAGTCCGTTCTGCCCGTTGGCCCCGTTCTGACCAGCGACGCCCTGCAAGCCCTGTGGACCTGTGGCGCCTGTCGCCCCGGTTGCACCCGTCGCGCCCGTGACTCCGGTCGCGCCCATGACCCCTGTCGAGCCCGTGGCGCCCGTCGCGCCTGGGGCTCCTGTCGCCCCCGTGGTTCCGGTCGCGCCCGTCGCGCCCATGACTCCTGTCGCTCCGGTTGCGCCTGTCGCGCCGGTCGGGCCCGTGGCCCCTGTTGGTCCGGTTGCGCCCCGGTCATTGAGGTATTCTTGGCTGCCCAGGATGTTTATTTCCACGGTCTGCTGCGTCTGACCCGCCGCGAGAGCGTTCACAAAGCCTTGCGACTGCGGATCGCTCATCGCCGACCGGCCCAGGAACCGAAGGTAATCGGCATTGACCACATCCTGCTGATATTCCGGACTTATCAGGACCGCCTTGGCCACCTGCGACGGGGTTTGCGTTCCGTTGTTCAGCGCGACGACGTCGGCTTGGCCGCCGGCGTCCGTAGGCGGACGGCCCAGGGCGTCCCGGTAGAGCGCGTTGACGAACCCGGAGTTCGTGCCGCCGCCCTCCATCGGGCTGTTGAAGAACTCGTTCGTCGAGGTCACTAGCCCGGATTATGCATACCCTTGGCCAAGAACCACTTGTCGAATAACGCAAGGCAATCAGTCATAATGGTTTGTGTCGATCCGTCATGTCTCAGCAGCGGAAACAGGCTGCTCTGCGTCGGGCCGGGCGGCTGTCGAGGGGATGGCCTGGTCCGATTCCGACAGCTCGGCCATCGTTCCGTGGCTATTCTGGCCGCTCCTCCGCCTTCTGGAGCAACGCCGCCGCGTCGGTCCAGTCCGCCATTCTGCGAAGAGGCGACGGCCGCAGGTGGAGGACTTGCGAGAAAGCACGGACTCGCGCGGGGCTTGCTCGAATCGGAAGCTGATCCGCGTTAGGCTCCTGACGCGAGGGCCTGGCCCTGCTTTTTCGTTGCTTCTGCTCGCGCGTCGGGTGATAATTGACGAGGTCGCCCCTTTTGTCCATGTCTTGGCGTTGAAGGAGCCTGCTCATGTCGTCGCGTCGCATCCTGTTGATGTCCTGCCTCGCGGCCGCCCTGACCGCCAACGCTTGCTCGCCAGTCTTCCACAGCGTCCGGGCGGAGCCGCCCAAGCCGCGGGAAGGTCCGCTGGGGATGAAGTTCGTGTCGCTGCCGAAGGGGACCTTCTACATGGGCTGGAACGGCGCGAAGGGCTCGGCCAAGAAGACGGAGATCAATGAGGATTTCGAGATCGCGATCTACACGGTGACGCAGGGGCAGTGGCAGGAACTGATGGGCAATAACCCGAGCTATTTCTCCCGTGATGGCGTGGGGAAAGACAAGGTCAAGGACATCAAGGATGAAGACCTGAAGCAATTTCCGGTGGAGTCGGTGTCGTGGAACCACGCCCAGGAGTTCATCAAGAAGCTGAACGAGAAAGAGAAGGGCAAGGGCTGGACGTATCGCTTGCCGACGGAGGCGGAATGGGAATATGCCTGTCGGGGCGGTGCCACTTCGGAGGAAGAATGCTCGTATCACTTCTACTTCGAGAAGCCGACGAACGACCTGTCGTCCAAGGACGCGAACTTCAACGGCAACTATCCATTCGGCAAGGGCGAGAAGGGGCCGTACCTGGGTCGCACGACGAAGGTGGGCTCGTACCCGCCGAACAAGCTGGGTCTGTACGACATGCATGGCAACGTGTGGCAGTGGTGTGAGGACTTGTACGATCCGACCGGCCCACTGGCCCTGGCTCGCGTGCTGCGTGGCGGGAGCTGGGGCCTCGACGGCGGGAACTGCCGGTCGGCGTACCGCGGCAGGGACGAGCCGGCCTACAGGTTCCAGGACCTCGGGTTCCGCCTGGCCGCAGTTCCTGAGGTTGGAGCCAAGTAAGGCAAGTCCAGGAGTAGCGGAGGCAACGTAGCCGCACGGAGCGGAGTGGAGCGGAGGCGGATGCCGTAGCGGAACGCAGCCGAGCTGCGGCGGAGTTGCCGGAGCGGGGGGATTACATTGCGTTGCTGGGCGAGCGCAGCGAGCGTGAAACTTTTCCCCCTATTTTTACCAGGCGCCATGGCCTTCAAGTTTTTCACGATCCCGCTGCGTGACGTGTTCCTCGTCGGAAGCGTGCTTCTCGAGGAAATGCACGGCCAGCGGCGGAACGTCTTCCATGCGTTGGCGGAGCGGGGGTAGGCGGACGTGGAACACGCACAGCCGGTAATACAAGTCGGCTCGGAATGCGCCCGTTTGCACCATCAGGTCTAGCGGGGCATTGGTCGCCGCCACCACGCGTACGTCGGCGCATCTTTCTTCGCTAGAGCCGACGGGACGGTAACGCCCTTCCTGAAGGACGCGCAGCAAGG
Source organism: Planctomycetaceae bacterium UBA4732 (assembly GCA_002404095.1). Lineage (GTDB taxonomy): Bacteria > Planctomycetota > Planctomycetia > Gemmatales > Gemmataceae > UBA4732. Next base: position 14,161 of record DHJA01000083.1, on the reverse strand, counting down.
AAACTTGGGCCTTGCGCGACAGGCTGTCGATCTCGTCTAGGTAGAGGGTGCCTTTCTCGGCCTGGGCGATCAGACCTTCGCGGCGGCCGCGGGCGTCGGTGAAGGCGCCGCGTTCATGGCCGAACAATTCGTCCTCAAGAAGCGTTTCCGGCAGGGCGCCGCAATTGACCGCCGCGAACGGGAATCCGGCGCGCGGCCCGAGATAATGCAGGGCGCGTGCACCAGCTCCTTCCCGGTGCCGGTTTCGCCCTCGATAAGGACAGGAGCCAGGTCCTTGGCGATGCACGGCAGTCGGCGGACGGCCTCGACGAACAGGGGCGACCGGCCCACGAAAGCGGCGAAGGCCAATTTGCCACGAAGGGAATCAATAATATCATTCATCGCGGACGGAGCCTTGGGGGATCGCCGGGGGCGGCGAACAGGCATAACCCATACGACCGATAGGGCGCTATGGCAAGCTAGGTAGAATCTATAAGGCAAGTAAAAAAAACGACGCCAACCGAAATCCGAAATCGGTCGGACTGTCCGAATCGAAAGCTATACACGCGAAGAATCATGGGCTGGCGAAGGCGCGTCGGCTGCTGTTCAATGCCAATGGGTTCGTGTTCAGCGACTGAACGAGGGAAGCAGGCATCTGACGGAGGCGCGCATGGACCTTTCGGTGTTCCCGAGCGGTAGCGCGATAACGGAGTTATTTTGAGAAGCCAATGCCCAAATCCGACGCGGCCGCCGAATTGGCGGGCAAGATGGTCCAAACCCTGGAACGATTGCGCGAGCAAGGCGGCGACGCTTACCCGCCGACCCTCGCACGCCTCTCCGTCCTAGCCGACCCCTTGGCGCCGCGGGAACTCGCCGTTAAGGCGCTGAAAAAGAAACCTTTCGCCGCTCGCCTTCTCGCCGCGAACAAACACGCCGACAGCCCCGTCGCTTTGGCCGAGGACGCCGAACGTCTCGCGGACAGCCCGCGCCTGGTGGAATTTATCCTGTCTTTGTTGTGTACGCCGGAAAAGCGCCTTCACCCATCCGCAAAGTTGATCGGCAAGGCAGCCAAGTCGCTGAAGGCCGCGTTCACGGCCGCCTTGCAACGCCGCCTGACCGATGGGTCGCTGCCGGCGACGGTCGGCGTCGTGGAGGTCCGAGGCAAGCCGCAACTCTATTTGCGGACGCTGCCGCCGCCGGCGGTCGAGTTGTCGCAAAAGTTAATGCGGACCCTGGAGACGCTGCGGTCGCAAGGCGAAAACGCCTATCCGCTCTCCTTGAAGGATTTGATAACCCAAGCCAATTCCGCAGCTGGGCCGGCCTTGGTGAAGGAGGCGACGGCACTACCGCCATTCGCCGGCAGAACGCTTTCGGCGGCGCCGCGCGACCCTGCCTCGCCCCTGGCTCTGACGGAGGACCGCGACGCACTTCTCCGCAGCGCCGTCCTGCTGGAATACGCCGTGATTGCGGTGCGCAAACCCGACCATCAGGCCGTGGCGGTGACGGACCTTAAGAAGAAAGTGGCGAAGCCGTTGCAGGCGGCGTTCGAGGCCGCCGTCGTAGCCCGCATCGCTGCGGAGAAGCGGTCGCCGGCCGTCGGCTGGCTGCACGTCAAGAAGAAGCCGCATCTGTTCTTGTTTGCCGACCTGAACCTTCCGGTCCAGGCGAGCGGGGGGCGTAAGCCCTCTGATTCTTCGAGTAATCAGGGGGCTGACGCCCCCCGCTCGCCCGTCGTGGTCGATTTCGCCGCCGCCTTCGGCGCGGCATTCGACCAGCTTGATCGCCAAAAGGGATCGCACAATATCGTCGATCTGGTAGATTTACGGTCGGCCGTGCCTGTGGACCGCGGCGCCTTCGACAGCGGTTTGCAACAGCTACGTCGGGCGGGACAATATACCTTGAGCAACGCCGAGGGCCGTCACGGAATCACGGCGGAGGAGCGCGAGGCCGGCCTTGTCGAGGAAGGGGCGTTGCTGCTGTTCGCGTCGAGAAAGACGCATTGATAAGGACAAAAGTTGTGTCAAAGAGGAGAACATCATGGCAGACGTGCGCTTGGACTTTTACGACCTGGACGCGGAAGATTTGCCGGACGTTTGCATGAGGTGCGGCCAGCCTTCCACGGTTCGCCCGGTGAAAGCCTTCTCGTGGATGCCGCCCTGGGCGCGCTTCGTGCCGCCGATTATCGGCGTCTGGTTCGTCAAGCGCCGGCGGGCACCGATTCCGCTGTGCGACCAGCACAAGAACCACTGGTCGATCCGTTACCTCATCGGCCTGGGCGGCCTGGGCGTGCTGGTCCTACTAGCCATCGTCGGGGGGGTGGTGTACGCCATCGGAGACGGCGAAGACCCCGGCGGGCCGCAGTCGATCGTTGGCCTCCTGCTCCTGGCGTTCGATGGCTTCCTATTCATCGCCTGGCTCATCACGCTTATCGTCCTGGCCGTCACGCAGATCAATGCCGTCGAAATCACGGACGACACGATCACCCTCAAAAACGTCCATTCCGACTTCACGCGGGCTTACCGCGAGATGACGCGCGGCAGCATCACGCCGGAAGTGGAAGAGATCGTCCGCGAGAAATGGGATCAGTCGTCGGGCCGTCGGCGACCGGAGCGCGACGAGCCGCGCCGGAACGATTCCCCACCCGACGACAAGTACCGGCGCGGGTGAAAAGGAAATAGTTTATGGCCGTCCTGCTGATCGGTACGCTGGACACCAAGGGCATCGAGTTTCAGTACGTCCGGGACGCACTGCGCGCCGCCGGTGTGGACATGCTGGTACTGGACGCCGGCATATTGCGGCCGCCGGCGTTCCCGCCGGACGTGCCGCGCGAACAAGTCTTTGCCGCGGCCGGCGAAGACCTCGACGCCCTCCGCAAGTCCGGCGACCGCGGCCGAGCCGTCGAAGCCGCGGCGCGCGGCGCCGCCCGCATCGCCCAAGAACTTTATCTTCAGGGGCGCGTGGACGGCGTTCTCAGTCTCGGCGGCTCGGCCGGAACCGCCATCGGCACGGCGGCTATGCGCGCCCTGCCGTTCGGCGTACCCAAGCTGATGGTCAGCACGATGGCCAGCGGACAGGTGCGGCCCTACGTCGGCCAGAGCGATGTTTGCATGATGTACTCGGTCGTAGACATAAGCGGTCTCAATCGTATCAATCGCCGCGTACTGGCCAACGCGGCGGCGGCCATGGCCGGCATGGTGCGCGGAATGTCCGCCCCGACGACCGACGGCGACGACCGGCCAATGATCGCGGCGACGATGTTCGGCGTAACAACTCCGTGCGTGGACGCCGCCCGCGTCCACGTCGAGCGGGCCGGCTATGAAACGCTGGTCTTCCATGCAACCGGCACCGGCGGCCTCACGATGGAGAAGTTCATCGCGGAGGGCCAAATCGTCGGCGTCCTCGACCTGACGACGACGGAGCTGGCCGACGAACTGGCTGGCGGCGTCTTCAGCGCGGGCCGCGACCGCATGACGGCGGCGGCTTTGCGCGGCGTACCGCAGGTGATCTCGCTTGGGGCGTTGGACATGGTCAACTTCGGTTCGCCGGACAGCGTGCCGGAGAAGTATCGCGGCCGGCTCTTCCACGCCCACAATTCGTCCGTGACGCTGATGCGCACCACACCGGAGGAGAACGACCAACTCGGCAAGGAGATCGCCCACAAAGCCAGCGCGGCGCGCGGGCCGACGGCGGTGCTTGTGCCGCTTCGCGGCGTGTCGGCTCTGGATCGCGAAGGCGGGGTGTTCTGGAACCCGAAGGCCGACGCCGCCCTGTTTCAGAGCCTGCGCAATTGGATGAGTCCGGACGTGGAGTTAGTGGAACTGGATTTGCATATTAATGATCCGGTGTTCGCCGAGGCCGCGGCGGAGAAGTTGCTGCGATTCTTGGGCCGCGATTAGGCGAGCCGGGTCGCGTAAGCGCCCGGAGTTTCATGCAATCGCGGAAGCCAACTCCGGGCGCTTACGCGACCCGGCTCGCCTGGGCGTCCTAACCTTACTTGCCGCCGGCGCCCAGCGGCGGCTTCACCGGAGCGTCCCAAGTGTTATTGATGGGATCCCCTGTGCCTGCGGCGGCCTTACGGGCCGCGGCGTCTTTACTGGCCTTATCGATCGCGCCCGCGACCTTCTCCTTCCCCGCCTCCACGTCCGACTCGATCTTGGCCGTGTTGACATCAAATTCGAATTTGTGATGCCCGAAGGCCGAGGGGCCGTTGAGAACCTGGAACCAGTCAAGATACCAACCGACGCCGACAAACATCAGGACGGCGGCGGCAACGAATGCCAGCAGATTTTTCATAGGTCTGCCTCCGAAAAATCGGGACGGGGCGCGAATCCACAGCGCCTGTACCATAGCCTAGCGGCGTGGGTCCAGAGCAACCGTCGCTGCTTTCTCCATTGTCCCATTCTTGATAAACGCGGCCGGCCGCGGTAGGGCAAACCGACCTTGACAAGACCCCGGTTTGACCGCGTATGCTGCTATAAGCGTTATAATGGTGAGATTGAGCGGAAGCGCACGCCGGCGTGTTGAAACGCGTCCCGGCGATCCAGGCGGGAAGCGCGTGCCAGGGAACGACGACGCTCTCTTTGCTCGCGCTGGGCGGTTTGACCGGCTCTCCCTGTCCGGCATACAATGGGGGTAGGAGCGCCCGAACGCGGGACGGGGGCCGGGCAGTCCACATCGGACGCGACAGAGTGCGCGAAACTCCTCCGTCCCTCCCTCCGACGTTCTGACATTCGGCCCGTACTGATAACTTAGCCAAACATTCGCGGCGCGGTCTTCCGTCGCCGTTACATGGAGGGGACATTGATGTCGATCGGCAAGTCCATCCTCGCGTCTCTCCGTCAGCAACTGAACCTCACCGACTACCGTAAGACCCATTGGGAAGGCGGTTTCGACGACTACCTGGACATCGTGCGCGAACACCCCGAGGTCACGCGCAACGCCTACCAGCGGCTCTATGACATGATCCTCACGCACGGCACCGAGGAGGTGTTCGAGAACAAGGAGAAGATCACCCGCTTCAAGTTCTTCACCGAGTTCGCCGCCAAGCACAGCGACGCCATTTACGGCCTCGACCGCCCATTGATGCAGCTCGTCAACGCCTTCAAGTCCGCCGCCAAGGGCTACGGCACTGAGCGGCGCGTGTTACTGTTGCACGGCCCCGTCGGCAGCTCCAAGAGTACCATCGCCCGCCTCATCAAGAAGGGACTGGAAGATTACTCGCGCGCCGACGACGGCATGATTTACAGCTTCACCTGGGCGCCGTTGGCCGAGGGCGGCCTGTGGCAAAAGTGCCCGATGCACGAGGAGCCGTTGCACCTCGTTCCGTTGGAATTGCGGCCGGCGATGCTGGCCAGCCTTAGCGAGGGCGCGAAGGCCGGCGGTCACGACATCGCCATTCGCGGCGACATGTGCCCGTTCTGCCGGCAGATGTACATCGAACGCATGACCAAGTACGACGGCGACTGGGCCAAGATGCTCGGCGACGTGAAGGTTTACCGGCTGATCCTGTCGGAACAGGACCGCATCGGCATCGGCACCTTCCAGCCCAAGGACGAGAAGAACCAGGATTCGACCGAACTGACCGGCGATATTAACTATCGCAAAATCGCGGAATATGGCACCGACAGCGATCCGCGGGCATTCAACTTTGACGGCGAATTAAATATCGCCAATAGGGGTTTAGTCGAGTTCATCGAAGTGCTGAAGCTGGACGTGGCCTTCCTTTACGATCTGCTCGGCGCCTCGCAGGAACACAAGATCAAGCCGAAGAAGTTCGCCCAAACAGACATTGACGAAGTGATACTCGGCCACAGCGTCTCCGGCGCGACGCCGATCCCGTATCGCTTCGACGGCGCGCCCGCGTGGACGACGCTGGACAAGTTGTACGAGCGCTTCGTCGAGGATTCGTCAGGGCTGGAAGTGCTGGCCCATGACTTCGCGGCCGGCCGAACCTGCTGGACGCCGGTGCGCGGCCTCTTCCGCCATCGTTTCACCGGCAAACTCCTTACGACCTCGCAAAAGTGGGGTGTGGTCGAGACGACGCCGAACCACTCGGTTTACGACCGGAACGGCGAAATGTTTTACCCCGAAGAGCGGCGCGAGGTCATGGCCGTGCGCGGCCTGGCTGACGCCTTCGCGCCGGCGCCCGGCGTTGAGGTGATTGACGTGCTGGAAGGCGTCGCGGGCTTCGTGCGCGATCGCGTGCGCGTCACCGCCGCGGGCGGCAAAATGACGCGGCCTTGTCATGAAGGCTGGGCGCGGCTCGACCTGCCGCGTCACGCCACGGCGATTCAGGCGGTGTACGATCCCATCGTTGACGTGCGGCCGTTGAATGACCTGATAACGGTCCTGATTTGGTACGCCACCGAAGGCCACGTCAACGGTCGCAACGGCGGCGTGGTCATTAGTCAGGCGAACCGCGACGAGTTGGAGCGCGTCCGTGCCGCCTATGCCCGCATCACGACCGGCAAAGGGTCCATCGACGCCGGCGCCAAGACCGACTCGGCATGGCGGCTCTACCTCGGCTCGCAGGCGATCGCCAAGCTGTGTCAGCATCACTGCGGCGAGCTTTCCGTCAACAAGCGGCTGCCCGATTTCCTCTTCCGTCTGCCGAGCGCGTACCTGCAACACGCCTTCGATGAGCTGATGCGAACGGACGGCTCGCGGAAGCTGACGACGGTACTCAAAGAAACCGCGTCGGACGACTACCGCGAGAAGTTCTTCGACTACAAAACGATCTCGCCGATGCTGGCCGCTCAGGTAGGCACACTGGCGACGCTGCTCGGTTACGACTACGGCGTCAACCGTCTGGAACGCGAGGGGCGCGAGCCGGCCTACCGCGTCCGCTTTGTCTCCGGTTCCGGCAAGCGCGGCGGCCGGCACATAACCTTCGAGGCCCGACTACACGAACGCCCCGTCGTGGACGAATGGGTCTATGACATCGAGTGCGCGGGCCTGCATAACTTCGTCTGCGGCGTCGGCAATGTGGTCGCAAAAAATACCAACGAGCCAGAATATCGCCGCTTGCAAAACAACGAATTCATGGAAGCGTTGCGCGACCGCACCGTGAAAATCGACGTGCCGTATGTCACCCGGCTCAAGGACGAGATTCACATCTACGAAAAGGACTTCAACGTCGAGCGCGTCAAGGGCAAGCACATCGCGCCGCACACCATCGAGATCGCGGCCATGTGGGCGGTGCTGACGCGGCTGGTGCAGCCCAAACACGCCAACCTGACCTTGCTGCAAAAGCTAAAGTTGTACAACGGCAAGACGCTGCCAGGCTTCACCGAGGACAACGTCGTGGAGTTGAAGCGCGAGGCGATGAACGAGGGCATGACCGGCATCAGCCCGCGCTACATCCAGGACAAAATCTCCAACGCCATCGTCGCCCACCCCGACGAGGACAGCGTCAATCCGTTCATGGTGATGCACGAGTTGGAAATCGGCCTGCGCCACCACTCGCTCATCACCAGCCCGGAGCAGTTGCAGCACTTCAAGGAGTTGCTGGCCGTGGTGAAAGAAGAGTACGAGGACATCGTCAAGAACGAGGTGCAGCGCGCCATCGCGGCCGACGAGGACGCCATGGCCCGCCTCTGTTCTAACTACATCGACAACGTCCGCGCTTATACGCAGCGCGAAAAGGTGCGCAACAAGTACACCGGCAACTACGAAGAGCCGGACGAGCGCCTCATGCGCTCGGTCGAGGAGAAGATCGACATTCCGGAGGGCAGAAAGGATGATTTCCGCCGGGAGATCATGAACTACATCGGCGCCTTAGCCCTGGACGGCAAGCGCTTCGACTACAAGACCAACGAACGGCTGCAAAAAGCGCTGGAGCTAAAACTGTTCGAGGACCAGAAGGACACGATCAAACTGACGAGCCTGGTTTCCAACGTGGTGGACAAGGCGACGCAGGAAAAGATCGACGTGGTCAAGCAACGGCTCATCCGCAACTACGGGTATAATGAATCGAGCGCGACCGACGTGCTGACGTTCGTGGCCAGCATCTTCGCGCGGGGACATGCGAAGAAATAAGAGGCCAGGCGCCCGGCAGGAGGTTGGCGATCCGACTAGAAGGATTCAGTGCGGATGAAGCGGCAATGGTTCGCGCCGCGGACGCCGCCTTGCGGTTGGCAGGGTACGGCACTGGCCCGCTTGTGGTGTTGATCCGGGCGGAGATGCCGCCGGGACATAGGGGGATGTCGTTAGACAACGGCGCCGCCCTAGGATCGGAAGCTTTTTCATCACAGGCAATGGTAAATCATGTTCTGGAGGAAGAATTGCTTCATGTCATGCAAAAGAACGACGCACCGGAACGATGGTTCAAGCCTGGTATAGCGCGGAACTTAGAGGAAGAGGTACATGAACAACGAAAATTCCCCTTCCCTGGAAACTGATTTGGGAGCAAGGCTGACCTTGCTGCAAGAGGCGATCAACGGCCGCCTGGACGGGCTTCCTTGTCCGCGCTGTCGTCAATCTTGTGTATCCGTGTGGTTTACTCACCCAGACGAGGAATTGTATCGCACATGGTTTGTTTGCTCGCGATGCGGCTTTGAGATGCGGGCACAGAATACTGGACGGCCGCCACATTATTCGACGGAACGCGACCGCACGGCGCGAGCAGCAGCTACCGAACCGGCCTGAGAGTCGGGGGTATATGAGAAGAAGTAAGTGAGCGTTTTCATGCCGCGATGCTTGTTTGTAGTTGAAGATACGTTCTTCCTTAAAGGGCGCGGCCTTGTTCCAGTTCCTGGGATTGTCCCTGTTGGGAAGGAGCGATTTTACATTGGTGATCCTCTCCTGCTCAAACGGCCGGACGGAACGAGTGTCTCCACAAGCATCGCCGGGATTGAGATTTGCTGTCCGAACCCGCGGCATGACGTTGTGATACTGCTCAAGGAGCTTTCCAAGGAAGATGTTCCCGTGGGCACTGAAGTTTGGTCGGTAGGCGAGGTTTCACAATGAGTAAGTTTAACGGCGGGGAAGTGTGCGTCGAATTGGTTCTGGAGCTGCGCAAGTTAGCAGAGCAAGGCGCCGATGTGCCGGAATTGGTGGAACTTGTGCTACAGCGATTGGAATTGAACGACCGCAACGGCGCGCTCCCTACCATTCTCTATTTTCGGACGGCCTTCGACCTTTCCTTGCGCGAGGCGCTGCCGCTGCGAGAATGGGTGGGAAACCGTGATCGAAGCGAGATTGATTCTCTCTTGATTCCCGCGATGCAGCGGAAGAGTTGGCGGCAGGCGCGGGAAGCGCTGCCAACCTGACAATTGGCGGGATAGGGCGATGCCTTACGGAATGTGCCCATTGTGTGGACAGACATCGCACTTTTCCGTGGGCGACGTGGGGGGAGTGGTACGCCCAGTACTATTGCCCTGTCACACGTTGTCTGATGGGTAGGACGGTTTTGTAAACCGTCCGGACGGATTGATAATCCGTCCTACGTCACCCACCAATCGAAGGTTGACTGAGCACCAGGCTCTGTCTGGCAAAGCATCTTGGCCCCGGCGGACCTTGCCGCATAGCGCCGGACGACGCCGATGAGGGTAAGACCGACAGACCCCCCGTCGCGCGCCGTGTCGGTCTTACGGCCTTGGCCGGCGGAGGGATATGTTGTGAAGTTCCAGGTTACGGTTGATCGCGATGAGGACGGCGTTTGGGTCACAGAGTGTCCCGCCATTCCGGGATGCGTGAGCCAGGGCGACACGAAGAAAGAGGCGATGAAGAACATCCGAGAAGCGATCCGATTGTGTCTTGAGGTCCGGGCCGAGCGCGGGATGGCGCTTGCGGTCATTAGACCCCGGAGCTTTTAACATGGGACAGAAAATCGAACGCGACCACCAGCGATTCAAGAAGCTCGTTCGCGGCAAGGTGAAAAGCAACCTCAGCAAATACATCAGCCGCGGCGAGATGATCGGCAAGAAGGGTAAAGACCTCGTCAGCATCCCGCTGCCGCAGATCGACGCGCCACAGTTCCGCTACGGACAGAAAGGTTCGGCCGGCGTCGGACAAGGGCCGGGCCAGCCCGGGCAACCGCTCGGGCCGGGGCAGGGCGAACCGGGTCCGGGCGCCGGCGATCAACCCGGCGGACACATCCTGGAAGTCGAGCTGACGATGGAGGAAATGGCCGCCATCCTCGGCGAGGAGCTGGCCCTGCCGCGCATCGAGCCGCGCGGCAAGAAGAACATCATTACCACGCGCGACAAGTATACCGGCATTCGCCAGACCGGCCCTGAGTCGCTGCGTCACTTCAAGCGCACTTTCAAGAAGGCCTTGCGACGACAGATCGCCTCGAATACCTACGACCCGATCGACCCGATCGTGGTGCCGATCCGCTCGGACAAGCAGTATCGCAGTTGGAAGGACGTGCAACTGCCGCAGAGCGTGGCCGTCATTATTTACATGATGGATGTGTCCGGTTCGATGACCGACGAGCAAAAGGAGATCGTGCGCATTGAGGCGTTTTGGATAGACGCCTGGATCAAGGCGCATTACAAAGGCGTCGAGACGGCCTACATCATCCACGACGCGGCCGCGCAGGAGGTGGACGAACACACCTTCTACCATACCCGCGAGAGTGGCGGCACGAAGATCAGCTCGGCCTACATGCTGGCCGACAAGATCATCTCGGCCCGCTATCCACCGGACGCCTGGAACATCTACGCCTTCCACTTCTCCGACGGCGACAACTGGGGCGACGACACGCCGCGCTGCATCGAGTTGTTGCGGGATAAGATGCTGCCGAAGCTGAACCTGTTCGGCTACGGCCAAGTGGAAAGCCCCTATGGCAGCGGCGAATTCTACGAATACGTCCACGAGTTGGTCGGTGAGCGCGAGAATGTGGTGTGCAGTAAGATTCCGGATCGCGAGGCGATTTTGGGGTCGATTAAAGAGTTCCTTAGCACGGGGCGTTAATAGCGTCCCCGTTTAGCCGCGACCCGAAGGGGAGCGCGGGGGGCGCGTTGGCGCCAACGCGCTCCCCTTCGGGTCGCGGCTAAACGGGGCTGGTCGGACTGCGGCGAACGAATCGAGTGATTTATGCTGAACCCCTACAACACCAACCTGCCGCCCGATCTCCGCTCTCTCAAGGAGGAGATCGAAGGCTACGCGCGCGGCTACGGCCTCGACTTTTTCGAGACGATCTTTGAGGTCATCGACGCCGACGACCTCAACGAGATCGCGGCCTACGGCGGTTTCCCGACGCGCTACCCGCACTGGTCGTTCGGCATGTCCTATGAGGAGTTGCGGAAGGGCTACGATTATGGTTTGTCCAAGATTTATGAAATGGTCATCAACAATGATCCATGCTACGCCTATCTTATGCGCAGCAACCATGTTGTAGATCAAAAGTTGGTGATGAGTCACGTTTTTGGACATTGCGATTTTTTTAAGAATAACGCCTATTTCGCCCACACCAGCCGCAAGATGATGGACGAGATGGCCAATCACGGCGCCCGCATCCGCCGGTACGTCGAGAAGTACGGCGAGGATGAGGTGGAGAAGTTCATGGACCGTTGCATGTCTATCGACGATCTGATCGACGTGCATTCGGTCGCCATCCGTCGCCGCGAGCCGGCGTCGCGCTACGACTTCACGCCGAAACCCGAAGAGGGCGACGAGGTCCACGGCACACGGTTCAAGTCCAAGGACTACATGGACGACTATATCAACCCGCGCGCGGTGCTAAAAGCTGAGGAGGACGAACGCCGAAAACAGCAAGAACAGGCCGCGCGTAACTTTCCTGAACGGCCCGAAAAGGATGTGTTGTTGTTCCTGATCGAACACGCCCCGCTCAAGGGCTGGCAGCGCGACATGCTCGAAATCATCCGCGATGAGGCGTATTATTTTGCGCCGCAGGGTATGACGAAGGTGCTCAACGAGGGGTGGGCTTGTCTACTTTCAGGGTCTTTAATATACACTAATCGCGGTCTCCTGCCCATTGATGAGGTGGTGGAACGGCGACTTCCGGTAAAGGTCCACGACGGCGAGGGGTACCGCCGCGTCTATGATTGGGCCAAATTCGAGGACCGTGAAACGATTCGAGTGAAGACCCGGCGTGGGCTGGAACTTGAAGGCTCCGCCACCCATCAACTGCTGCTGCCGGACGGTTCCTGGCGACGGCTGGCCGACCTCCACGCTGGGGATCAGGTGACTATTGGCGGGAGGTCAAACCTCTGGCCAAAGAAGTACGTGCGCGTCGCTTGGAAGTCGAAAGCATTTAGCGGCCTCCTCGGAGTTGGCGTCGGCATGGTAGCTGCTGTCGGCGGAGTCGCCACAATTGATGAATCGACGACGAAATACGTCAAGCCGTACATTTTTGGCTTTCGCAGACCCATCCGCGTTCCTCCAGTCGTCGATGAAGAATGCGGAGCCTTCCTTGGCTACATTATTGGGGACGGCCACATTAGTATCGTGAAGCGAACGATTGGACTGACAACTGGGGATGATGAACAGGCCGATCACTTTATTTCGCTGGTCGAAAGACTGTTTACTCTACAGCCACGGAAGAAACGGGACGGCGGCAAATGGCGGATTAGCTTTAGTTCAGCAAATCTTGCCGATTTCCTTATTCACCTGGGCCTGAAAACGGGCGTTTGCGCCCGTCAGAAGACCGTCCCCGATGCAATCCTGCGATCTCCTAAATCAGTCGTCGGGGCTTTTCTCCGCTCTCTCTACGACTGCGATGGCTACGCGGGAAAGGCCGGCGTCATTCTCTCGACCTCTAGCACAGAGATGAGCAAGACCGTTCAACTCCTGCTGCTGAATTTCGGCATCCTCTCACGTCGGCGGCCGCACAAGGACGGCTGCTGGCACATCCATACTATGGGTAGAGCCGCCGCCGTTTTCCTCAAGGAGATCGGCTTCGGCCTGGAACGCAAGCAGAATGCCCTACGCGCATATGTCGGAGGGCATAAGTGGTTTAAGGAACAACCCTGGGACGATGAAATCGTGTCCATAGAACGTCGCCGCGCCGACGTATACGACATCTCCGTCGAGGGTACGCACCGCTACGCCGCCCAAGGTTTCATCAACCACAACAGTTACTGGCATTCCACCATCATGACCCAAAAAGCTCTCGATCCCTCCGAGGTCATCGACTTCGCCGACCACCACTCCGGCACCATGGCGATGCAGCGTACGCGCATTAACCCCTACAAACTTGGCATCGAATTGCTGCGCGACATTGAGGAGCGCTGGAACACCGGCCGTTTCGGCAAGGAATACGACGAGTGCGAAGATCTGGACCGGCGCCGTAGTTGGGATCTGAAACTCGGTCTGGGCCGGCAGAAAATCTTCGAGGTGCGCCGCATTCACAACGACATTACTTTCATCGACACCTTTTTGACGCCGGAATTCTGCGTTCGGCACGGTTTTTTCACTTATGCTTATCAGGAGCAAGCTGGACAGTATATAATTGAGTCGCGGGAGTTCGAGAAGGTCAAGCAAAGGCTGCTCTTCAGCTTGACAAACTTCGGAAAACCGTGGATCTATGTAGTAGACGGCAATTTCCGCAACCGCGGCGAACTTCTGCTGCGGCACCAGCACAACGGTGTGGACCTACGCCTCGATCAGGCGTCCGATGTGCTAACCAACCTCCAGGCGATCTGGAGCCGTCCGGTCCACTTGCAAACGCTGGTCGAAGGCAAGCCGACAATGTTGTCCTTCGACGGCACGGACCACACCATCAAAACCGGAGGAGAGACTGATGACCCTCGAAGAAACGCTCCTGCAAAAACTCGCTGACTGGCGATTCGATAACGGTCGGCAAACCCTCACCGTCGCCCACCCGGAAACGGGTTGGAGTGCGGCCGTCGTCGCCGACTTTGCGGATCGCGTAGGCTGCCAGTTGTGGGAGTTGAACCTGAACCGTCCCGAGACGGCCCCTTCTGGCGACCTAAAATCGCGAGCGGAACGACTGGCTGGCCGGGCGACGGGCCTAATGGAGCCGTTGCGACTGATCGAAGTAGATGTTCAAGGCGACGCCGCGTTGCTTCGCAGCGCCGCGCCGCAAAAACGCGGCGACGACCTGTTTTACTATGAAGTCCTGCTTCGGAGCGCCGGCGCCGGTGTGCGCCGCTACCAGTCTTCGGCGAAGGGTGCGCGACAACAAGTCGCGTTCCCTCTCACGCATGAAGCGACTGCCAAGCTCGCGGCGGACCTGACGGCGGACGCCTGACTC
>DHJA01000039.1:5222-8681 GCA_002404095.1 Planctomycetaceae bacterium UBA4732 | reverse complement strand
CGCGGAGCGTGAGGAGTACTTTTTGAAACTACTGGTGAGGGAGCGGTTTTCCCATGCTCCCTCACGGTCGCGGCTCGTTGGCGTTGCGACGACAAGTCGGAGTCTTCCTTATTTTTCCGGCTCAATGACTTCGCCGCCGTTGCGCGTGATGAGCGCCCGCAACTTCTCCTCCTTGATCGTCAGCGGGAAAGAGTGGACGGAGCCGTCGGCCATCGCGGCGTTGAAGATGCCGTCGAAGAGGCCGCCGAGCTTCGGAACCAGTTTGCCGGCGTCGAACGATACGTCGTCCGGCTTGGTCCACGGCACGGCCTTTTTCGCTTCCACCACCATGATTGTGTTGGAAAGGCCATCCGTAATGTCCGCGATCTTCTTACCTTTTTTGCCGTCGAAGATCGCCCCCTTGCCAACGAACGTCTGATAGTGCGTCTCGTTGTTCTTTCGCGCCGTCTCGTCCGTCCCACCGAAGAGGGGCGGCATTTTGTCCAGCAATTTCTTGTTGTGGTCGCTGTCCCACGGCTCATCCAGGTGGAACTCCTTGTATAAGGCGTCCTGCTCGATGTAAGGCAGAACAAGCACGCGCCAACTTAACAGCGGCTTTCCGCTCTTGTCGTAAACCGCAGCCGCCGGGAAATGACCGTTCACGGATTCGTAGTTGAACATCGCCAGGGCCAATTGCTTGAGGTTGTTCACGCTGCTCATCCGTCCGGCCGAATTACGGACTTTCTGCACCGCCTCGCTCAAGTCCATGCCTATGGTCTTCGCGTCGATCTTTACGGTCGCCGACGCTTCCACGACTGACCCATTCACCTCGACCTTCGCCGCTCTAACTCCGGTCTGAAGTTCTTCCAGAATCGAGACGACGCGGACCATGTCCTTCTGCTTGCCCATTTGCTGAAGGCCCATCACCAAGCCGCCGCGCGCCATGTCCAGCGCGGCGTTGACGGCTTTCTCGCCCGCCTTGGCGGGCGACTCTCCGGCAAACGTCAGTCTGCCTTCCGCCTTCAGGTTTTCACCCAGATCCGCGGTGAATACCGCCGATTGCGCCTTTAACAGAGGCGCAAACGCCGCCATTTGGGGCGGCAACTCCTTCGCCGCCGTCTCGGCGAGGATTTGCACGTCCACTCCGGCGGCAATCAGATGTTTTTCAGCCGCGCGCATGGCCGGAGTCAACGGCCCTTCCTTCGTTTCTTTGGAGTGATTCAGAAACCGCTTTACTTCTTCCGTTGAACCGATGGCGTAGGTTCGGTCGCTGAGAAACGCGATGGACGGCCCATTGGGATTCGCGTGGAGCGCATGTCCATTGACCTTCTCCTCCGCCGCCTCTGGCGCCGCCGCCGCCAGAACCTTCTTGGCGTCGTAGGGCTTTGTCGTCGTGATGAAGCTAAGCCAATTCCCACGGGATTCAATCGACTGCATCACGCCCGTGACGCGCTCGATCTCGTCGGGCGCGACGCCGGCTTGTTTGACAAGGCCTTCAGCGACATCGGGCTTCTCTTTCATTATTTTTTCGCTCGCCGACTTAAACGCTTCGTGGTTCCACAACTCGCCGAAGTGGAACGAAACGACCGCCACGCCGTCGTTAGGAATCAGGTCCAACTCGGATTTCACCGCCTTTGGCGCCTCATCGCTCTTGTCGGCCGCGCGACCTGACGCCGCCGGCCTTCCCGCCATCCACAGTGCTGCCGCCGCTAGAACGGTCAAGAACGCCGCGCGTCCTCGCCGTTGCAACCACCGTTTGCTCGCCGTCATGATTGTTTCTCCCGTGCGAAAGCCGTGAAGCCGTCACGTCCAACGCGACGTGCGGCAGGTGTAATGCTGTAATAGTACACAATAAGATGGCGCATCGTCAACCAGATTTTTTCAAAATCCGTTTCGGATAATCCTTGACGCCGGGTGCGCCCTTGCGTTATAGTGCCCTATGAAGTCGAACGCCCCCCGCCTACCGATACACTCCTTCCTTCCGTGAGGTTCCTTCCATGCTTGTGATTCCTGGACGTGCTGGTAAAGACACCTGTGACGGCGTTACGCGGCGCGAATTGTTGCGCGTCGGCGGGTCGGCCGCCCTCGGCATCAGTCTGGCGGGCCTCTTGAACTTGCAAAAGCTGACCGCCAAGGATGCAACTTACGGCGGCCCCGGCTTCGGCAAGGCCAAGAGCGTCATCCTCCTCTACCTTCAGGGCGGCCCAAGCCACCTCGACTTGTGGGATCCCAAGGACAATGTCCCCGACAACGTGCGCAGCGTCTTCAAGCCGATCGCGACGAAGATCCCCGGCGTTCAGTTCACGGAGGTGCTGCCCAAGTTCGCCCAGGTGAACGACAAGGTGACGATGATCCGGTCGATGAGCTACACGCCCAACGGCCTGTTCAACCACACCGCCGCCATCTACCAGATGCTCACCGGCTGGACCGCCGACAAGGTCAGCCCGTCCGGCCAGCTCGAACCGCCCAGCCCCAAGGACTTCCCCACCGTCGGCTCGCAGATCATCCGGCTCAAGCCGCCCACCGTGCCGATGCTGCCGTTTGTCATGCTGCCGCGCCCGCTTCAGGAGAGCAACGTCGTCGGCAAGGGCGGTTCGGCCGGCTTCCTCGGCCGGGCCTACGACCCGTACACGCTCTACCCGCCGGGCGACGACATGGACATGAAGAAGATGGACGGCGTTCGGACCGACGACCTCCAATTGCGAGAGGAAGTATCGTCGATTCGCCTCGGCCGCCGCGGCAAGCTGCGCGACCTCATCAATGAAGGGATGCCGGATATCGAGGAGGCGACCAAGAAGTACAGCCTCGACGAATACTACAGCAAGGCGCTTGGCCTCATCATCTCCGGCCGGGCGCGCGACGCCTTCAATCTCAGCAAGGAAACGAAGGAGTTGCGCGAGAAGTATGGCATGAATCCGTTCGGCCAGAGCTGCCTTCTGGCGCGCCGGCTGATCGAGGCCGGCACACGGTTCGTGGAAGTGAACTGGCCGAAAGTCGCTAACTCTGACAATCATTCCTGGGATGTCCACACCGGGTTGACCCATCGCATGAAGGATCAGGCGGGACCGATGCTCGATTCCGGGTTGTCCACCCTGATCGAAGACCTGGATCAGCGCGGTATGCTATCCGAAACGTTGGTTATAGCCGTGGGCGAGTTCGGCCGCAGCCCGCAGCGCGGCGTCAGCACCTCCGGCAACGAGAACAACGACGACGGCCGCGACCACTGGCCCTACTGCTACACCGGCGTGATCGCCGGCGCCGGCGTCAAGCGCGGCCTGGTATACGGCAAGTCGGATAAAACCGGCTCGGCGCCCCTGGAAAACCCGGTCCACCCGCGCGAACTGTTGGCTACGCTCTATCACTGCGTCGGCGTCAATCCGGCGACCATCGTGTACAACCACTTGAACCAGCCGCGCGAGTTGGTGCAGGCGGAGGCCGTGACGAGCATTCTTTCTTAACGCCGTTTAGCCGCGACCCGAA
>DHJA01000039.1:0-5078 GCA_002404095.1 Planctomycetaceae bacterium UBA4732 | reverse complement strand
CGCGTCTCCCCCGCGCTCCCCTTTGGGTCGCGGCTAAACGGGATAGTTAAACTCATGCTTCTATCCGCGCTACAGCGCCGCAATCAACTCCGTTCCTTGTACGGCTTTGACTTTCCCGACGACCTCTTCCGTTTCTGGACATTCGCCAACCGCCTACGCCCGCTCGACCCATTGACGGCGTTCGCCGAGACTTTGGGTATAAGGCTAGTCGGTCCCTTTGAGGTGCTGGCCGGCCGCTTCGACGACCGTTCGCCGCGCTTTAGCCCGCTCTTACACTGGCGCTATTCCCTCGACCCGCCGGAGTTTTTTACCGTCTTCGCCGGCGACTCGGACAAGCTCCATTGGGGCTACTATCTCGACGACCCCGGTTGTAGCACGGTCTCCGCCGGTTGTGGCACGGTCTCCAGACCGTGCCACAACGAGTTGTGCGTTGCGTCGTATTACGCCAGCGACGCTTTTGAGTTGTCGGTCGGCGGCGACGACCTTTTCCAGGCCGTCCGGTTGGAAGTGGAGGCGCAATTTCACGACTGCGAGGAATATCTCGCAGAAGACCCGGAACACGCGGCCGATTATGAGGCGCGACTCGCGCGGCTGGAGGGACTGCGGCGAGCGGTGCGCTCCTATGCCACGGCCGACCGCCCGGAAAACGGCGAGCGCTACGTCGAGAAGTATCAATCCGCCGTCGCTCGCGCTCCGGCCGTGATCGCGCGGACGCCGGACGGGATGGGCGTCGTCGCGCCGCCGGAAACGTATCGGCCGCTTTCGCTCTCCGACAAAAAGCTCCGGTCCTTACTTCGCAAGCACGACGACCCAGGCGAGATTGTTGAAGAGGCGCGGCAGGCGCTGCGCGACGGCTTTCCCGCCACGGCGCTGAAGCTCGGCAAGGAAATGTGGCCGCAATACGGCGAGCGCAAGACGGCCTACGGCTATGAACTACTTGACGCCGCATACAAGGCGCTGGGCCGCGAGGTGCTGGGGCAAGTGTTGCACGCACACCGGGAAAACCGCAATTTGCCATCCGTAGATGTTTTTTTCGCGGACGTTTAGCCGCGACCCGAAGGGGAGCGCGTCTCCCACGCGCTCCCCTTCGGGTCGCGGCTAAACGTCCAACGAAAGATGCACTTTCGCACTTTTTCGCCCGATAGTAAAAGGGCGTACCAACACAGCGTGGCCGGGCTGAACCAGCCGACTTCTGTGTGAACCAGAATGCCGAGATGCAGCGCGACGCCTGTCAGCAACATACCCGATCGCATGACCGAAACGAAGCGCGACCGTGGCGGCATCGCCATGACAAACGCAAAGCCGAGTTCAAACGCCAACGTCCCCCACGATAGGAAACGACAGACCAACATTGGCGCCGGCAGCCAATAATAGGGCCAGCGATTTAGCGACATATCATTAAGCACCCAGTAGACCGCTTCACCGCTAACCCAATCGTTGCCGAGCAAGCCATCGGGGATTTTTGAGATCCCGGTAAACAGATATACGAGGGCGAGTTGGATCTGCATCAGCCGAACCGGCCAGGGCGCAATCAGGACGGGTATCGCCGCCCCTGGTGCGTCGCGCCGCCTCCTCAAAACGGAGTCCAACGACCACACGGCCCCGGCCGGTGCGAATAAAAGATAAAAGAGCGCGCAGCGCATCATGGAGTCGCCGCCGTTCTGCACCCACGGCAGTCGCTGGTTGAAACTCACGAAGAGCGCCCAGGCGACCACCGTGGATATGCGAGTGCCTAAGCCAAAAGTCATGCAAACAACGGCGGCGACCAATACGCCGAATAACCAAGCGGCGTTGCGCGGCGCATCGCACCATGTTCTCCATTCCTGTGCGGATTCCGCCGGCAGAAACTCGTCAAGCAGAGGCAGGTTGACCGGCCCGCGCAGCAGACAGAATCGCCCGCTTCGCTTTTGCCAACCGTCCATGGCGCGGCCGGGACAGAGACCGTCCGGGCCGAGGTCCAGCGGCAGGCGCGGGCCGAGGCTCGTAAGCAACGACAAGAGAGTAACTACTCCAATGAGGATGCGAAAAAGCGCCAATGGTTCCGCGCGTATCGGCCGCGTCCAGAAGTCGTACAGCAAGCGCCACGGATTGCGGCGCGGAACGGCGCCGGGCGAGGTGTTCATGGCACAAAGCTCCCGTCGGGATGGAAGACGCCGACCGTGTAGACGGCGGCCTCCTCGTAGACGGATGGATCTTCCGCTGGTTCTGGAAAAGAGACGACCCGGCGCAGGAGTAAAACGCGGGCAGGGATGCGCGGATCGTCGGGACGGCGTTCACGCCAACGCCGGACGGACCAGCGCGCGTACGCCTCCCAGAGCGGCAATTCGTCGTTGCCGGGCAATTCCTCCGGCGTCTTGTATACGAGGTAGTCCTCCAATTTGCGTTGTCGCCAACCACCGTAGCGGAAGTAGCCGAGTGGGTCGGGTTCGTTGTCGGAACGGATCAGTTCATCCGTGCCGTCCGTGAACTCGACGCGCGCCGCCAGGAAGGACGCGGAGCGCGCCATCGGCGGGACGAACATGCTCCAATTTTGATCGATTCCGGCGAAATTGCCGTAATGCCTGGTCGCGTCGTCCACCGGGTCGAGGACTATTTTCACTTCATTCCAGATTTTCTTCTCCTCGCACCATCCCTTGATCGGCGTGTACCAGAAATCGAGCGGATTGCGGACGAATAGGAAAAACAGTTGCCAAGCGACGAACAGGACGACGGCGACTGTCTTGATGCGCGGCCATAGCCGTAAGAAGGTCGATCGCGGGTCAATCATTGTCAAATCTCTCGTCTGCACCAATGAGCGTTCATTTTCCTTGCGCCGGCCGTGATTGCATCGGTTTAGGGAATTTCGGATCAATGTACGACAGAGCGACGTCAGCGGCTTTACGCACTTCGGTTGCCCCGTTGTGCCGCCCCGGCTAAAGTACCCGTTCGGGCGGCGCGAATGTCGTCTGCTTACATTCCCCGTGTCTAGCGCCAGGATGTTCCGGCATGGACTTGCTCACCCAGGCTCGTGAAGGTTTTCAGGCCATCGACGCCGACGCCGCCATCAAGGATCAAGCGCTCGCACGGCTCGGCCAATGGCTAACGGAACCGGACTTCGCCGCCTATCGTCCACAGCTGGAGTGGTTGATCGCCAACGCGCAATGGCCCGGCCTTCTCGACCGCTTCTATCAGATTTTGCCTTTCGGCACCGGCGGCCGTCGCGGCGCCGTCGGCGTTGGCCCCAATCGTATGAACCTCTGGACGCTCGCGGCGTCCGTTCAGGGACATTGTGAATATCTTAAGGAGTGTTTTCCGGAAACCGGCGCCATCCACGTTGTTCTGGCCTACGATGTGCGCCAATTTGAGGACAAACGCCGTCAGTACAACGCCGGCTTGCCGAATCCAGTGCTGCACCTATCGTCGCGCGACCTGGCTCAACACGCGGCCGGCGTCTACGTCGCCAACGGATTGCACGCCCACATTCTGCCGGCCGACAGCAAACACTATCTGGCCACGCCGGAGCTTTCTTTCACCATTCGCTTCTTAAAAGCGCACGGCGGTCTCAACATCTCGGCGTCGCACAATCCGCCCGACGACAACGGCGGCAAGTTCTACGACGAACGCGGCGGTCAGCCCGTGCCGCCGGACGACCAGATCATGGCCGATCTCGTCGATCAGGTAACGCACATAAAGTCGATGCCGTGGTCCGAGGCGGCGCGCTCGGGCCGCGTGTACTTCCTCGATATGGCGCCGCATCGCGCCTACATCGACCTGTGCCGCAAGCAGAGCCTGACGCCGCCGCCGCGAAACGAGGACTTCACGATCGTCTTCACGCCGCTGCACGGCGTCGGTTCCTTGACGGCGATGGAGGCGCTGGTCGCGCTGGGATTCCGCGTCGTGCCTGTAAGCGAGCAGATGGCGCCGGACGGTCAGTTCCCCAACGTCACCAAGACGCCCAACCCGGAAGTCCCCGAGTCGATGGATCGGGCCGCCGCCGTGGCCGCGCATCATAAAGCGGACCTTGTACTGTCCACCGACCCGGACGCCGACCGCCTCGGCGCGATGACGCCCTACCAAAGGGGTCAGGGGTCAGGGGTCAGGGGTCAGGCTCTGGATTTTCTGACCCCTGACCCCTGTCCCCTGACCCCTTTGGGATGGCGCTTCGTCAGCGGCAACGAGATCGCGGCGCTGTTGACCCACTTCAAACTGAGTAAGCTGTCGCAGCAGGGCCGGCTGCCGCGGTCGCCGATCGTCGTTTGCACCGAGGTCACGACGGGGCAGGTCACGCGCATCGCTCGCTGGTTCAAGGCTCAGATCGTCAACGACCTACTGGTGGGATTTAAGTATATCGGCGATGTTTTATGGCACTTGGAACAAAGCGGGTCTTATGAGGACGTTCACGGCTCGCCGGCCGATTTCGTGATTGGCGTGGAGGAGAGCCACGGCGCCCTGGTGACGCCGCAGATCCGCGACAAGGACGCCGGCGGCGCCGCGGTTTTGCTGGCCGAGTTGGCGCTGGATCAAAAGCGCCGGGGCCAGACGGTCCTCGATTACATCGAGCGGCTGGCGCGGGAGTTCGGCTATTATCACAACGTCGGCATTCCAGTGTTCATGGCCGGTGTCCATGGCAAGCAGCAGATGGGGTTGATGCTCGACCGTTTGCGGGCGACGCCGCCGAAGGAGATCGGCGGTCTGGCGGTGACGCGGTTCGAGGACCGCCGCGACGAAAACGGTCGCTTGGGGCCGATCAAAGGCGCGACCGACGCCGCCTCGCGCAATGTGCTGGTCTTCCACTTTGGCGAACAGGCGCGCGTGGTATTGCGGCCCAGCGGCACCGAGCCGAAGGCAAAGATTTATTTGGAGGCTTGTTCGCCGCCGTGCGCGCCGGGGACGCCGCCGGCGAAATGGCGCCAAGTGTGCCAGGATGTTGACGAGTTGGCGAAGCGGTTGGGCGAGGCGTTCGTGCGCCAGGCGCTGGCGCTGATTGGGTTGGACCCGTCGGCGGCTGGGGCGCGGTGAAGCGAAGGTAGGCCAATTTATTGTGGCCGACTCGCTCCGCGAGTCGGTTGGAAGTCCGACTCGCGGAGCGAGTCGGCCAC
>DHJA01000145.1 GCA_002404095.1 Planctomycetaceae bacterium UBA4732 | reverse complement strand
ATTCACGAGCATTGGGCGTAAGCCGGCTGGTACAGAATCTTGTCAGCGATAGTGTGCTGTACCAGCCGGCTTACGCCGGCCGTTCGCCATTCTCTTAATTAGCCTCTTACGATCTCGCCCCAAAGTACAACCCGATCAGGCCCGATAGCACGGCCTCGGCCACGTCCAGCGAGATTTTGTTTTCGGCGGCGACGTTGCGGTTAATCAGATGGATTAAGACCACAATGCCCAGACCCAATAGCCCCAGTATCGCTACCCATGCTTCCATGTCCTGGTACGGCGCCGGCGGCGGCTCGCCCCAAACCATGCGGACGAAGCCGCTGAGGAGCATCCCGGCGAAGTAGCTGACCAACACCACGACCAGTTCGAGCAACAACGACCACAACGCGCCCGGTTCGGGTTGGTCGAAATCGGCCCGGTTGTAAAGAAGGAGTACGCTCAGGCCAATATAGCCGATGGCCAGGATAAAGCGGATCATACCGCCCGGCAGGCCAAGCGGCGAGGCCGTGCTGACGTGGCGGCCGATGGTATGGCCGTGGGCGGTAAAGAAGTGAACCAGGATGAGTACCATCAGAATTTGCAAAGCGATCAGGATCGTCGGTAGGTGTTTGTCGGCCTCGGGCACAGTTTCGCCGGGCGGGTGGGTCAGGGCGACGGTCCAGAGCAGCCCAAGTACCGCCAGAGCCAGCAGGGCGCGAACGCTGCCGGCGGGCAGCCCGAGAGCGTGGCGCCGGGGCGCCGGCGTGAGAACGGTCGCTGGCTGCAAAACATTGGACATCGGCGCCACTCCGGAAAGGTTGAGGTTCGGGTCGCTCTGCCATTGTGCGGAACGGCGCGACGGTCTGCAAGCGGCGCCGGAGGTGTGCCTCCCGATAGAGGCGTCAGGGCGGCCTCCTGCTCCCTCCCCCCCTTCCCGCGGGGGGGGGGGGGGGGTTTTTTCCCCCCCCCCCAAAAACCCCTTTTTTTTTCTCCCCCCCCCCCCCCACCCCGCCGCGGCCGCCCGCCGCGCGCGGGCGGGCGGGGGGGGGGGGGGGGGGTGCCGGTGGGGGGGGGGGGGGGGTCCCCGCCCCTTTTTGGGGCCCCCCCCCCCGGAGGGGGGGGGGGCCCCCCCCNNCCCCCGCAAGGGGGGAGGGAGCCAATCGCGATGGTGCCGCGCTCTTGACGACGCGGCCGATGGCCTTATGATGATTCTTTCGGCCAGTAGGTCCTAGTGAGCGAAGTCGTCATGTCCACGTTTATGGCGAAGGCGAACCAAGTGCCGCAGCGCTGGTTCGTGATTGATGCGGCCGACCAAGTGGTCGGAAGGCTGGCGGTGCAGATCGCCAACATTTTGCGCGGCAAACATCGCCCCGAGTACACGCCGCACCTCGACACCGGCGAATTCGTGGTGATCGTCAACGCCTCGAAGCTCCGCTTCACGGGCAATAAGCTGGCCACCAAAACGTATCACTGGTACACACGGTATCCGGGCGGCCGCAAGACGGCGACGGCGCGCGACTGGATGGACACCCATCCCGATCGCATCCTGGAATCGGCGGTGCGGCGCATGGTGCCGCGCAACAAGCTCGGCCGCCAGCAAATGACCAAGCTCAAGATTTACGCCGGGCCGGAACATCCGCACCAGGCGCAGCAGCCGCAAGAATTCAAACTCATGCCTTGATCGAGGGGAGATAGCGAACGTGGCCGAAACGAAAGCCAAGTCCACCACGAAATATCTGGGCACCGGACGGCGCAAGACCTCCGTGGCCCGTGTGCGTCTGTCGGAAGGAACCGGCAAGGTTCTAATCAATGGCCGCAGCATCGACGACTTTTTCACGGAGCACAAAGACCGTAACTCGGTGGTCGGCCCGCTAGAGGCGACAGAGATGCAGAACCGCCTCGACGTTACGGCGACCGTACACGGCGGCGGCATCACCGGCCAGGCCGGAGCCGTCTGCCAGGGCGTGGCCCGTGCGTTGAAGACGATGTTCGGCCCCGCTCCGACTGGGCCGGTGGCGGAGGGCGAAGAAGGCGAAAGCGCCATGTCCAAGAAGCTGCGCGATTCGGGCTTCCTGACGCGCGACAGCCGCATGAAAGAACGCAAGAAATACGGACGAAAGGGCGCACGCAAGAGCTTCCAGTTCTCGAAGCGCTAATCGAAATACGTTTAAGGCGAGCGGGGGGCGTAAGCCCCCTGATTCTTCCTGTTGTCGCCGACAGGATGCGGAATCAGGGGGCTTACGCCCCCCGCTCGCCTCTATTTCCCCCTTGCCGGCTTCAATTTATCCAGCAAAGGAGTGAACTCCTGCTCCCAGTAATCGCGGCGCGCCCAATCGCATTCACACACCACCGCCAATACGCCTTCGCTTTCCATGTTCACCACCGCCATCACGACGTACTTGCGCTGCTCTCCGGACTTCTTCGCTTCCAATTTGAACAAGTGGCCGCGGAAGCCGCCGATGTTGGTCGTGACGTCAACGTTTTGCAGCGATTTTTCGTTGGCGACTTCCACGGTCGCCTCGGGGAAGTTGTACTTGTCGCCCGCTCCCTCCTGCTTCTCCTTCTCCATTTCGAGGAGGTAATCACGGGCTTCCTTAGCGGCAGCCTCGAGGTCCGGCGCCTTGTCCAACGCCAATATCTGCACCAAAGCGGCCTGGTCGCCGCGGCGGGCGGCCTTGTCTTTGGGGTCGTAACCCAGCAACACCACGTCAGCGCGCTTGTCGTAACCGTCGGTCAATTGTTTTTCCCACAATCCCTTGGCATATTCTAGCTTATAGGGCAATTTGCTCCCTTTGATCGGAATCGTCTCGCGCGGCGCCTCGGTCCAACCTTCGCGCTGATCGCCCAACTTGAAATTCTGTCGAAAACTCGCCCACTCGTTCGCCAGCTTGTCTTGATCGTCCACCGGCCCCCAAGTGAAAAGCCAGTAGCCGATGCCGCGGCTGGCCGTCGTCAGGCATTGGCCGGTGATCTGGACGTGCTCGGGGTCTTCGCCCTGAAAGTCCAGTTGGAGCGCCGGTTGCCCCACCAGTTTGGTCTCTTCACTCTTAGGCTGGACTTCATATTCGACGCTGCCAAGGTAGGAGCGGAGCTTGCTCAAGGCCGCGTCGATTAGCTCGGCGTCGCGCGGCAGCTTCTTCTTATAATCCTTGAACGCCAACGCCATGACGCTGCTCGGTCCGGAGCGCCGGTAGGCCAAATCGACCTTCATGGCCGCTTGCAATACCTTGTCCTGCTGCCAAGGCTTGGTTGGCGGGACGATACTGAAGTTGCCTTGCTGGACAAACGCCGCCGCCTGTTCCGGAGCAAGGTCCGACGAGCCGGCGGGAGCAAACCAATTTGCCGACATACGGATTGCCGCAACGACGAGCAGGAGGGCGCCGCCGAAGATAAGAACTAACAGGATGGCGGCCGTGAGCCAGCCGGGCATTCCGCCGCGACGACGGGGCTTCCTGTGAACCACTTCGGATTCCGAATCAAAATCGAGCGCGGACGGGGCCGCTTCATCGGCGACGACCGGAGCGGCAATGGGAATGATTGGCGCAGCTATTTTCGGAGTTACCGGAGCGGGATTTGGTTGAATCGCGGCCGGCTTCGTCGGCGCGAGAGCGGAGCGACGAGGGGAAGGAGCGGAGCCGCTGGCCGGTGGCGTCGTCGTCGTTTTGGGCATCGCGGTGCGCGGCTTGGCAGGCGCGGGGGCGCGCGGCCGAAACTCGAATTTCGTGCCGCAGCGAGGACAGACCAAGCGCGAGGCGCCCTTGACGGCCTCGGCGTCGAACACTTCCGTGCAGACCGGATTGGGACAATGGAAGGTGGATGGCATGGCGGTGGGCCGTCTTGTGCTGGGGAAACGGATGCAAACGCCTCTCGGACTTTATCAGTATACTATATCGGGAGCGGTCGTGCAGCGATTCTCATTACTTTCAGAAACGATATTCGGGGTGGAGAGTTTTTTCCATCAAAATGGATTTGCTTGTTCTCCGCGGGGCGGGTAGTATCATTAATCTCGCCTTGGTTCCTCCCCGGACGACCGGGGGGCGATTCCGAAACCAGTTAGGGGGGTTGGAGATGTTCACACTTTGGGGAGCGCGTCAGCGCTACTGCGATGGCGTCAGCCGCCGCAGCTTCCTCCAGATCGGCGCCTTCGGCGCGGGTCTGTCTCTGGCCGGCATGTTACGCGCGCGCGCCGCGGAGACGGCCGGCGCCGGCAAGACAACATCGGTCAAGTCGGCCATCATGATCTACCTGGGCGGCGGGCCGTCGCACATGGACATGTACGATCTCAAACCGGACGCGCCCGTCGAGTTTCGCGGCGAGTTCAAGCCGATCGCCACCAACGTGCCCGGCGTGCAAATCTGCGAACACTTCCCCTTGCAAGCCCGCATGTGGGACAAGCTGGCCGTCGTCCGCTCGCTCAGTTCCGTCGATGAACACTCGGACTCGCAGGTGATGACCGGCTACAGCGAGAATCAGAATCGAACGGCGCACCACCCGTCGTTCGGCGCCGTGGTGTCCAAGCTGCGCGGCGGCGCGACCGACATCCCGCCGTTTGTGAGCCTGCGCGGCATGAGCGTGGGCACGGAGCCGGGCTACCTCGGCGTCGCCCATCGGCCTTTCACCGCCGATGGCCCAGGCATGGCCGACTTGCGCCTCGCTTCCGGTTTGGACGCCGGCCAAATGGATGATCGCAAGTCACTGTTGAATGGTTTCGACGACGTGCGTCGTGAGATCGACGCCAGCGGCACGATGAAGGGTCTCGACTCGTTCAACTCGCGGGCTTTCGGCATGATCGCGTCCGGCGCCGTGCGTCACGCGCTCGACCTGAACCATGAGGAACCGCGCAGCCGCGACCGTTACAAGGGCGTCGAGCAGTTCCTAACGGCGCGCCGACTAATTGAGGCCGGCGTCGGCTGCGTCACGCTAACGATCGGCGGCTGGGACACGCACAGCAGCAACTTCAAGACGCTGCGCAAGCAGTTGCCGGAAGTGGACCGTGGCGTGTCGAACCTGATCCAGGATCTGCACGACCGCGGAATGCAAGACGACGTGGCGACGGTGATGTGGGGCGAGTTTGGCCGGACGCCGAAGGTCAACGGCAACGACGGCGGCCGCGATCACTGGTCGCCGGCGATGAGCGCCTTGGTGGCCGGCGGCGGCCTCAAGATGGGCCAGGCGATTGGCTCGACCAGCGCCCGCGGCGAATACCCGCGCGACCATCATTACACCGTGCCTCAGCTGCTGAGTACGCTGTATCAGGCGATCGGCGTCGATCCGGGGATGACATTCCCCAACGGCAGCGGCCGGCCGATGTACCTCCTTGACGACCGTGAGCCGGTGACGGAATTGCTGTAAATTTTCACGTTTAGCCGCGACCCGCAGGGGAGCGCGTGGGTCACGCGCTCCCCTGCGGGTCGCGGCTAAACAACACTTCACTTCCCCTGAAGATCAGACGGCTTGACGCCCTTCACGAAGCCATTGCCCGCGTAAGGATGCGGCTTGTATTCTCCAACAAGTTCCACGTTCGATTTAGCGGGGATTTTGTCTTCCATGCCCACCGCCCAATAGCAGGCGTTGACCAGCATCCGGCGGAGCGCTTCATTCTCCAGGTCTGTTGATGAACCCATCGTCGTCGTGAAGGCGCGGGCCGTTTTGCCCTGCTCCCCCTTGGACGTCTTGGTCCAGGCCACCGGCATCATCCGGTCGTTCTTCTTGCCCTCAAGCGGCTTGTCGTCCGAGTGCATCCCCTCCAACACCTGTCCGTAAATCAGGACGGCGCAATCGTCCGGCAGCGGCAGCCGCACTTCGTACACATCGGTCGGACCCCAGATTTCGCCGTCCTTGACGCCGCGTACGATGAGGTTGTCCTCCTGACCCTTGGCGATGATTCCGCGCGTACTCTGCGATTTGTGGCCGCCCCAGTGGTTGATCCACGTCTCCCCCAACACCTGCCGGCCGAAGCCGCCTTCATACTCCTTGTCTTTGTTCGTCCAGGTGTATTTCTGGTACGTTTTCGATTTGAGATTGAAAGCATGCGTCGCCGTGCGCAGGCCGACGACCGGCTTGCCGGATTCGACATAATCGACAATGTACTTCATCTGGTCGTCGGGCAGGTCGCGGAACCGTGTAAGAATCACCATTAGGTCGGCCGTTTTCAGCGCCTCAAGGCCGGGGATATTTTGGGTCTCATTTGGATTGATCGTGCCGTCCTTGGGATCAATCGCGAACAGGACGGTACACTTAAAGCCGTGGCGTTCGGCCAGGATTTTGGCCATCTGCGGCAGCCCTTCCTCGGAGCGATATTCCTCATCGCCGCTGACGAAGACGATGTGCTTGCCTTTACCGGGGCCGTCGCCGCCGTCGTAGACGACCCACGGGTTAGCGGCCTTCGCGGGGACGCAAGCCAGACTCGACGCGACGGCGACGAGCAGGGCCGCGAGGATTCGGACGCGATTCATTTCAGCCACGATTCGGCCATCCTTTCACATAAAGCTGGGTTCACGCCGGCTCAACGGCGTTGGCGACCCCGTTGTCCTTCTGGAAGTCGGTTACCTTTTTATGGAGCGTATTGCGGTTGATGCCAAGTCGGCGCGCCGCCGTGACCTGCGTATTGCCGCTTTGTTCCATGACGTACTCGATCAACTCGCGCTCGACGCCGCCGACGATTCGCTTATCTAATTCACCTTCGGGCACGGTCTGGACGCCGAGTCGCACCAGCTGGCGGATGACATCCTGAAGGTCGCCGCCGCCGCTGCGCGTCTTGAGCGGCTGCCACGGCCGATCCACGCGGCCCGGCGGCGACAGCAGCTCAGAGCGCAGCGGCCCGCCGTCGGCCAGCACCACCGCCCGCGCCAGGTAGTTTTCCAGCTCACGGACGTTGCCCGGCCAATCGTGTTCCAGCAACATGTCCAGCACGTCGCGCGTCAATTCCGGCGGGTCGCGGCGGTTCTCCTCGCTGTGCCGGGCCAAGAAGTATTGCGCCAGGGCCGGGATGTCTTCGCGCCGCTCACGCAGAGGCGGTAGGTAAATCGGCACGACGTTAAGGCGATAATACAGGTCATCGCGGAAACGGCCGGCCACGATCTCGTCTTCCAGGTAGCGATTGGTGGCGGCGACGACGCGGATGTCCACGGTGCGCGTCTTATGGTCGCCGACGCGCTCGTACTGCTTCTCCTGTAGGACGCGCAGCACCTTGATCTGCAATTTCGGACTCATGCTAGAGATTTCGTCGAGAAAGATGGTGCCGCCGTGGGCCGCCTCGAAGCGGCCGTTGCGGTCCTCGACGGCACCCGTGAAGGCGCCTTTGACGTGGCCGAACAATTCGCTCTCCAGCAAACTTTCGGCCAAGGCGCCGCAGTTGACGCGGACGTAATTGGCGTCCGCGCGCGGGCTGAACTGATGAACGGCGCGGGCGACCAGCTCCTTGCCCGTCCCGGTTTCGCCGACCAGCAAGACGCTGGCCGTGGTCGGCGCCGCCAGGCGCGTCAGGCGGTAGACCTGCCGCATGGCCGCCGACGCGCCGACGACGCCGGGCAACTCGGCGAACGGGTCGATGGATTTGGGAAGAGGATTCGGCCGCATTCATCACCAAAGAGTAGTCAGTATTCTCCTGGTTCCCACGCTTTGCGTGGGAACCCAGCCCGGACGCTCTGCGTCCCGAACCCGCGAGACATTGAACCCAGTCGGACGCGACGCAGAGCGTCGCACCCGTGGGTTCCCACGCAGAGCGTGGGAACCAGGACCAAGGGGTTTGACAGAGTATACAGATTATTGGCTAAGGACAACCGCTTTCTTGCCGCGCGCCGCCAGCAGCGCGGCCAAGCGGTCGGCCGAAAGGCGCGGTTCATCCAATAGCAGAGTGTCCATCTCCTTAAAGATGTAGCCGCTCAGATCGTCGCCCGTCCAGCCTTGCTCCTGAAGACGCTGGCCGATGCGCTCCAGGCAACGGTCGCGCAACTTGGCGGTTTGGCGCGAGACGTTGCCCTCGTTGATGCCGAGGACGGTCGCCGCCTCGCGCTGGCTAAGACGGTAGCGCAAGCGCAACCCGAGGATCAAGATTTCGCTGTCGGGCAAGTCGTTAAACCATTCGCGGGCCGCCTGACGGAACTCCTCATGCCATCGGTCGTCGCCGTTGGACGGAAACGGCAAATCTCGATTGTCGAGGTCGTCTTCGGGCAAGGCGCGGCGGCCGTGGTCATGGCGCAGGTCGGAGAGGTGTTTATTCTGGAAGACGCGGAGAAGCCACGGTACGAGCGGCCGTTGGCCGTCATAGCGCGCCAGCACCGGCGTCGAGCCGTCGCGTTCGCCGGCGATCAGAAATCCCCAAAATTCGCCGACGGCTTCCTCCTGGCGCTCCGCGTCGCGTGGAAACAGCCGAACCGCCCGCATTCGTAGGGCGTCCACAAGCAGCGCGTCGGTGCGGTTAGCGCGGGCGTGAAATAAAGCGCGCCAGCCGTCTTCCAAACCTTCCAGGCACGCGCAGGCGATGAGCCAGTCGAGGGCGTACACATTGTCGATGAAGCCGTCCCACGTCGTTTCCTGGCCCTCCTTGGCGCGCTTGGCCCGAAACATCTCGAACGCGCGAAGCGTGTGACGCTCGAAAACGTTGGCCGGCAGCTTCATCTGCGGCAGACGCAGCCGGCAAAAATGGTACAGCAGGGTCGTTTGGACGCTATTCATGGTGTAAATATCTGAATCTCCAAACGATCCGGCGGCAACGACTCGGATTCAGGCATTGGCGGCGGTTCGACGCCCAAACCAAGTGGCGTCACCTTGCGCGTGGAGAACCAGCCGATCTTCTGGACGCCCTGCCTCGCTTTCAGATAGTCGCACACCGTCTCGCTCTCCTGCCGCGTCAAGGCCCGCGCCGCTTGCGGGTTGACGGAACGCGGGTCGGCGTAGGCGACGACCACCACATCCGAACCGGGGCGCTTCAAAGCTTTTAGCCATCCCGCCAGACCGTCCAAGTCTTGCCTTCCCTGCGTGGTCAGCACGGCGCGGCCCGGCTCGAACAGGTCGTTCGCGCTGAAAATACGCCTTTGTCGCTCGCTTTTATAGCGTTGTAACAGTGCGGCGGGATCTTCCACATACGCGCCCACGACTGGCAGCCGTTTCAGCGCGTCCGCGTCCTGCTGCAACGCCGTCGCGGTCTCTTCGCTCTTTGCCAGCACCTTGGTTCCTTGGCGCATCATGTCCACAAAGGCGTCATGCGCCTGGGTGTCCGTGAGAAACTTGCCTAGCGAACCTTTGCCATCGCGGATGCCGTTCAGCGCGGCGCCTACCTCCTCCATCAGATCGCTGGAATCTCCCTGAAGCAGCTGGTCTTCCGCTACGAGGTCGTCGGCCCCCGGCACGGCGGAAGGCGTAGACGCCGGCTTGATCTCCAGCACCTTGCCGCCGACAAGGCCATCGCTTTCGATGCGAACCACGGCGTCGGGACGGATCAGACGACGGTATTCGCCCTTGAGTTTCAAGCGCAGCACCACCGGATCATCGAGTTGGTCCGGCGACAGCACGGCCACGACTTCGCCGGCGTCCATGCCCTTGAGACGCACGCGCGTGCCGACCTCGACGCCGCGGATCTCGCGGAAGCCGGCGCGGACGTGGAAAGCGTCGGCGCCGTACCAGCCGCGGCCGCCGATCAAGAACAGACCGGCGCCGGCCAGCGCCAAGCCCGTCAGCACGATCAGGCCCAGCACAACCGCCTGGAAACGCGATAAGGAACGCGACACGGAAAGTCTCCTCATACAAGCCCTGCGCGCGAGCGAGGGTTTCGCCTTACCCCAGGGCTTGTAGAAACGCACCCGTCAATACTTCGCTTCCCCACCGCTTGTATTGTAGCAGCGGCTAGGTTCGCCCCATGCTTTCCGTCGCTCGCGGCGAAAAATCCGCGCCTTCGCCATTTTCATCTTTGCATCTTTACCCACCTATCGTTTATGATAGCGGGAGCTTCGTCCAGTGTTGCCTCTTTACCGGCTCCCGTGACATAGCAAGGCGCGGCGGAGATTTCCTCATGGCATCCACAGCAAGTTTCAAGCAGCAGTGTCCCAGCTGCGAAGCGATGGTACCGATCCGCGACGCGGCGCTCGTCGGCCGCAAGATCGACTGCCCCAAGTGCAAGTACCGCTTTGTAGTGGAAAAGCCGGAGGACGAGGAGGACGACGATTCCTCCGACACCCCCGCGCCGACCAAGAACATCAAAAAGAGCAACGGCGCCGTGCAAGCCAACAAGCCCGCCGCGGCCAAGGGCAAGGCCAAGCCCGCCTTGCGGCGCCGCGACGAAGACGAGGACGAGGAGGACGAACGCCCACAGAAGAAAAAGAGCGGCGCCTCCACGACGGTGATGATAGGCGGCATCCTGGGACTCCTGGCGGTAGGTTTACTGGCATTCGGCGCCATGTTCTTTTTCGGCGTCTTCGGCGGCTCGACCAAAAGCGACAGCGGCGTCACCTCGTCAGGCGGCGGGGGCAGTAGTTCCGGGCCGCAGGCGGCGCCCGATCCGACGCCAGGCGACGAAGCCAAGAAAGAGGCGCCGGCCCCCGCGTCGAACGGCCCCAACATCTCGAACCTGCTGCCCAACGACTCGGAGACCGTCCTCAATTACCAAATCGACAAGCTGTCCGGAAGCGGCTTCCGCGACGCCGCTCTAGGAACGGCCGGCGCCTACAACGAGAACGCTT
The DNA here is from genome assembly GCA_002404095.1 of Planctomycetaceae bacterium UBA4732. Lineage (GTDB taxonomy): Bacteria > Planctomycetota > Planctomycetia > Gemmatales > Gemmataceae > UBA4732. The sequence goes on along the minus strand of DHJA01000145.1, from coordinate 11,341 downwards.
TTAAGAGCACCTTCGGCTTTCCCTTGCACGACGCCAACGCGAAAGAGGGCGTTCAGCGCGTGGTGACGGCTCTGAACAACAGTAAACATTGGGTGTTCACGGTAGTACACACCATGAAGCCCATCAATCGCGAAAATCTTATCGCCGGTTTGGGTCTTGAAGTCCTTCCGCCTGTTAACGGGATGGCCGTCTATTCCGTCAAGGGCGACCTGGACAGCCTGAGCAACCTGCTCATCAAGGCCAACCGGCCCCATGACGACTTCCGGGTGTGCCTTATCGACGCCCAGACGCTTGTCTTCGCGGATCCCGTGCCGATGGACAAATTCCTGGCGGACAAAGGCAAGCCGAAGGAGCTGTCCGAGGCGACGTCGGCGGCGACGCCGCCCGCGGCGGCTGGTTCGCCGGCCGCTGGAATGCCGCCGGGCGCGTCCATGCCGCCGGGCATGTCCATGCCCCCAGGCATGTCCATGCCGCCCGGAATGATGCCGCCGGGCGGTGCGCCTGCGGCGCCCGCATCCGCCCCGGCGCCCGCCACGGCCGGGTCGTACTTAACCATCAACCCCGTCATGAAGGCGCTGTTTGACAAGCTCGAAAAGTCCGATCAGCCTGTCCTGTTCAGCATCGTTCTTCCCGCCAAGGATCCGCTGGCGCAGAGTTTCAGCCGCTACGCTCAGGATCTCCTAATAAGCGAACTCAAGGTCAAGAGCGTCCAAACGGATGATCCCGTCTTTGGTCCGGTGTTTGACAAGCAAAAGGAAGTCAAGCTCCAAGACTTGGGTGTTCGTATGATCGGCTTCAGTTTGAGCGTGTTCAGCCAGGAGAAGTTCGGCGGCGCCGTCGCGCTGGAATTGAACAACGACGGCGCGGCGAAAACTATGGGAGGCGGGTTCCAGCCTCAGATCAAACAGTTGAACACGCTCCTTTCCGGTGACAACCCCAACGGCGCCCCGCAGCCCGGCGGCTTCCCGCAGCCCGGTGGCTTTCCCATGCCGGGTGCGGGCGGCCTGACTCCTTCTGGCCCTCCTCCTGGCTACGGCGGTAGTGCCAACTCCCCCCCGGGCGGTGGTTTTCCCATGCCCGGTACAGAAGGCTTTCCTGGTTTTCCGGGCGGTAATCCGGCCGAGGCCAACAAAGGGCCGTTGAATTTGAACGTAGACAAGTCTCTTATAGCGCTTTCCGGTGCTTTGCCCTTCCAAAACGACTCCAAGTACCAGGAAGCGGAACAGGCGCTAGGGCAGGTCATGATTCACCTCAAGGGCGAATCGGACCTACTGTCTACTCGATCCCGGATTCATGAACTGGCGGGCGCCCTGACGCAATACGTCAAGGCGACTGGGCAATTCCCGCGCGGCACGGCCAATCGTCGGACGAACGGCGAGCAGTTCGCCGACTGGGCGCCCGACCAGCGCGTGAGCTGGATGGCGGAGTTGCTGCCGTATCTTGGCGACGGGGACTACCGAGGTCTGCACGTTGATCCGCAGAAATCCTGGCATGAAGGGGACAACCTGAGTGTGGCTGGGGTCTTGATCCCGCAATTCCTCAACCGCGGCAATCAGACGGCGCCGCCGTTCGTCCATTACCCGAAAGTGGCGCCCGAAGTGGCGACGACGAATTACGTCGGCGTGGCCGGCATCGGCCTGGACGCCGCGGATTACGCGCCCGGCAACCCGAATGCCGGCATATTCGGCTACAACCGCGAGACGAAGCCGGCCGATGTGAAGCGCGGCCTCGACAAGACGATCGCGCTCTTGCAGGCGCCGGCGAATGAGGCGACGCCTTGGCTGGCCGGCGGCGGCGCCACCGTCCGCGGCGTGTCGGAGGGGCCGGACGCGGTGAAGCCGTTCGTCTGCACCGAGTACCAAGGCAAGCGCGGCACGTTCGCCGTCATGGGCGACGGCAAGGTGCGCTTCATCCCGGAGACCATTGATCCGAAAATCTTCCGAACGCTGTGCCTGATCGCGGGCGGCGAGAAGATCGAGAACCTTGATAAGATCGCGCCGGTTGTGGCGGGCGAAGGTCAGCCGGAGTTGAAGGCCGAAGCGCCGCCCGTCGCCGGGGTTCCGGTGCCTGAAGCGCCGGCTCCGACGGTTGGCAAAACCGATTTGCCTAGGGGCTGGAGCGACTACACCTCAAAGGAAGGTGCTTTTAGCATTCAATTGCCGCCTTTTGAGTTTCAGGATGTTCCGTTGACCCAAAAGGGGCCGGTCGGCGACATAAGCATACACAACCATATGGCGGGGAATATTCTCAAAAGCGGCGTCTACATGGTATCCTATGCAGACTATCCTCCCACAGCTTTGGCGGCGAATAAAGTGGACGCCGAACTCGACGCGGCGCCATCTGCGGCGCTGGCGAGCGTACCGGGGGCAAAGCTCACTGGTGTGACCAAGGTCACTTTGGACGGCAACCCCGGGCGCGAGTTTACTGCGGATGCTGAGGTCCACGGCCGGATAAAAGGCCGAATTTATTTGGTGAAGAATCGCCTTTATCAGCTTGTGGCTGGCGGATCGCCAGAAAAAGTTTCCGACCAAGACGTCCAAAAATTCTTCGACTCGTTCAAACTAACGGCCAATTGACTTTGGCGCTCCGGTAAATCGTGTTCATCCCGACAGGGCGCCGCCCAGCGCCCTGTCTTCTTTTGCCTCCAGGCAAATACCATGCGCACCGCGTGCCCCCTCTATCTCGGCCTCGACGTCGGCACCCAAAGCGTCCGCGCCGCCCTATTCGACGAGGCCGGCGCCTGTCGCGGCTTCGGCGTCGCCCCGCTGGACACATTCCATCCGCAGCCCGCATGGGCCGAACAAGACGCCAATCAGTGGTGGGCCGCCGCCCGCGCCGCCGTGCCGGAGGCGTTGGCTCGCGCCGGCGCCCGACCCGACGATGTGGCCGGGATCGGACTCGATTGCACCGCCTGCACCGTGATCGCCTGCGACCTCGACGGTACGCCATTGCGCCGCGCCCTGCTGTGGATGGACCAGCGCGCCTACCGTGAAGCCGAAGAGATCAGCGCCACAAAAGACCCGATTTTGCGCTGGGTATCCGGCGTCATGTCACCGGAATGGATGCTGCCGAAAGCGCTGTGGCTGAAGCGGCATGAACCGGAGGTTTACGGCCGGGCCGGCCGGGTGGTCGAATGCACCGACTGGTTCATGCACCGGCTGACGGACGAATGGACTCTATCACTCAATAATATCTCCGTGAAGTGGAATTACGCCCGTCCCGACGGCGGCTGGAGCGCGGCTCTGCTGCGTCAGGTCGGTCTCGACGACTTGCCGGAGAAATGGCCGGAGCGGATCACGCCGTTGGGCAAGGGCGAGGCGCGCTTGTCGGCGGCGGCGGCGTCCGACCTGGGGTTGCGGCAGGGAACGCCCGTGGCGCAGGGCGGCATCGACGCCTACCTCGGAATGCTCGGCATGGGCGCGGTCGGCCGCGGCGACTTGGCGATGATTATGGGATCGAGTACGTGCCACCTCGCCAACTCGGCGACGCCATTGCTGGGCAGCGGCATGTCCGGCTGTTACCCTGACGCCGTGACCGAGGGGACGTACACTCTGGAGGGCGGTCAGACGGCGACCGGCTCGATCCTGGACTGGTATCGGCGACACTTCGCCGGCAACGAGACAGCGGAAGCGGCCAAATCCGGCCGTCACGTCTACGAAGTGCTGGACGCGAAGGCGGCGGCGGTCGCGCCGGGCAGCGACGGCCTGGTCTGCCTGGACTACTGGCAGGGCAATCGTTGTCCGCTGAAAGACCCGCGCGGCCGCGGCGCGTTCTGGGGTCTGACGTTGGCGCACGGCCCCGGCCACGTCTTCCGCAGCATCTATGAGGCGACGGCCTACGGTACGCGGCACATCCTCGAAGACCTGCAAGGCCACGGCTTCACGCTCAGTCGGCTGTTCGCGGGCGGCGGCGGGGCAAAGAGCCGCTTGTGGATACAAATACACGCCGACGTGCTAAATCGGCCGATGGCCCTGCCGCGCGAGGCGGAAGCGTGCGCGCTGGGAGCTGCGCTGGTCGCCGCCGTCCACGCCGGACGCTATGCCGATTTGGCCGAGGCGGCAAAAGAGATGGTGCGGATCGCCGAAGTGGTGGAACCGCGTCCCGAGACGCGCGCCGCCTACGAAGAGGGTTACGCGCACTATCGGGCGACGTATCCCGCCTTGCGTGAGTTGATGCACCGGGCATAGCTTTAGATCCGCACGAAAATGCCGCGACGATACATCCAGTAACATGCCAGCCATAGTACCGTTAGGACGACGCAATACTGCACCACCGGCAGATAAATCGGGTCGATCCATTGCATGAACCACCATTCACCTATCAGATTGTGAAACGTACCGCGGATGGCCGGCTTGAGCAGCTGCGACATGCAATACATCGCAATCGAGTTCATGCCCACCACGGTGAGGAAGAAAGACCATCTTTTCCATCCCTTCAGATCGCACACGGCGTAAAACGCCGCCAGCATCCAAAACGTCCAGCCGGCGCTGTAGACCGCCCACGACGGCGTCCAGATTTTCTTCACGATCGGGCATACCGTCCTTCCCGCCAGCAGACCAAGCGCCAAGCAGATCAATCCGGCCGCGACCAGCCATGCAAGTTTCGCCCGGCCGCTCTTGCGGCCGCGCAGCAGTTCGCCCGCCATCAGGCCAAACAACATTGTCGCCATCGACGGTATGAAATTCAGCGTCGGGTAGCCGCCCGGATTGAAGACGAATGGCTTGTCCCGATAGGCGGGAAGCAGATTGAGCAGCCAACGGTCGAAATGCGCCGCCGCGTTGGTGTTCATCTCCCAACGGGCGCAGAAACCCGACAGGTACGGCCCATCCTTCAGGCCGACCGATTGGTAATCAAAGGCGGCCGGCGGCAATGGATACAAAGCGAACCAGAGCCAATAGCCGACGAGAACGAAAGCCGTTGCCGCTAATTGAACGATCAGGCCGCGCCCGCGAAACAGATAGACGAAGAAATAGCCGAGGCCGATTTGCGTTAGCACGTTGACGAGGAGGTGTTCCGGCCTGGCGCCGCCATTGGAAGAGAGGAAAATGCCCAAAAGGACCAGCACCAAGCAGCGGACGGCGACGTGGAACAAAATCAGGCCGTCGGACTCGCCCTTGTTCTTACGGCTGGCGTAGGAATACGGAATGGCGACGCCGGCCATGAACATGAACGCCGGCTGGATGAGATCCCAAAAGCCGCAGCCGACCCAGGCGACGTGATCGGTGTGATAGCCAACGAATGCCCAGACGCGACTGTCGGGAAAGTGTTCGGCCACCTTCGCCAGCGTGAAGCCGCCCGACGCCATCGCCAACATGATGAAGCCGCGGTAGGCGTCGAGCGACGTGAGCCGGGCCGGCTTCTCGTAGGTGGGAGTCTCGGTTAGCAAAGTTTGCATGGCTGGCGTCCACGAAGATGGGCGAGTCCTGACCAGCAAACCATTGTCGCGCGCGGATGTCAACTCGCAACCGCGGTTCGGCCGGCCGGCCAGTAGCGCCACACCAGAGCGGCCAGGATGCAGGCGCCGCCGATCAGCGTGTAAAAGGATGGGGTTTCGCTCTGCTGGGGGTAGACGAGAAACGCCCAGAGAGGATTGAACAACGGTTCCAGCAGGGTGAGCATTCCCGCCTCTTGCGAGGTGACGCGGCGCAAGCCACGCGCCACCAGCCAGTAGGGCAGTGCCATCTGCACCGAGCCGAACAGGAACAGCGTAAGCAGTTGGCCCGGCGAAGGCGTCACCCTCCAGAAGAGGAACAGCGAAGGCGCCAAGGCGAAGGCGGCAAATAAGTGATTGAAGATCGTCAACCAGCGCGAAGACGACGCGCGCAGCACGCGCAAGCCGATGAGGACGCCTGCGTAAGCGACGCCGCTGCCAACGGCAATGCCGGCCGCGACGAGCTTGTCACTGTCGCCCCAACCGCCGACGACGATGACGGCAACGCCGATCATGCTTGCGGCCAGCGCGAACAGCGTGCGCCGGTCGGCCGGCTCCTTCAGCCAAAAGATGCTCACCAGGGCCAGCCACATTGGCGCGGTGTATTGGAGGAATACGGCGTTGGCGGCGGAGCCGATAGACATTGCGGTCACATAAAGGGCATTCATGGCCGCGAAGCAAATGGCCGTGCCGAGCATGGCCGAACGGAACGACAGGTCCGCGCGCCGCAAAAGGGGCAGGAGCGCAAGACCGGCGAACAAGGCTCGGCCAAAAGCGATCTGTAAAGGATCAATAACGGGTTGATCGAGGCCGAAGCCGGTCGGTTGGGTGAGGAGTTTCGTGAAAGCGCCGCTGGTACTCCAAAGCAGTGCGGCCAGCACGATGCACATTCGGCCGTGCACGAGGGAGATGGACTCGGGAACCGATTCAGGAAGCGATGCCTTCATCCGTTGGCGTCCTGGCGGGCGCGGCCGAGCAGGTCCGTCACGCCAAGGTCGGCGGCCCAGTGGTCGAGATAGGCGTCGTCGAGTTTGTCGGCCTGTACCTGGAGGACGCCGATTATGTCGCGCCATTGTCGTTCAGAAGCCTCGTCGCCTAGACGATACCACTCCAGTTTGAACAAAACGACATCCTCGGGGGTGACGCATTGGAGAGTCAAACCCATTTGCCCCGGCCAGGGGTACGAGCGCCGGCGCGCCATAGCCGATTGGTCGAACGGCCGGTCCTTCCGAATAAAACAGTCCACCTTGAAACCGCTGGTCAGGTGAATGATGTTGAAGGAAGATCGCCGGCGTATCGCGTCTTTGACGCATTCCTGACTAATATAATAATCTTCCCCGAAACAGGCGCATAAGGCCGCCTCCTTGCCGGGGAATGGCTCCACCGACAAATCCGCGTCCAGAGTGGTACGCATCTGGCCGAAGAGACAGCTGGCCAAGGAACCCCCAAGAGCATAAGGGATTGCCAGACTCGAAAGGGCGGTGATAACCTCTTGCAAAACCTGGAGATTCTCATTAGGTGGATTCACGGTAGACTCCTTGCCCTTTGCCTGCCCCATCGCGCGCAGGCATTTAGCGAGATCATAAATCTCTCCGATCTGCCGCCATCTTCGCTCAAAAGGCATTCTGCGCAGAACTCCTAGCAGCACGCGCTCGGCCTCCGGCGAAGTGTCGCTCAGTCCCGCCATGTTTCACGCCCTTTAACGATACTTCAACATCCCATTCGATTCGCTCGTCCCGCAGAGATTGTAGCCTCATTAGGAGAAGGCCGCCACCAGAGACGGCGTCGTTCGAGCGGCGCGGCGATTTCGCGCTGAAGCAGACGCGGTTTGGTGGTAAAATACTCAAGGAGATTTCCACACTAAAGGGCGACCGGCCGAGGGCCGCGCCGTACTCTAGGAGGCGTCCCATGACTGGGCAGAACGGCTATCAATACCTGGAACCGCGACCCGGTTCCGCCTACCGGCAATTGTTTACCAAGGGCCGGAGGCTCCGCGCCGAAGTCCTCTATCGCCAGACCGTGGGCATTGAGCCGCGCACGCCGGAAGAGGTGGCCGCGGACTATGATCTGCCGCTCGAAATGATCCTCGAAGCCATCCATTACTGTGAGCACAACGAGCCGCTGCTTCGCCAGGACCGCGACCGAGAGTTGGCCAACATACTCGCGGATGAGGCCATTCATCCTTCTCCGAAACCTCCGGACGCACCGCCGCTCACATGAAAATCTACCTCGACGACACTTTTTATAGATGAGGCAACATGACCGAGCCGCCTCCTATCCGCATCGTCCTCGCCAAGGTCGGCCTCGACGGTCACGACCGCGGCATAAAGGTGGTCGCCCGCGCCCTGCGAGACGCCGGAATGCACGTCATCTACGCCGGCCTGTGGCAGACGCCGGAAGCCGTCGTCCGCGCCGTCGCCGATGAGGACGCCGACTGGCTCGGCCTCAGTATCCTTAGCGGCGCCCACATGACTCTTGCGCCGCGCGTCCTCGAACTGCTGCGCGAGGCCAAGCTCGATCACGTCGGCGTCCTCATCGGCGGCATCATCCCCGACGCCGATGCGCCCAAACTTCTCGCCCTGGGCGTCGCCCATGTCTTCGGCCCTGGTACGCCTTTGCCGGACATCGTCGCTTTCCTCCGGCTACCGCGGAGGCCGGACCATGCTTGACGAGTTGCTCCAGCGCTTTCAGCGCCGCGACCGCAACGCCCTGGCTCGCCTCCTCAGCCTAGTCGCGCACGGCGAGCGCGTTGACGACATACTTCACGGCATCGGCGCGCCGGCTAAACCGGCGCGCGTGGTCGCGCTGACGGGCGGCGGCGGCGTGGGCAAGAGTACGCTGGCGGGCAAGCTCGTCGAACAGGCGCGGCTGCATGGCTTGACCGTATGTGTGCTGGCTTGCGATCCGCAAAGTCCGTTGACGGGCGGCGCCCTACTTGGCGACCGTTTTCGGATGCCGGCACGCCCCGACGATGACGGCGTGTTCATCCGCAGCCTCGCCGCCGCCGGCGGTCGCGGCGCCGTGGCGGAACGACTTGGCCCCCTCATCTATCTCTGCGAATCCTTCGGCTTTGACGTGGTTCTCGTCGAGACGGTCGGCGCCGGCCAAGGGGACACGGCCGTCCACGCCCTTGTGGACGTGCTGGTGCTGCTGTTGCAGCCGGAAACGGGCGACGATTTGCAATGGGAAAAGGCGGGGTTGCTCGAAGTCGCGGATGTGGTCGTGGTCCATAAGGCGGACATGCCGGGAGCGGAGCGCGTGGAGGCTCAGGTTCTGGCGACGCTGGCCCTTTCCGCAGGTGCGGCCGCCCCGGTCCTGCGCGTCAGCGCGCGGACAGGAGCGGGCGTCGAAGCCTTGTGGTCGGCGATCGCGGCGCGGCCGTTGCGGCGCGGGCGATCTGATGCGACTCGTTCTGCTGAGAAAAATCGGTAGCGTCTCCGTTCGTCCTATACGTCCTATACGTCCTATAGGACTTATGGGACTTATGAGACTTATGGGACAAACGAGACGCTACTGAAAAATCCCTTGTCTTTCGCCGCGCGCGCGCGTATCGTAAGAGTTTGACAAAATGAAAAGAAAAGGCGGTAGACCCTCCTCGTGAGGGGTTGGAATAATGGACACGCACCTACGCAACGGACCCGGCGCCACGCCCGGCCCGCAGGAGAATCTTTCCCCTTTCCCGCTGTCCGCGGAGCAAGTGTACTACGACTACGCGCCGCGCGTCTACAATATGGCCCGACGCATGGTCCGCAGCGATGTGGACGCCGAAGACGTGACGCAGGACGTTCTGCTTCAGGTCGTGCGCAAGTTGCCCACTTTCCGCGGCGATTCGGCCTTTCCCACCTGGCTGCATCGCGTTACGGTCAACGCCGCGCTGTCGCACCGACGCAAACGGGCCGTGCGTGAAGAACGCCGCGCCGACGCGCCTTTCGACGCCTTCGTTGAAGAGGGGGCGGCCGAAGACTCCGGCCGCAACCGGACGCTCGGCCCCGACGCCCAGGTGTTGGCGCGTGAGCGGCGACGACAGATCGAACGCGCCATCGCGGCGCTGCCAGAAGTCTACCGCAAGGTCTTTCTCCTGTCCGACGTGGACGGCCAGCCCAACGCGGACATTGCGGAGGCAATGCGTCTCAGTCTCTCGGCCGTTAAGAGCCGGCTGCATCGCGCCCGCCAGTTGATGCGAGGCGCGCTCGCGCCCTATTTTGAGGAAAGCGCCGTTTGACCCGGCCGCGCCCCTTTGGTAGGCTATTCCCAAAGGACGTACAAAGGACGCAAGGGCGCCGACGCCCCCTGGGAAGCCTATGGCCACCCCTACCAGCATTTTGCCGCCGTTGACCCCGGAACGCCGTCGGGTCGCGGTCAGTCAATTCGAGCACGCCAACCAGTCCGTCGCCACCGGCAACTACGACTATGGCATCCGCCTGCTGTTGAGCTGTTGCAAGCTCGATCCGGGCAACCTTATCTACCGTCAAACGCTGCGCCGCACCGAAAAAGCCAAGTACAAGAACAACCTTCGCGGCGCCATGCTGGCTTGGCTCACCACCTGGCCGGCCAAAGCGCGCGCCAAGACGGCCCTGCAAACCCGCGACTATCTCGGCGTCTTGGAGTACGGCGAGCGCGTGCTGGTGAGCGACCCGTGGGACGTAGGCGCCCAGATGGACATGGCGGTCGCCGCCGACGGGTTGGGGCAACTCGACCTGGCGGTGTGGCTGCTGGAACAAGCGCGACAGAAGACGCAGGCCAGCGCCGCCCTCAACCGCGCCCTTGCCCGTCTCTATGAAAAACGCGGCAACTTCATGCAGGCCATCGCTCTGTGGAACCTCGTGCGCAAGGCCAAGCCCGCCGACCAAGAAGCCGGCCGTAAGCTCAAGGACTTGGCCGTCAACGAAACCATCGCACGAGGCAACTACGACGGGGCGGTCGCCGAAGCGTCGGCCGTCCCCAAGCCAAACGGCGCCGCTGATCCGCCTACCGATCAGGTCCAGTCCAAGTCCAAGGAGTATCGCGTCGGCACGGCCGCCGCCAAGGCGGAAGGCGCCGCGGCCCCTGGCGACCGTCCCGGCCGCGAGGCCGCCCCGATCCGCGCGAAGCTCCAGGCCGATCTCACTAACGCCGGTCTGTATGTGCAACTGGCGGCCGTCTACCGTCGGCATAACGACCTCGAACAGGCCCGCGCCGTGTTGCAAGAGGGTTTGGGGCCGACCGGCAACGCCTTCGAGCTAACGACGGAGTTAGCGGACCTCGAAATTGAACCATTCCGCCAGAATATGGCCGTCGCGGAGGAACGATTCAAGGACAAACCGGACGACGAGGAGCTTCGCAAGCTCCGCATCCGTCTTCGGAAAGAGATCAACACCCGCGAGCTGGAACTGCACCGACGCAAGGCCGAGCGCTTTCCGACAGAGATGAGCCACCGTTACGAAGCGGGTGTACGTCTGCTGCGCGGCGGGCAGGTCGATGAGGCGATTCAGGAATTGCAGGCGGCGCGCGGCGACCCTCGTTGGCGCTGGCAGTCGCTGACGCAATTGGGCCATTGCTTCAAGGCCCGCAACAACTGGCGTCTCGCCCAGCGCAACTTCGAGGAGGCCTTACGCCTGCTGCCCACGGTCGAGTCGGCTAATAAGAAGGAAATCTTATTCGTCTTAGCGCAAGGCTGCGCCGAAGCCGGCGACCTGGCGCATGCCGTGGACGTGGGCCATGAACTGGCCAACATCGACTTCTCTTATCGCGAAATCGGCCGACTGCTCGACGAATGGCAGACGAAGCTCGACGGAGCGAACGCGCCGAAATAAATGTTTAGCCGCGACCCAAAGGCGAGCGCTCTTCGCACGCGCTCCCCTTTCGGGTCGCGGCTAAACGCAATACCGTTCGTTAAGTGATAACTATTGTCTCAGCAAAGGTTTTCATCAA